>NYZC01000098.1 GCA_002686995.1 Phycisphaeraceae bacterium | reverse complement strand
CGACGAACCCGGTCGACCCGGCAAACCCGACGCCCGAGGAGGACGCGGACAGTCCGACGGGTCCGACGCTGGAACCAGGTACGCCGGTGACGTGGTCGTACCTGGTGAGCAACCCGGGCAACGTGCCGCTGTCGATCACGGAGATCGTCGACGATGCGGGCACGCCAGGCGACACCGGCGACGACCTCACGCCGGCACCCGTCGAGGTCGGCGGCTTCAACGTCGGCGACACGAACATGGACGGCCTGCTCGATCTGGACGAAACGTGGCAGTTCACGGCGGACGGCGTGGCGGCGTCCGGCCCATTCACGAACACAGGATCGATCACGGTCACCGATCCCGGCACCGGCACGTCCATCAGCGACGGTGATCCCACGAATCACCTCGGTGAGAGCCTGGGCCCCAGCGTCGGACCTGACCTCGTCATCGGCCTCGACAAGGTCATGGCGCCGACCACGATCCTGCCCGGCGATCTCGCAAAGGTGGCGGCGACCGTGACGAACGTCGGCAACGCGGCCGCCACCGGCGTGGTGACGGTCGATTTCGTCCTCTCGGAGGATCTCGTCGCGGACGACTCCGATCCGCTGCTGACGCGCGTTGCCGAGACGGTCGATCTCGGGATCGGCGACACGGCGATGTTCATGGACTGGTTCGTTCGCTTCACCGACCTGGTGCTGCCGGCGCTCTACAACGTGCTGGCCGTCGTGAAGACCGGCGCCGACATCGTCGAGACCGACGTCAACAACAACACGGCCGTGGACGGGCTGGAGCGCCAACTCGTCTGGCGCTTCGGGCGCTTCGGGGGCCGCAGGTCCACGAAGCTTCACGTCCAGGGCGTCGAATACGCGCACATCGGGGTCGGGTTCTCCGAGATCGTCTCGATCGATCCGGACGGCAGGGTGTCATTGCGGTCGGAAGGCACCTCGCGGCGATCGAGCGTGTACGTCCGCCCCAGGCGCGGCGTCGAAAGCCTGATCGGCTCGGTCGAGGTCAATGGCGGCCTCAACAATCTGGACCTGAGCCGATCGCAGCTTGCCGGCGACGTCACGCTGCAGCAGACGCTGAGGAACGCGAAGCTTGGCGACGTCACGGGCCCGAGCACGCTTTCGCTGCTCAATCTCGACGGCGACACGCGCACGAAGCTCAGGGTCAAGGCCCGGGACGTGCGCGATCTCGACGTGACGGCAGGTCACGTCAGGAGCATCTCGGTGCGCAGCTGGTCGAGCGGCGACGGCACCGACGACGAGGTGGCGGTGACGCGGCTCGACCGTTTCCGCGCACGCGCCGACGTCAACGGGCTCCGCGTCGAGGCGACGGACCTGGTCGGCAGGTTCCAGGCGGCGTCGGTGCGCGACGTCGATCTGTCCGCAGATCGGATCCGCTCGGTAAGCGTGACGACCTGGGCCAGCACCGACGGGCGCCAGGACCGCATCGATGTGGCGGTGCTCGATCGGTTCCGGTCGAAGGGCGCCGCGGCGGGCCTCGACGTGACGGCCGCGGAGCGAATCGGAAGATTTGACGCTCTCGCCATGGTCCGGTCCAATCTTTTCGCGGGCGTACGCACCGGCCAGACGGGATTGCCGGCGGCGACGGGCGACTTCGCGAACCTTTCCGGCTCGATCGGGGCCGTGAACGTGAGAGGGTTCCGACGCAGCGCCGATCCCGCGTTCATCGACGCCCGGATCGCCGGGTGGACGATCGGTCCCGTGAAGCTGCCGATCGTCGACGCGAACAACGGCGGCGCGACCTTCGGCGTCGCGGCGAGCAGCATTCGCCGGCTGCGCCTGCCGGAAGGCAACATCAGCCTGCCGGCCGCACCGGGTCTGCCGGTGGTTCACGATGACTTCCGAGTCGAAATCATTTAAGGCGGTCGCGAATCACGACAGGGCGCTGGCGGCGCTGCGCCACTGGTTCCGGTCACGACCGTCGGTGCTCGTCGCGTTTTCCGGTGGCGTCGACAGCGCCCTGGTGATGGCCGTTGCCCATGAGCAACTGGGGCCGCGAGCGCTGGCCTGCATCGGAAGATCGCCCAGCTATCCCCGGCGCGAGCTCGAGAGCGCACTTGCCGTGGTGGGCCGGCTCGGCGCCGCGCATCGCGTCGTCGATACCCGGGAGCATCTCGACGCCGACTACGCGGAGAACCGCGCGGACCGCTGCTTCCACTGCAAGAACGAGCTCTACGGGCGACTTCGGCACATCGCCGACGACGAAGACTGGGACACGATCGTCGACGGTACGAACGCCAGCGACCGCGGCGACGATCGTCCGGGGCGTGCGGCCGCATCCCGTCACGGTGTCCGTTCGCCGCTCGTCGAACTGGGTATCGAAAAGAACCGGGTGCGCGGCGCCGCGCGCCGCCTCGGCCTCGACGTCTGGGACAAGCCCGCGATGGCGTGCCTATCGTCGCGCGTGCCGCGCGGCACGCCGATCACCCTCGAGTTGCTGCAGCGGATCGAGCGGGCTGAAGACGTCCTGGTCGAACTCGGTTTCCGCCAGTTTCGCGTGCGCGACCATGGCGAGCTTGCCCGGATCGAGCTCGAGACGGCGGACATGACGCGCGCCGTCTCGCAAGGGGACGAGATCGCCGCCGGCCTGCGCGCCGTGGGCTACCGCCACGTCTGCCTCGACCTTGCCGGTTACCGCGCGGGCGGCGCTGCGGCGCCGACCGTCGACCTGACCGTCGAGGGGCGGGCATGATCGGCCACTTCGATCTGCCGGCCGGACTCTCGGGCGACATGTTTCTCGCCTGCCTGGTGGACGCCGGCCTGACGATCGATGCGCTTCGCGCGTCCGTTCGACGTCTCGGCCTGCCCGGGGACGAATGGTCGATGACCGCGCGACAGGTGATGAAGGGGCCGCTTCGCGCCACGCTTGTCGAGGTCGACGCGAAGGCGCAGCACCACCATCGCGGGCTGGCCGACGTCGAGCGCATGATCGAGCCGTCGGACCTGCCCCGATCGGTACGCGATCGATCGATCGAAGTGTTCCGCTGCCTGGCGGCCGCCGAAGCCGCGGTGCACGGCACGACGATCGAGCGCGTTCACTTTCATGAAGTCGGCGCTCTTGACGCGATCATCGATATCGTCGGCGCGGTTGCGGGTCTCGAGGCGCTGGGAATCCAGGCGCTGTTCTCCGGTCCCGTCCCGCTGGGCGAGGGCTGGGTCGACACGATGCACGGTCGACTTCCGGTCCCCGCGCCCGCCACGCTCGAAATCCTGAGCCGGTCCGGTGCGCCGACGCGCCCGTCTCCGGGACCGGGCGAATGCCTCACCCCGACCGGCGCCGCTCTCGTCTGCACGCTGGCGAGCTTCGAGACGCCTTCGATGCGGATCGAGCGCGTCGGCGTCGGGGCAGGGCGGCGGGATTGCGCATGGCCGAACGTGGCGCGCCTCTGCGTCGGAACGGCCGCGACGGCGGCGACGGCGGGAGCGATGATCGAGATTGCGACCAACGTCGACGACATGAATCCGCAGCATTACGACGCGGTCCGCGACCATCTTTTCGCGGTGGGGGCCCGCGACGTCTGGATGACGCCGATCCAGATGAAGAAGGGCCGCCCGGGCGTGCTGCTGTCGGTGCTCGCCACCTCGGATCGCGAGGCGGCGCTCGTCGACCTCCTGCTGCGCGAGACGACCACGCTGGGCGTGCGCATCCACCCGGTGCGCCGACACGAGGCCGAACGCGAGATGGGCCGCATCGAGACGTCGGCGGGCGGGATCCGGATCAAGCTCAAGCGGATCGACGGCGAGATCGTCGATGCGGTGCCCGAGCACGACGATTGCCGAACGGCCGCGGAAACGGCCGGCCTGCCGGTCCGCCGCGTCTACGATGAAGCGATGGCCGAAGCCCGTCGGCTCGTGCGGTCCGATTCGGATGGACGGAACGGCGACAGGGCGGAGTCTTCCCAATGAGCACGCGGGTCAGGATCCTCTACGGGCGCACGGGCATGACGATTTCGGTGCCCGATACGGTGACGATCCTCGAAGGCGATTCGATCGAGGGTCTGGCCGATTCCGCCGCGGCGCTGCGGGCGGCGCTGGCCGAGCCGATCGGGGCGGCGCCGCTTCCCGAACTGCTCGCGCATCGCCGGCCCGCCTCGGTGGCCGTGACGATCAGCGACATCACGCGACCGGTTCCCAACGAGGTCATCGTGACCGGACTGATGGAACAGCTTCATCAGGCCGGGATCAGCGACGAGCAGGCCGTCGTCATCATCGGCACCGGCATGCACCGGCCGAGCACGCCCCAGGAGCGGATCGAGCTGCTCGGCACCGAACTGCTCGGACGCCTCGAGGTGATCGACCATCTTGCTGAAGACGCGACCACGCTCGTGCAGGTCCGCGACGATCCGCCCGTGAGCATCAATCGCCGATTCGTTGAAGCCGATTTCCGCATCGTCACCGGACTCATCGAGCCGCATTTCATGGCGGGCTATTCCGGCGGTCGCAAGGGCGTGTGTCCCGGCCTGGCCGATGCCGCGACGGTCCGGCGCTTTCACAGCTTTCCGATCATGGCCGATCCAAGGAGCACGACCGGCCGACTCGAAGGCAACCCCTGCCACGAGGAATCGCTCCGCGTCGCGCACACCGTGGGCGTCGATTTCCTGGTCAACGTGGCGATCGACCGACAGCGCCGGCCGGCCGCGTTCTTCTGCGGCGACATGGAGGCGGCCCACCTTGCCGGCGCCGAGCGCGTCGGGCAGTGGACGTCAGCCCGGGTGGATGCTCCGTACGACCTGATCATCACGAACGGAGGCGGTTATCCGCTCGACCAGACCTTCTACCAGACCGTCAAGGGAATGGTGACGCCGCTGCTCGCGATGCACGAGCAGACCATCGTCCTCGTCGCAAGCGACTGCGGTGAAGGCATCGGATCGGAGCCCTACACGCGCACGATGCTGCAATGGGGACGGAATTGGAAGGGCTTTCTGAATCACATCTCGAGCACGGACGAGGTCGAGAAGGACCAGTGGCAATACCAGATGCATACGCGCACGCTCGAGCGCATCGGCGTCGACCGGCTGCGCTTCGTCACCGACGGGCTGGAGCCCGATCTGCAGTCGAAGCTGGGCGTGAATCCCGTGCTCGGCCAGGGCGACGCGGCGGCGCGCTGCCAGGTGTTCGTCGATACCTTCGCGGCCGAGAATCCAGACGCCCGCATCGCGGTGATTCCGGAAGGGCCGTACACGATGATCACAGAAGAGCTCAGGGTGGGTGCCTGATGAATTCGAAGCTACTTGTGCTGGTGGTGTATTCCGCTCCGTCCCGGTCCCGCTCTCGATTCGTGATAGGGCACCGAGGCGGGCGGGGTCCTAAACTGAGGCGATGATGATGAGCATGAGCTTTCTACCGGTCATGGCCTTCGCCATGCTGCTGGGCGGGGGGGGGGGGTTCGACGCGCTCGACCTGCTGCCGGCCGAGCAGTACTGGCAGGTCAAGAATGTCGCGGTGAACGTCGACGGCATGCTGCGGCAGTTGCCATCGTCTGATGCCGAGACGCCCGACGTGTCGCGCCAGATCGAGAACCTCGGCTCCGCGATTCCGAAGGTGCGCGACGCGGCCGGCGAAGAGATCGCGGCGCACGGCAGCGCGGTGATCCCGCAGTTGCGCGACGCCTCCGACTCATCGGATCCGGAGGTGGCCGCACGGGCGCGCGAGCTGATCCATCGACTCGAATCGAACCGCCAGGCGGGGGCGATCAGGCGGCTCATGGCCATCCGGACGCTCGGCGAACTTGAAGACGAGCGCGCCCTCGAGGTGCTGCGGCGCCTGCAACCGTCCAGAAAGCCGTTCGAGAGCGAATACGCCGAACGTGCTGTCGCAAGGATCGAGGGGCGACCCTGGCGGCGCGCGGCGCAGCGCGGGGAATCGGATGTCTGGAGGCTGCCGGAGTCGTGCGGGCTCGTTGCCGAAGCCCGTCTGTTCGACCAGCCAGGGGCGGACGTGGGGTCCTTGCATGATGCCGTCCGGAAGGCCATGCCGATGCTGCAGGCGATGGGGGGAGGTGCCGAGGATCCGATGCGGATGATCGCCACGAAGCTGATCGAGGTCTTCGAGAAGACGGGCAACCTGCGCGTCGATTCCGTCGTGGCGGGAATGACCGAGGACATCGACGAGGGCTCGGGAAAGCTCGTCGTGATCTTTCGTGGCGTCTACAACGCACCGGCGTTCAGCCAGTGGCTGCAGGACGAAGGCACCGCGGCGGACGATGGCGGCCGCATTCTTCGTCCGGACGAGGAAGTGGGTATTGCCATGCCGTCCGATCGGCACCTGGCGATCCTGATCACGCCGGGCCGCGACAACCTGGACGAGTCACGCGCGATGCTGGCCGGGCTGAAGCGACGCGAGAAGCCGCTCGAGCGCAACGCGAAGATGACGGCGCTCGTTCGAAAGGTGGCGCCCGCAAGCTTCGTCTGGGCGCGTGGCACGATTCCCCGTTCGATCCGCGACGAGCCCGCGTTCGGGAACACCTTCAGCGACATCGCGTTCGACGCGACGCAGGAAGACGGCGTGGTCTCGATGTCGCTGGAGGCGGAAGGGCCCGACGCGGACCAGGTCCGGGCGTTCAGCGCGCAATTGGACGCGCAGCTGCAGACGGCGAAGACACAGCTTCAGCAGATGGCGCAGATGGGACCGATGGCGGGCATGTTTCAGCCGGTGACGGAGTTGCTGGAGTCGATTCGGATCGGGTCGAAGCAGAAGACCATGAAAGTGACCGGCTCGTTCAAGCCGGATCTCATGTCGCTCGCCGCGCCGTGGATCGGCATCGCGCCGATGATGCAGGCGATCGACTGAAGACCCGGGAGTCCGAGCCCGCGAAAGATTCGATGGACGCTGGTCCTGCTTGTCGGCTTCCGGCTCACCGCGATCCCTACGACCCACGCGACGGCAAGTGGGAATCGAGCAGAAGCGGTCGCTGAGGCCGCCAGACTTCAGATGACCGCGCACAGGACTTCCGGAGGCAGGACCTCTCTCGTCCAGGAAGTTCACACGGTGTTAATATGGGTAAACCGGAAACAACGCTGATCGTCACGAAGGGGTGAACGCATCGCAAGTTCGGCACCTTCCGGAAGAGGGAACGCTCCAGAATGAGCTCATTCGAATTCCCCGACTACCTCGAGGTCGAGCGCGAGCGACTTGGCAAGGGGACTCCGGTCGCCGTCGACGTCATCGGAGACATGCAGAGCGTCGCCCAGCATTTCGCCGAAGCGCTGTACAGGGAGATCGAGTCCCGACCGGACGTAACGATGATCCTTCCCGTCGGGCCGGTGGACCAGTTCCCGCTGCTTGCCGCCATGATCAATGCCCGGCGCCTCGACTGCCGGCGCGCCCTGATCATCAACATGGACGAATACCTGGACGAATACCTGTACGGCGTGGACCGGTGGGTCGACCGGGCGCATCCGCTCAGCTTCCGGGGCTACATGGACCGGCTGTTCTACGACCGCATCGCGCCGGATATTGCGCCGCCGCCGGCGCATCGCGTCTTTCCGGATCCCGCCGATCCCGGCGCGATCGCCGAAACGATCGAACGGCGGGGCGGCGTCGACGTCTGCTACGGCGGCATCGGCATCAACGGCCACATCGCGTTCAACGAGCCGCCGGAGCCGGACGAGCCGGACGACGTCGAGGAGTTCGCCGCGCGGCCGACGCGCGTGCTGACCCTGTCGCGCGAGACGCGGACGATCAACAGCAACACGGTGGGCGGGGAGATATCGATCATCCCGACCCGGGCGATCACGGTCGGCATGCGCGAGATCCTCGCGGCGGAGCGCATCCGGCTCTACTGCAATCGGCCGTGGCAGGCGGCCGTCATCCGTCGGGTGCTGCACGGTCCGGTGTCGGCGCGCTGTCCGACCTCGCTCGTCCGCAACCACCCCGACGCGGCCGTGACCATCGCCGACTACGTGGCCGAACCGCCGGACATCCGGCTGCGTTGATGCGGTGACCGGGAAGATGAGATTTGATTCTTCCGGTGTAACTTCTCGTCACGGTGACGAGAAGTCGAAGGTCGAAGGTCGAAGGTCGAAATCGGAACTGTCGATGCCCCACCGCGCCGGCCGGTCAGGTTCTTTCGACTTTCGACCTTTGACCTTTAGCTTTTCGACTTGCGGGCGAAGCCCGTGTTGGGCTATTGGTCATTGAGCCAGTCGTTAGTTGTCAATTCGTGGGCCGTGGAGCTGATGCTGCCCTACGCGATGTTCGGCGGCCCGCCGAAGACCGGCGAGACGTGGCGCATGAACTTCTGCCGGGAACGAACGCCGGTCCGCGAGCTGAGCGCGTGGAGCGTGACGTTCGGATGGTTTCTCAATCCCGAGCGGTTCGGGAAAGTGAAGTTCGTGCATTAACTGGAGGTGGCGATCGATGCCGGACCAACCCCTCATCATCCTTGACCCCCACCCGCGCCGCCTCGACCTGATCTTCCGGCCCGAAGACCGGCGGCGTCTCGAATCAATGGGCCGCGTCCTGTGGCACGAGGGCGAGCGGGCCTCCACCGCCCACATCGACGACCACCTGCCGGATGCCGTGGCGATCGTCGGCCAGACGGACCTGCCGACCGAGCGCCTGGACCGCGCTTCGAAGCTGCGCGTCATCATGAACGTCGAGGGGAACTTCCTGCCGAACATCGACTACGAAACGTGCCAGCAGCGCGGCATCCATGTTCTGGCGTGCGCTCCCGCGTTCGCGCCCGCGGTGGCCGAGATGGCCCTGCTGATGGCGCTCGCCCTCGCCCGGGGCATCGTCGAGCACGACGCCGATTTCCGCCAGGGCAACGAGAGGTACAGCGCAGCTTCCAACGAAGGGTGCTTTCTCCTCCGCGGCCGCACGCTCGGCCTGCTGGGCTGCGGCAACGTCGGCCGCGCCCTGCTGCCGCTACTGCGCCCGTTCGGCTGCTCTATCCTGGTCCACGATCCCTGGGTCCACGCGCACGTGCTTGAGTCCATGCAGACCGAGCCGGTCGACCTGGACGAGCTGATGCGGCGATCCGAGGTCCTGTTTCTGATCGCGGCGGTGACGACGGAGAACCGGCACCTGATCGGCTCCCGCGAGCTCGCCCTGCTTCCCGACGGAGCGTCGGTCGTTCTAGTCGGCCGCTCGGAGAACACCGACTTCTCGGCGCTTCTCGCCGAGGCGAACCGCGGCCGGATCCGCGCCGCGATCGACGTCTTCCCCGAGGAGCCGGTGCCTGCCGACGATCCGGTTCGCCGCGCGTCGAACGTCATCCTCTCCGGCCACCGCGCAGGCGGACTGCAGGAGACCTATCACGAGATCGGACGCATGGTGGCCGACGAGCTGGAGCTGATCCTCGCCGGTCTGCCCCCGCAGAGGATGCAAAAGGCCATCCCCGAGGTGGTCGCGCGGTATCGGTCGAAGGCGATCGGAACCTAGGCTCTGTCTCAGAACTCTGCCGCGGGCCCAAGACCGAGCGAATCGTCCGATGGCAAGGAGGCCGAAGCAGGCGATGTCGCCGTGCATCGTCGATGGAGGCCGACGCCGCCAGCGGGCGATGCAGCCGGTCGACGCCAGGAAGAGTTTTGAGACAGAGCCTGGTCTGAGTGCGGCGCACCATCACGTCGTCACTTCCGGTCGCCGATGGAGCGCGGGTTACACCCAATTCAATTCAATGGCCTGCTCGCGGCTACGTCTTGTCGAATCCGACCTCGCCCAGATCCGCGCGCAGCGCCGGCAGGGCGGACGCTTCGCCGTCGATTGGCGCCTTGCGGTCGGATCCGAGCATTTCCTCGATCCGCCGGAGGCGGCGCACGGTTTCCGCGAGCGTCTGCGGCGTCCATGCGCCCTCGTGGTCGTCGCCCGGGATGTCGACGTGGTAGGTGAAGTGCTTCTCGATCACCGTCGCGCCCATGGCGACGGCGGCGCACACGGCCTCGATGCCCCGACTGTGGTCGCTGTAGCCGAAGGGCAGTTCCGGGAACTCCCGGTGCAGATCGAGCATCATGCGCAGGTTTACGTTCGTGTCCTCGGTCGGATACTGGCTGATGCAGTGGAGCAGGTGAAGGTGCTCGATCCTGTCAAGAGCGCGTACGGCGGCGCGAATTTCGTCCATCGTGCAGCCGCCGGTCGACAGGTAGACCGTCTTCACCTGGTCGGCGCGACGGTTCACGTCCTCGAGAAGCTCGAGCCGGGGCACGCGGCTGGAGGCGATCTTGAGCTCGGTGAGCCCCATCCGGTCGACGAGGAACGCGTTCGAGCGCTTCGTGAACGATGAGCTGAGGAACTCGATCCCGCTCTCGCGGCACGTCTCCTGCAGCTCGAAATGCATCGATTCCGGGAGCTCGACGACCTTGAAGTCCTCGTACCACCGGTGGTCACGGCCGAACTGCTCGGCCGTGTAGGTCTGGAACTTCGCATAGGTGCCGCCTGCGCGGGCCGCCTCGCGCACGAGGCCCTTCGCGAGGTTCCAGTTGCCGAGGTGGTTCTCGCCGATCTCGACGATGAGCTTCGTGCGGGTTTGATTTGCCATGCACACGGTTGTCGCTGAATCAGTCCCGTGACGCAACATGGCGGGCGGGGCGCCTGTGACGCCGCGACGCTCGCTAAGACCCCGTCAGCGCCTGGGGCACGTAGCGGAACCAGGGCAGTTGCACGAGGGGCTGGTTCATCCATCCCACGACCGGATGGTAGACGAGGAACTCCGACACGAAGATCTGCGCCACGAACACGAACCAGATCACGATCAGCGCCCCGGCGACCACGACCTGTCCCGCGCGCTGACCGGCCCACCCCAGGCTGCGCACGATGACGTGCCGTGAAGGTCGCGGCGGCGCTTCGAGAAGATCGAGGCGACCGAGCCATCGCCGCTCCGTGTCGGCAAGCTCGCCAGGCGCCACGGCACCGCAGCGCAGGGCGCCGATCATCGTCGTGGCGTAGATGCGTGCCGCCCACAGTCGAAGGGCCGTGAAGATCGCGAATACCGCGACCGCGCACCAGAAGAAGTAGCGATCGAGCATCCCCAGCACCTGGGCGTTGGTCATCTGCTCGTAATCCTCGATCCGGTCGAAGCCGATCGGCACCGTCTTGAGGACCATGACGGGCACCGACAGGGCACAGTACGCGGCGGCGAGCGCGGCGTGCTTCCACGGGCTGCGCCGGATGAGCCGCCACACCAGGCCGAACTGGTAGAACGATCGCCACCGTCCCGTCACGGCCTGCCGCGCCTGGGCCGTCGGCACGTAAACCATGGCCCCGATGAACAGCAGCACGCCGATCCAGCCGGTCATCGGTCCGATCCACGCCTGCTCGTAACCCTTGTGGAACGAGTTGTTCCATCCCGCGTACCAGGCGGAGAGCCACATGGCGCAGGCAGGCAGGGTGAGCACCCAGGTGTTGAAGACACCGGCGACGCCGAGACGGAAGTTGACCCAGGCCGATCCTGCCAGCGCCCCGGCGATGCGGCGAACGACGGCAGGGCTCGCGGCGGCGTCGCCCCCCCGGATCGACCGGGTCCAGCGCTGCCCCAGCATCCAGTTGGGCCAGTGAACGTGCGCCCTCGTATCGTCGTGGCGGTCGAGGAATGCCGTGAACGACTCGTCCGACGCGCCGAGCCGGTGCCATGTGCTCAGCGCGCTTCGCTGCATGAGCCGGTACACCCATCCGACGATCAGGACGCTGGTCACCGGCGATGCGGAAAGCACCGCCGCGACGAGCCACTTCCAGGCCGCGACGAGCACTCGCAGAAAGCGGTGCCGGGGCCGGTAGGGGGCGCGCGTCGAATCGGGTCCGCCAGCT
>NYZC01000097.1 GCA_002686995.1 Phycisphaeraceae bacterium | reverse complement strand
GGGCGCCGCGGCGCCGATCCGGCCGGTGCCGTCGCACGGATCGTCGGCGCCTGACGTACTTGAGGAATCCGCCGTGATCGATCCGCGCGGAGGGGCATCTGCAGGTCCATCCGGCTGCCCGTGAGCAGGCGAGGCAACCCCCGCAAGGGAGTCAATTCGGGTATCTTGACCGTCGCATCCAATTGCCAGTCGTCGGATCCGGTCCGGGAGCGGGCCGTGCATGGGGCCATGGAGGGTCCGTCGGGAATGAAACGCGAACCATCATCCGTCGGGTTGGTGGCCGTCGGCGGTCGGTCCGAGCACGCTCCCGCGCTGCTGGTGACGGGGGCCGGCGAAGGTCGCGATCCGGCTCCGCCGGTCGACCGGTTCGGCTGGCGATGCCGCGTGGCGATCGTCCTGCTTCCCTTGGTGATCACGGCGGTGTTCATCGGTCTGCTTACCCGTCCCGCGTTGCCGGCGCCGACCTTCTGGGGTTTCCAGAACACGAGCGAACTGGTCCGGTGGCTGGTCGAGCTCGTCTCCGGCGTCCTGGTCGAAGCCGGAGGGTTCGCGGCGGTCGGATTGCTGACCGCGCTGGCGCTGCCGCGCCCCCGCGCGCTGCGCGCCAGGCTGCTCCGCTACCTCCTGTGCATCGTGCTGGTGGCCGCCATCGCAGGTGCGCTCCACCTTGTCCGGCGCGATGCCCTGCTCGCGCCGCTGCCCCTCATGACCGCGACGCTGTGCGGCCTGTTCGGCGCTTGGATCGGCGTCCAGGTGGCCCGCGGCCGGAAGCCCGCGCGCTGGATGCTGCGGCAACTGCTGGCCGCGCTGCTGGTGATCGGCGCCGGGGCGCTGGCGCTGGTTCACTTCGCGCTGGTCGACGAGCGCCTGCCGTTCGACGTCGCGCCGATCCGCAGCGAGGACAAGCGACGACTCGTCCGGCAGCTGCGCTCGGGGCATTACCACCCGAAGTTCGGCGTGCACGCGCGAAGACTCCTGCTTGCCCAGGACGACGTCGATCGGTTGCTGACCTGGGGCCTGTCGATCGGTGACGTGCCGCGGCGGGCGCGCGTCCGGTTCGACCGGCGCCGATTCGACCTGCAGGCTTCGTTCGACGTGCCGTTTCTGACCTCGCGCTATGCGAATGTCACCGTCGCCGGCGAGGGCGAGGTGGTGCGCGGCGTGCTCGACGTCGAGCTTGACGAGCTGCGGATCGGAGCGGTGCCCTTGCCCGGATTCCTGCGGTCGCAGCTGGTCGCCTGGATCATCGCCACCATCCAGGAGGATGCCGACGCGCGCGACGTGCTCGCCTCGATCAAGCTGCTGCGCCCGCAGCAGGGCGCGGTCGAGCTGGTGTACGGCCGCGGCCAGTTCGGCAGCCGCACGCTACCCAACCTGCTCGCGCGCCTCGGCGCGCATCCTGATCTGCTCACCGCCACCCGTGCGCACGTGCGTCACCTCGTGGACGCAGGTCGCGAGGTGCCGTGGGGTTCCCAGCGGTTCGTGCATTTCGTGCACGCGGCGTTCAGCGAGGCCGAGCGACGCTCGAAGACGAGCCGTCCGGAGCTCGAGAACCGCGCCGCGATCTATGCGCTGGCGATCCTGCTGGGTCACCACCGCGTGGAGTTCCTCGTAGGCCCCGTGCTCGATCGCGAGCTGCGGCGCGAGGCGAAAAGGTATACGAGTCGCGTGCGCCTGCGCGGCCGTAACGACTGGACCCGGCATTACTGGATCAGCGCGGCGATCGCGCTGCTGTCGTCAGAGGCGGCAAGCGATGCCGTGGGCCTGCTCAAGGAGGAGCTCGACGCCCGGATCGGCGGCAGCGGGTTCTCGTTCTCGGATCTCATGGCCGATCGCGCCGGCACGATGCTGGCCCGGGCCGCGACGCGCGACGAGGCTTCAGCTCGCGCGATGCAGCGCCGACTCAGCGGCAAGTTCACCGTCGATGCACTGTTTCCGCCGGCGAACGACCTGCCGGAAGGCATCACGGCCAGGGAGCTGCGCACGATGTATGGCGGCGTGGGCGGCCCCCTCTACCGGGCGACTGAAGCGATCATCGAGCGACGGCTGGCGAAGTGCGCGGCGCTGCGGTGATCTTCGGAGGTCGCGTCACGTTCCGACGTCACTGATTCGAAGGGCGCCAAATTGAAACCAGGCATCAGACGGGCTCGAACGTTCATCGCGTGGGTCGGGCTGTCGATCGCGGCGCTCGGTCCGGCCGTTGTCCGCGGGGAGGAGGCTCCACAGCATGAGCCCGCGACGACGCCGGGGTCGAGCGTCCGTGAGCAGAGCATTTACATTCCCTATCGGAAGCTGCGCGAAGTCTTCGAAAAGGAGCAGCGGGGGGTGTTCCTGCCCTACGAGCGCTTCATCGAACTGTGGCGCGCCGCGCGGGACCAGGCCGGACCGGTGCCGCCCGCGGGCCCGCCGGTCAGCGACCTGATCACGGAGATGCACAGCGAGGTCACCGTGAGCGAGGACGTCGTGCGCGTCGTCGCGAAGATCAGGATCGAGGTGCTCAGGCAGGGCTGGGTCACGGTGCCGCTTCGGCTCCCCGGGGTCGGCGATCGCGCGGGCCTCGATCAACGGCGCGCCGGCGCGCCTCTTTCGCCAGGAAGGTCACGGATACCAGTTGCTCTGGGAGAACCGGGAGCGCGGGCCGCAGAAAATTGACCTCGAGCTGGAGTACGCCCGGGCCTACGAGAAGGCGCCGGGACGCAACAGTGTTTCCTTCCAGCCGCCGCGCGCGCCGGTGAGCCGGTGGCGCGTGGTCGTCGACGAGCCCGGGGTCAGGATCGACATCCGGCCGTTCATCGCCGCCAGCGCGCCGCCCGACGAGAAGCAGGACCGGCGCACCGTGCTCATGGCGTTCGTCGGTGCCGCGGACACCGTGCGGATGGACTGGACGCCGCGGGCCGAGGGCGCGACGGGGCTCGCGGCGCTCGCGACGGTGCAGGTGCAGCAGCAGGTGACGATCGACGAGGGCGTCGTGCGCACGCGCGGCCGGCTGCAGTACGACATCAGCCGCGCCGCGCTGTCGCAGCTTGCGCTCGACGTGCCCGAGGATCAGAAGGTCGTCAACGTGTTCGATCAGAACGTTCGACAGTGGTCGGTGGCGCCTGCGCCGAATGGGCAGCGGATCACGGTGCAGCTGTTCGAGCCGGCGCGCCGGCAGCAGCGTCTCGTGGTCGAGCTCGAAAGGTTCGAGGACCGCGCGGCGGGCCGTGCCTCGTCCGTGCCGATGATCAGGGCCGATGCCGTGAGCCGTCAGCAGGGCATCGTCGTGATCGACGTCGCGCCCGCGTTGCGGGCCGAGCCGGTCGCGCGGACCGGGCTGTTCCAGGTGGACGCGGGAAAACTGCCACCCGACCTCGCCCGGAAGAAATGGGCCTTCGCCTACCAGTACGCGGCGCCGCCGTATGAGCTGGCCTTCCGCGTCGAGAAGATTCGGCCGCGGATCGTCGCCGACATGCTCGTCGAGGCGCGGCTCCGTCCACAGCGGCTCGAGATGACCCTGCGCGCGATCTATGAGATCCGGCGGGCGGGCGTGTTCAGCCTGAACCTGGACGTGCCGGACGGTTACGAGCTGCGCCAGGTTCGTGGCTATGAAGCCGCCGACATGAACGTCAAGGCGGTTGCGGTGGGCAGCCATCATCGCGACGGCGCGGATCGGAAGACGCTCGAGGTGAACCTCTCGCGACAGGCGACCGGCCGCGTGGGTCTCGCGCTCGACCTGCACCGGCGACTCGCCGAGCCCGACCTGCTCAAGGCCACCGGCCGGGCAATCGAACTCGACCTGGATCTGCCGCGGGCGTCGGAGGGCTCGGTCGCGCGGCAGTCGGGCCGGCTCGTGATCCACGCGCCGGAAAGCCTTCGCGTCGACGCCCCGCGCATCGACGGGGCGCGGACCGTCTCCTTCGAGAAGGCGATGCAGGGCATGCCGCAACGCGTCGGCGGCGAAGGGCTGCGTCCGGTCATCGCACTGGCCTATGCCGACGCGGCGCCCGAACTGGCCCTGACCGCGGAGCGTCGCCGGCCGCACGTGGCGGCCGCGCAGGTCCTGGTCGTGCGCATCGATTCAGGGGTCATGAAGAGCGAGGCGGCGTTCGACTTCGACGTGCGCTACAGCCCGGTCCGATCGGTACGCGTCGACGTGCCGGAACAGGTGTCCGCCGAACTGCGCAATCAGTCGAAAGGATTGCGGGATCGGGTGATCGAGCCGCCGCCTGCGGATCTGCCCGAGGGGTACCGGGCCTGGTCGTTCCGCGGCGACACGGAGCTGATGGGGAAGTTTCAGGTCGTGCTCGGCTGGGAGAAGAAGATCGGCAAGCTCGACGCGGGGCGCGACGTCGCGCTGCAGGTGCCCCGGCTTCGGCCGGCGAACGTCGACCGCGCCTGGGGGCAGATCGTGCTCGCGAAATCCGAAACGATCGACGTGCGCCCCGCGGAGCTCGATGGGATGCGCCCGATCGACCCCCGCCACGACCTGATCGGCGGGCGCGCCGTGGACGGGGCGGCCAGCGCGTTCGAGTTCCAGGACGACTGGACGATGTCGATCACCGCGACGCGGTACGAGCTGCAGCAGGTCAAGACGACGAGCATCGAGCGGGCGCTGGTGCGGATGGTCGCGACGCGCTCGCGCAAGATCATGGTCCAGGCGCTCTACCGCGTGCGCAGCGCCAGCCAGCGCGTCGCGCTGCGCCTGCCGATCGATGCCGAGTTCGACACCGGCCCGCTGCGCATCAACGGACAGAACGTCACGCTCGAACGCGGCGCCGAGGGGGAATACTTCGTGCCGCTGGTCGGGCAGAGTCCGGACGAGGCGCTGCTCATCGAGCTGCGATATCGGCTGGACGGCGGCGGCTCGCGCATGGCCCTGCCGGTCTTCCCGAGCGACCCGGCGGTTCAGAAGGTGTACCTGTCCGTCTACCTCCCCCGCGAGCGGGCGCTGCTGGGAACCGGCGGGCCATGGACCCATGAGCTGCGGTGGGCACTGCGGCCGATCATGCGTTTCGAGCCCGTTGCCGTGCGCACCGAAGACGATCTGCGCAGGTGGGTCGCGGAAGGCGTGGATGACCGAGCTCTGCCGAACCAGGATTTTCAAGTGGACGGGCGGCGGTACCTCTTCTCGGCGTTGCGCCCCACGTCGGACGATACCGCGGCGCTGACCCTGACGTCGTTCAGCGACAGGTGGCTCCATCTGCTGGTGTTTGCGTGTCTGTTTGCGATCGGCGTCGCCCTGCTGCGGCGGGGCGCCGCAGCGCGGTGGATGGCGATTGGCGCGCTCGTCGCGGCGCTGGTCCTGCTCGGGGTGTTCATGCCGACCCTCTCGCGGCAGCTGATCGACGGATCGCTGTGCCTGGCCGTTTTCGTCGTGGCCGTTCTCTGGATCGTGCACCACCAGGCCTGGGTCCGGCCGCGGGATCCGGCGGTGCGCGAGCTGGCGGAAGCCCGTCGCGCGGCGCGGTTGTCGCGGCTTGCCGCGTTGGCCGGGCCGACACCGCAACCCGCCGGGCCGCCGCCGGATCCCGCAGCGGGCGGGGAGGATGAGGCGGAAGAGGGGGGCCGGACCGATGCGTAAGCTGATTTGGGCGTGGACATGTCTGTGCCTGTGCGGCCTGGCGACCGGCGCGGAGACTCGGCGCCAAACCACGGCGGACATCGTGCCGCCGGTGGAGCGGCACGTTCGTGAGCTGTTCGTGCCGTTCGAGCAGCTGGACGTCGTGCTTGAGGATGACGATTCGCGCGTGCTGATCACGCGCCGCGAATTCGAGCGGCTGCAGGCGGCGGCGCAGCGTGCACCGACGCCGGAAATGCCGCGCGCCGTCACGGTCACCGCGGCCGAGTACGACGTCGAGGTGCTGGGGAGGCGGGCGACGCTGCGCGGCGCGATCGAGATCGAGGTGATGAAGCCGGGATTGCACGCCGTGCCGATGGCGCTGACGCGCGTGGGCCTGCGGCGCGCGACCCTCGGTGACGGGCCGGCGCCCCTGGGACGCGCTTCCCCCGACGGAACGGGCCCGCTGACGCTGTTTGTCGAGGGCGTCGGCCGGCACCGGCTCGAGCTGGACATGGTCGCGCCGGTCCGGACGCTTGCGGCCCGTCAGGTCCTGCACGTCCGGCTGCCTGACGCGGCGTCGACGCGCCTTCGACTCACGGTCGGCGGCAACGTCGAGGTACGCAGCGGCGCAGCCGTGGTCGGGCGCCGATTCGATCCCGATCGGGACGTCACGCGCCTGGACCTTCTGCCCCCGCGTGGCGCGCTGAACCTGGCCATGACCCTGAACAGCCGGCTGCTGCGACGTGAGCGGTTCGTCGTCGCGCGCGGCGTGCTGATCGACGAGAAGACCGAGACCTACGAGCGGCTGCACGCGACGATGTCGATGGACGTGATGCACCGCCCCGTCGATCGTTTTCGATTCGCGGTGCCGGAAGGATTCGACGTGACGAAGGTGGCGGCCCCCGAGGTCGCGCGGTGGACCGTCCGTGCCGACGGCGCGCGACGGCTGCTCGACGTCACGTTGCGCGAACCGACGGCGCGGATGGTCGTCCTGAAGATCGCGGCGCAGCGGAACGTTCCGGCGGCGGGTGCCTGGTCCCTGCCGCGCCTGGAGCCGATGGACGTCGCCGGCCGGATGACGATCGTCGGCCTGCTGCTCGACGAGCGACTGAGCGCCGAGTCGATCGAGTCGGAGGACCTGGTGCCCGTCTACACGGGCGTGCTCGCCCAGGCGCTGCCCGACGGCGTGCTGGAGGCCGGGG
>NYZC01000096.1 GCA_002686995.1 Phycisphaeraceae bacterium | reverse complement strand
TCTCGTCGAGCACCAGCTCGCGCAGCGTCATGTCGCGCCGCTTCCGGTTGTGATGCAGCTCGCGGTACTCGCGGCGCCACTGCTCGAAGTATTCGCGCGCCTGCGCTTCGTCGCCGTACATGTACGACAGCCACATCGCCCGGGTCACGAAGTTCTCGTGCCCGGAGTCATAGCTGTCCTTCGTGCCCTTGCCCCATTCCTCGCTCTCGATGCGCGCGATGCCCGCCTCGAGGGCCCGCTCGTACGACTTGATGAACCGCGGATCCGGCAGCATGTCCACCACGTCGCTGAACGGGTCGAAGGAAAGCCGGCCCGTCCCCGTGAGCGTCTGCATGGAGTGAATGATCAGCCGGTCGGTGTTGAGCTGGTCGATGTCCTTCTTGCGGCGCGTCCGCGCGGCCGCGTCGATGCCCAGCTGCGACCAGTACGCGCTGTGCGCCACCGGGTGTCGCCAGTCGAGCGGCCCGAACCGCTCCATCAGCTCATGCATCCGGGCCGGGTCCATGTTGTACCTGCCGGTCAGGACCAGCTTCCGCAGGTACGCCACCAGCGCGGGGAGGCCCTCCGCCAGCGGCCCCTCCATGACCGGCACGAGGCGCGGATCGCCGCGCAGCCCCCGGTACAGCTGGATCCTGCCGATGGCGACGAGCAGGCGCTCGTCGGGCTCGTACCCGAGCGTGGCGAGGTGATCGAGCAGTTCGGCGACGGTCGTGTCCTGCCGCAATATCTTGAGGTCATCGGGCGCTTCGGCCACCTTCAGGATGCGCGCGATCGCCTCCTCGCCGGTCAGCCCCTCCGGCGAGCCGAGCAGGATCTGCCATTCCTCGGCCAGCCGGCTGCGGTAGTACCAGTGCTGGTCGTCGCTCATCGCCCCGATCTTGTGGAAGAAGATCCAGCCCAGCTCCTTCTTGATCAGCACGGAGGAGGGGTTGGCGTCGAGCGCCTGGTCGCGGAGCAGCCGGATGCCCTTGTTGACCCACTGCCAGCGCTCCCTGGGCGTGTGCGTCGCCACCGAGATGTTGTAGGACATGTTCCAGGCGTGGAAGACCCAGACCTTTTCGAACCGGGGCTGCAGCAGACAGATCCACTGGCTCAGCTCGTTGGCTTCGCGGTATTTGCCGTCCTGCTTCAGCTGGGTGGCCCGGTACCACATCAGGTCCACGGCAAGGCCGCGGAACGAGCCCAGCGCCGCCTGCGACAGGGCGATGCCCGGCGGCACCTCCTCGCCCGTCTCGGTGTTGTAGGTCAGCTGCAGCGCCACGCGCTGCTCGTCGATCGGACCGCTCACGAGGGCCGCGCCGGCCAGGCACGCCGCCATGGCGACGAACGAAACGAGTTGAAGCCATCGGTTCCTGGTCATCACACCGTCACCCGCGCCAGTTCGCGCGTCCGGAAGATCAGCATCGCCACGAACGCGGTGACGCCGGTCCATACCACGCCGACGATGAGGACGAAACGGACCATCAGCCCGTACCCGACCGCCTGCCCGTCGGCGATCAGCGGCGTCGGGTTGTAATGCGAGAAAGACGGCACGCACGCGATGAACAGCTCGCCGACCAGGCGAATGATCACCTTCGCCGCCTCCCAGATCGCGCCGCCGGTGAGCTTCGTCCAGAACGCGCCCGGGTAGCTCATGATCTGCTCCCAGAGGCCGGCGTCCTTGATGCCCAGGCCCGCGTACGCGCTCACCGATTCGGCGAGGTAGCCGCTCAGCAGGCTGGTCAGGAACACGAGCATCGCGCCGAGACACGCCACCGGGAAGCCGAGGAAGGTCCCGGCCGAGAGCCCGACCATCGCGATGAAGCTCGTCTGCACCCAGATCATGACCATGCCGCGCGCCAGGTTCGGCCCGAACCCGCCGTATCGATAGAGAAGCTGCAGGCCTTCGTCCGGCGTGAAGCTGATGTCCGTCCTGTGGGTCAGCGCCTTGTCCGCCGGGTTCTGGTTGATGATGACGACCTCGAGGCGCCCGGCGTCGTCGATCAGCACGGTCGGAATGGGGATGACCTGCACCTCGCTCACGACCATCGGCGGGATGCCGTACGGCCGCCCGTTGACGCGCATCGCGAATTGAAGCATGCCGCTGTCGGGGCGGTTATTGGCGGTCGGCTTGAGCTTGAGCTGGACGGTTTCCACCTTGTCGCGCGCGCCCTCCAGGCCAGTGAACACGTACGTCTGGGAACCGAACGGCTCGATCGTGTGCCACTGGTTGACGACGACGTTGAGATGGTCCAACCGGCTCGCCGCGCTGACGTCGGTGAGGCCGTTGCCCTGGAGCCGCTCCATGCGCTGCGCGACGAGCTCGTCGAGGGTCTGCGCGCCCGCCATCACGGGGATCTTCGAGACCCTCGCGACCAGCACCTGCTCCGTGATCGACGCACGGTCATAGGCGTCCTGCGCGGGAAGCCGCTCCATCAGCCGCGCGAAGGTATAGATGCCGACGCCCGCGATCGCGAGCAGCAGGATGTTGACCAGGTTGATCCCGAGCCACTTGCCCAGGAGGTACTGCGCACGGCCGATCGGCTTCGTGAGCGTGAGGTGAATCTGCCGGTGGCGGACCTCGCCGCAGATCGTCCAGCAGGACAGGAACACGGTCATCAGGCAGATGAGCAGCGCCGTCGCCCAGAGCGACCACGCGAGGAACGTCGCGATCCGGTACTTGAGCAGCTCGTCGGTGTCGCCGACGTACGGCAGCACCGGCACCGTCAGCATCACCAGGACGATCAGCACCAGGACGATCTTCATCCGCAGCGCCTCGTCGATGAGCGTGCGGGCCACCGCCGTCACGGGCCACCCGCCGGCCAGCACGCGGCGGATGAGCCAGAGCCCCGCGAGGAACGTCACGATCATCACGTAGAGGCCGGTCAGCGCGATCGCCGCGACCGCGAACCTGTCCGTGAGCAGCCTGAAATCCAGCGCCAGGAGGTCGAGGCCAATCGTCAGGGCCATCACGACGGGGCGCCAGGCAAGCCTCGTCGCATACGACCGGTAAACCATCACCGCCCGCGCCACCCCCGCGGCGGCAAGCATCCACACGGCGGCGTCAGGGGCCGCAATCGCCTTGAAGGACCAGTACAGCACGCCGCCGACCAGCGCCGTGCCGAGGTAGAGCAGACTCCACACGATCCATCGGGGCTGGGAGAACCCGAAGACGCCGCAAACGAGCCACAGGTAGCCGCTGACGACCCCGACGCTGGTCAGGACGTTCGCTGCAGTCGTGAGCCCCTGGCCGTGAAGCAGCGCAGCGATCGCGATCGGGACGATGAAGAGCCCGAGCAGCACCGTAAGCCACATCACCCACCGTTTTTCAAACACCAGTGTCGACTCCAGAGGGACTCTACGACGCACCCGTCCGCGCCGGTTCGATTCGTTCCGTCAGAAAGGGAGACCACGTTTCGTGTGCTCCCGGGCCCCGGCGCCCGGGTGGCCGGCCTATCCGGTCATCGCTTCGGGCCGTCCACGTCGTCGAGGTCGGTCATGGCGTCAATGAACGATTGATCGGGCGTTTCCCCGGATTCAGACCGCTTGTCGACCGGGGGCTCCGGCTTCTCGACCGGGTCGGGAGCCGGTGGCGGCGTCGGATCGGGCGCGGACGCCGCGGGAGGCGGTGGCTCGACCTCCGGCGCGGCAGGCGGCGGCGTTGCGGCTTCGGGCTCCGGCTCCGGCTCCGGCTCAGGCTCCGGCTCCGGCGCAGGTTCGGGCGCGGGATCGGGCGCGGGTTCGGGCCGAGCTTCTGCGGGGGGCGGCGGTGCCGGCGCCGCCGCGGACGCAGCGGGCGTGTCGTCGACGTCGTCGGGCTCGCTGTCGGTCAGCCCGGCGATCAGACCGTGGTCCACGGGCCCCGTCGCAACGGGTGCGGCCGGCGGCGCAGGCGCAGCCTCGGGAGCCGCCTCGGCGGGCGCGACTTGCAGGTCCTCAGGCAGCGCCTCGGGGGCCGCGGCGTGCTCCGCTGACGTCTGCGCGTCCTCGTCGGCGCCGGCCCCGTCCGCCTCGGCCGATTCGTCCGGCGCCATGAGCTGATCGATGACTTCGGCCGGCTGCACCGACTCGGGCAGGTGCGCGTCGCGCGCCTCCTGGGTGAGGAACTCGGCGACCTCGCCGCCGGCCAGGGCGCCGCTCGTCGCGGCGCCGTGCCGCTGCGCCTGGTGCACGATGTCCAGGAAGAGCGATTCGAGCTTCTGGCGGGGCTGCTCGATCTTGTCGATGCGGACGCCCTTGCGGGCGAGCAGGGCCTCGATCTCCTCGATCGTCTCCGGCGGGAGCACCTCCGTGCTGATCGTCGTCATCGTCTGCTCGGTCAGAAGCTCGTCGACCGTGCCCTCGCGCTGAACGCGGCCGCCGTACATGACCGCCACGCGATCGCAGACGTCCTCGACGTCGGCGAGCAGGTGCGAGCAGAGCAGCACGGTCTTGCCGGATCGCTTGAGCTCGAGCACGAGGTCCTTGATCTGGCGCGTGCCGATCGGGTCCAGCCCCGTCGTCGGCTCGTCGAGGATCAGCAGCTGCGGATCGTTGATCAGCGCCTGCGCGAGACCGATGCGCCGCTGCATGCCCTTCGAGTACTCCCCGATCGGCCGGCGCTGAACCGCCTCGAGCCCGACCATCTGCAGCAGCATGTCGATCCGACGCCGGCGCTGGTCGCGTCCCTGGTGGAACAGTCGCCCGTAGTACTCGAGCGTCTCGCGCGCGTTGAGGAACCGGTAGAGATACGACTCCTCGGGCAGGTAGCCGATCAGCTTCTTGGTCGCCACGTCCTCGGGACGCTTGTCAAAGACCGCGACGCGCCCCGAGGTGGGGTGCAGCAGACCGAGGATCATCTTGATCGTCGTGGACTTGCCCGAACCGTTCGGTCCGAGCAGGCCGAACACCTCCCCGCGGCGCACTTCGAGATCGATCGAGTCGACGGCGCACACGCGGTTGCGGAACCAGAAGTCGCGGAAGGTCTTCGTGAGCTTCGCGCATCGGATGACCGCTTCCCGGTGCGATGCCGTCTCGGGCTCGGATTCGAGGTTCGGGATGGGTTGCGATGTGTCGGCCATGCTGTCGGTGTTCTCTCGTCGCCGAATTCGCCGGATTGCGGCGCCCCCTCGTCGACCTCCGCGACGCCAACCCGAAGTCCGGCGACTTCGGCTGCATCAGGGCGCCGCCGCCTCCTTCTTCTTCACGTCCTCGG
The DNA here is from genome assembly GCA_002686995.1 of Phycisphaeraceae bacterium. Taxonomy (GTDB): domain Bacteria; phylum Planctomycetota; class Phycisphaerae; order Phycisphaerales; family Phycisphaeraceae; genus NYZC01. Next base: position 9,698 of record NYZC01000096.1, on the reverse strand, counting down.
CCTCGAGATCCTCCTTTTCCCACGCCTTGGTCTGACGCGGATCGGGGTTCGCCTGGATGACCACGTTGCTGCCGGCCGGCGTGTAGAAGATCCGGACCCGGCCGCCGAGCACGCTCTGCTTGACGCGCTCCCATTCGCGCGTCGCCACGAGCCGCGGCGTCAGCTCGTACTGCTTGAGGAGGCTGTCGAACGTGTCCGCCTCGGCCTCGAGCTCCTGGCTGATCCGGGTGCGATAAGTGCGTGCCTCGTTGATGATGCCCGCGACCTCGCCCTCGATGTCGATGCTGCCGTAGGACTCGCCCGTGTTGAGGTGCTCGAACATCTCGTCCAGCTGCTCCTGCAGGTGCTGCGCCGCCGCGTCGTCGCTGGCCTCGAACGCGACCTGGTACTTCTGGATGATCCGCCAGAGCTGCTGGTGGGCCGGGCCGGCGACGCTGTTGAGTATTTCGGCGCGCTGCTTCTGCGCCTTTTCAACTTCGCGCCCCCGTTTCGTCTCGGCGTCCGATACTTCGTTGAAGGCCCGGCGGATCGACAGGGGCACCAGGGGATCGTAGGAGGTGACCTTGGTCACGACCAGGCCGCACTCGAGCTCGTTGAGCGTGTCCTGGATCACGGACTTGATCCGCGCCAGGTTCGCCGGGCTCAGCCCGTTGATCAGCGCATCGGCGGTGAGCGTGGCGGTGACGCGCACGATGCCCTGCCGCGCCGCGGCCCGCACGATCTCCTGCTCGATCGCCTCGTCGCCGAGATTCGCGATCCACTGGATCACGTTCCCCGCGTACCCGGGGTCGTCCGCACGGCCGCCGACGTTGTACTCGACGTCCCACCGGGCGTGGACGATATTCGCGTCGCCGGTCACGAGATAGCTGTCCCGGGCGGCGTTCAGCGGCTGCGCGCCGCGCTGGGCCAGCTCGTCGAGCGACTTGCCGCGCTCGGTTTCGGGGATCTGCAGGAAGAAGTCCTGCTCGAGTTTGAGGGTGCGCGGGCTGGTCCTGACCTTGATGATCTGGTCGATGGGGAACGGGGCGGAGAAGTAGGGGCCGCCGGGACGAAGCACCTGGGTGTCGGCGGCTTCGCCGACGATGTTGCCGAAGCGCAGGCGGACGGCGGCTTCCTGCTCCTGGACGTTGAACAGGCCGCTCAGGAGGTACCAGGCGACGAGGACGAGCATGACGAGCTTCAGGAGGAAGAAGCTGACCTTCAGCGCGTCGGAGAGGGATTCCTGCGCCGGGTCCATCGGTTGCGCGAGATCATCATCGTGATGATGATGATGGTGCTCGAAGGGATTGCGTGATTCGCCCATGGGTTCAGGATCTGGGGGTCGGGGGTCAGGGTCGGGGTCAGTTGCCGGCCTTGGCGTTGATGGAGGACTCGATCGACTTGTCCGGCGCCAGGACCTGGTCGGCCGGGAAGAAGACGGTCGTGTAGTTCTTCAGGATCTTCTCGAGCGCCTCGAGCTTGCGGAGGTAGATCGCGAAGCTCTCGTTGCGGGCGAAGATGCTGTAGTACTTCTGCGACTCCTCGTTGCCGCGCGCCTTGATCTGCTCCGCGTAGTTGTTCGCGTAGGCCAGGATCTGGTCCTTGATCGACGCGGCCTGGCTGCGGATCTTGCGGGCCTCGGCCACGCCGGAGGAGCGCGTGTTCTCGGCCAGGCGCTGGCGCCGCTCCTTCATCTGCTCGAACACCGTCTCCGTCACCGACTCGGGCAGCAGGATGCGGCTGATGCCGAAGCGCTCGATCGTGATGCCGAAGTCGTCGGCGATGAGCTGCTCCTGCAGCTGCTTCTGCGAGCGGTCCTCGATCTCGCCGAGCTTGATCCGATCGGTATCGGTGTTGAACAGCTCGCCGAACCGGTAGCGCGAAATGATCCCCTGCACGTCGGCGACACGGCTTCCCAGGAAACTGTCGGCGTCCGCGAGCGTGTTGACGTTGCGGAAGAACTTGAGCGGGTCGTCGATGCGCCAGGCGAGGTGCGTCGCCACGATCACCGAGTAGTTGTCCGCCGTCTGCACCTGGGTGAGCTGCCGCTCGAGCAGCTGGATCTTGGTCGGATAGCGATGGACCTGGTGGACCGGCCACGGCCAGCGCAGGTACGGCCACTTGCGAGGCTGGCGGATGCTGCCGTCGGTCGCCTTGCCGAAGTTGGCCAGCACTGCCTTCTCGTCGTAGCGGACCTGGAACATGAACATGTAGGCGGCGAGCGCCGCGATGACGATGACCGCGATGATCCAGGTGAGTCGGTTCTTCATCTTCGGTCGATTGCTCCGTTGAGCGGGCCGGGCCCGCGATGGCTTGGTGACGCGGCGCGATGCCAGGGTTCGTGACGTCAGTCAGGGTTCAGAAAATCGGGCAGCGTGCCCTGGTCCTTCAGGTCGAGGCGGATCTCCGTCGTCGGGATGTCGCTCGACGGCACGATGATCTTGCGCGCCTCCGCGAGACCTTCGGCGAGCACCTGGTAGTACATGCGCATCTGGAAATACTCCGGCGCGAGGCGATACCCCTCGAGCATCGCCTCGAAGCGGCTCGCCTTGGACCGCTCACCGACCACGTGCTGCCAGCGGTCCGCGTACGCCGCGTAGAGCACCTCCGCGGCTTCGCCCTGGGAGACGGCGAGCAGTTCGTTCACCTTCTGGTGCAGCGCGTCGTGGGTCCGGCCCTCGCTGATCGCCTGCTCGATCTTGCGGATCTGGTCGTGGATCGCGATCGCCTGCTCGGTCGAGCCGGCGACCTGGGCGAGCATCCCGATCCGCTCGCGTTCGGCTTTTTCGATGGCACTCTGGCGCTCCCCCTGCGCGCTGATCTGCTCGTGGAAGGCCGCCGCGACGTCGCCCTTCTGCGGCGGGTGGATGCCCGCCATGCCGACGAAGAGGACCTCCAGGCCGAGCCCGAGTCGGTCCACCTCCTGCTGCACGCGGTCCTTCAGCACGCCGCCGGACTCGAGCCGGCCCTCGGCCAGCAGCGAATCGATCTCGGCCCCGGCGAAGTGGGCGCTGCACACGCCCGATGCCACCGCGGTCAGCAGCGGACAGGGGTCGATCGGCACCTTGCCTTCGAGCGGGTTGGGGGTCGGCTTCGTCGACGCCAGCCAGTCCGCGCGGCGCCGGTCCCAGCGCTCGCGCTGCTCCATCGCCCGGATCAGCTGCAGCGGATCGGTCGCGCTCGTCGCGAATCTGCGGAGGTCGCGGACACGGAACTGCACCTTGACGTTCGCGGCGACGAGCGCGATGCCGCGCTGGCTCTCCGACGGCTCGGCGCGGTCGTCGGCCCCGGTCGTCACCGACGCGCCGGTGATGAGGTACTGCTCGTCCTCCGCGGTGTGCGGGGTGGTCCAGAGAATCGGCTTCTCGGTGCTGATCAGCCCGCGGACCGAGCCGGCCGAGATCTCGTGCACCCGGTCCACCGGGAACCGGTACGCCCGTCCGATCGGCCACGGCTGCTTCAGGGTGAGGCCCGGCCCCTCGATGCCCTGGATGTGGCCGAAGCGGGTGATGATCGCCTCCTCGTGCGGGTCGACGACGACCACGCTGCTGCTGAAGATCATGATCAGCGCCGCCAGCCCCACCAGCGACGGCGTCGCCTGGGACAGCAGCTGGTAGAACCACGAGCGTGAGATCTCGAAGCCGAACTGGTAGTTCAGCGTGTCACCGATCGTCTTCGCGATCGACTCGGGGCTCGTGAGCAGCCCGAGCATGCGGCTGTCGAACGCGGGACGGGGCGACTCTCCCGGCCGCCGCGGCCGGTAGGCGCTCAGGAGGAAGGTCAGGACGACCTCCACGCCCAGGATGATCATCAGCACCGGCACCACCCGCGCGAGCCAGTCGAACGCGTGCGGCACGTTCATCCACTGGAGCATCCCGGCGGCGGCGGTGAGCACGAAGATCAGCGCCGTGCTCATCAGGTATCCGGCGCCGCCCCGCAGCATCTGCCAGTAGGGGATGCGGGTCATCCCCGAGACGTATCGGGCGACGATGAACGCCACGAACGCGCCGGCGACCGCCGTCACCAGCAGCGCCTGCGGCATCGCCAGGGCCCGCGGCCCGAGCAAGGCGATTTCCGGACGCGACGCGAGGTAGAGCCAGGACGCCCCGAGCACGATCAGGTAGACCGCGACGAACACGCTGACGATGCCGAGCCCCCAGCGGTACAGGTTGTCCAGGCGGCGGCGCGAGATGTTCAGCTCGACGCCGCCCTCGTCGAAGATGCTCGTCCCCCCTTCGCTCTGCGCCAACTGCTGCGACTCGAGCGCCTCGATGCGCTCGAGCCGGTGCTGGTTGTAGATCAGCAGGAGGATCAGCCAGATCGGCAGGCCGCCGAGCAGGTGGAAGGTGGCGCCGTACAGCGCCGGGCTCTCGGACCACAACCCCAGCAGCGCCATCGCCACCGACAGCACCAGCTGAACGAACAGGCCGATCGCCGACGCCGTGGCGGCCCGGCGATACGTATGCTGATTTTCGACCACGTGGGTTTCAGTCATGGCTGCACCTGGATCGACACCCGCGCGACCGGGGGGCGCCGGAAACCGGACCGCGGGAATGGACCGGCATGATCGGGGTGTTGTCTTTCGTACCGCGCGCCGTGCCGTCCTGCCTCCGGTTCCGTTCCGGTTCCGTTCCGGTTCCCTGCGGTTCCCTGCGGTTCCTTGCCGGTGCCTGCCGGCACCCTGTTGTTCCCGCGCAGCGTGACGGTTAAGTTGATGGACTCGTGTCGGTCCCCGGTAAACGCGACGGGCCGCGCGCAACGGGCTGCTGCTCCATGTTTCAACAGACCCTGACCATTTCCCGCAACACCTTCGTCGAATCGATTCGCCAGCCGGTGTTCGTCGTGGTCATCATCGCAAGCGTGATCTGCCTGTGGATGAACCCGCACCTGGCCGCTTACACGTTCGACGATGATAACAAGATGATGATCGACCTGGGGCTCAGCGTACTGTTCCTCAGCGGTCTGCTCCTCGCGGCGCTGACGGCGACGGGCGTGCTGAGCGCCGAGATCGAGAACCGCACCGTGCTCACCGTGGTGAGCAAGCCCGTGCCCCGCCCGGTGTTCGTGCTCGGAAAGTTCCTGGGCGTCGCCGCGGCGCTCTCGCTCGCCTACTGGACGCTGACGATGACCTTCCTCCTGCACGTGCGCCACCGCGTGATGCAGACGGCGTCCGATCCGGTCGACTGGCCGGTGGTGCTGTTCGCAGCCGCCGCGATCCTGCTGGCGATCATCATCGCGGCGCTCGCCAACTACCTCTACCACTGGGTCTTCGCGTCGACCTTCGTCTGGGGCTACCTGCTGCTCAACACCGTCGCGTGGCTGCTCGTCCTCGTCGTCGACAAGCACTGGGATTTCCAGCCGATCGCGACCGAGTTCGTGAAGGACGAGGGCCGGCTCGTCCAGCTGCTCTACGCCCTCCTGCTGCTGTTCGAGGCGGTCCTGGTGCTCACCGGCCTCGCGCTGGCGATCTCCACCCGCCTGGGCCAGGTCATGACCATCCTGATCTGCCTGGGGGTGTTCCTGCTGGGGCTGATCAGCAACTCGATGAACCAGCAGTACGGGGACCGCAACCTGGTCGTCCGCGTCGCGTACTGGGTCCTGCCCAACCTGCAGTACCTGTGGCACGCCGACGCGCTGACATCGGGTCACGCGATCACGCCGCAGCACATCGCGTTCGTGTCCGCCTACAGCGCGCTGTACATCGGCGCCCTGATCTTCCTTGCGATCGCGCTGTTCCAGTCGCGCGAGGTCGGCTGACCACCGGCTCGGGTCGTGATGTGCGGAGAAAGTCAAGGTCAACACGTCAGCTGCGTTTGAATCCTGAATCCTGAATCCTGGGTCCTGGTTGCCGTCGCGACGTCCGGCGACGACTACGCGGGCACGGTCGCCACCTGGGCTTCCGGCGGCGGCTGCGGCCGCGCGGGCGGGGCCGCCGTGCCGCGTCCCGCCTCGGCGTGCTCGATATCCTCGCCGCTGCGCACCAGCCGCGCCGAGTTGAAGATGACGATCAGGCCGCTCACGACATGGAGCAGGGCCGCCGCGATCGGGCTGATCCAGCCCAGCGCGGCCAGGGTCATGAACCCGCTGATGAACCCGACGCCGATCACCATGTTCTGCTTGACCACCCGGCTCGTGCGCCGGGACAGGTCGATCAGGAACGGGATGCGGTCGAGGTTGTTGTTCATCAGCGCGATCGACGCGGAGTGGATCGCGACGTCGCTGCCGGCCGCGCCCATGGCGATCGAGATGTCGCCGGCCTTCAGCGCGGGCGCGTCGTTGACGCCGTCGCCCACGACCGCGACGCGATGACCGTTGCCCTTCAGCTCGTCGACCAGCTCGAGCTTCTCGTGCGGGAGCCCCTCGGCGAGGAAATCGGTCCGCATCTGCCCCGCCACGCGGCGCGCCACCGACTCGCGGTCGCCGGTGACGATGATCAGGCGCTTGAGCCCGAGATCGCGAAGCCGGTCCATGGCCGCGGCGGCCTGCGGACGGGTGTTGTCGGCGAGGCCGACCCAGCCCAGCAGCTTCCGGTCGCGCATCACGAACAGCACGCTGAGGCCGTCGGCCTCGGAGCTCGACTGCGCCGACCCGATCGCCTTCGCCTGGTCGGGCGCGATCCATGACTGGCTCGTGATCCAGTCGGCGCGCCCGACGTGCACCTGCTGGCCTTCGACCTGGCCCGAGACGCCGCGGCCCGAGACCTCCTCGAAGCCGCTGGTGGTGCCGATCGCGAGGTTCGCCCGCTGCGCGACCGTGGTGACCGCCCGGGCGACCGGGTGCCGGCTGTTCTGCTCGACCGACGCCGCGGCCCGGAGCAGGTCGGCGCCCTCGACGCCTTCGGCCGGGCGCAGCATCGTCACCTCCAGCTCGCCGGTCGTCAGCGTGCCGGTCTTGTCGAACACGATGGCGGTGAGGTTGCGCGCCGCCTCGAGATCGACCACGTCCTTGACGTAGACGCCGAGGCGGGTGGCCGACGAGAGGCCCGCGACCATCGCCGTCGGGGTCGCCAGGATCAGGGCGCAGGGACATGCGATGACGAGCATCGAGATGATGCGCTCCCAGCTGTCGTAGCCGCCGCTGCTGAAGGTGAAGAACCAGACGATGAACACGATCATCAGCACCGTCGGCGTGTACCAGACGGCGTAACGGTCGATCATGCGCATGATCGGGATGCGCGTGCTCTCCGCCTGCAGAATGAGCTCCTTGACGCGCCCGAGCGTGGTGTCCTGGGCGACGCGGCTGACCTCGATGTCCATGACGCCGGTCAGGTTGATCGTGCCGCTGTACACCTCGTCGCCGACGTGCTTGTCGGCAGGCAGCGACTCGCCCGTGATCGTGGCCTGGTTCACCGTGCTCTCGCCGGTGCGCACCGTGCCGTCGGCGGGAATGTTGTCGCCGGGCCGGACCCGCACCAGGTCGCCGGGATGCAGTTCGCGGGCGTCGACCTCCTCCTCGCGACCGTCGGCGAGGCGGTGGGCGCGCGTCGGCGTGATGCGAACCAGCTCCTCGACGCTCTTCTGGGCGCCGAGCGCGGTGCGGTTCTCGATGAGGACCGAAATGATCATCAGGAACGCGATCGCGGCGGACTCCTGGTATTCGCCGATCGCGAAGGCCGCCAGCACGGCGAGCGCCACGAGCTCGTTCATGTGCATGTGGCCGTGCATCAGGTCCTTGATCGCCACGACGACCAGCGGCGTGCCCAGAAGCAGCGCGGCCAGGGCGCCGAGCAGCCCCGCCTGCTCCGGGCTCTCGTAGACGAACGTCGCGATGAACGAGCAGATCAGCAGAACACCGCCGACCAGGGTCGCGTAGACGTATCGGTTGGACTGGCCGGTCTTCGACTCCAGCTGGTCCAGGTGCAGCCCCTCGCGGACGTGGTCATGTGCCTTGGCCATTGGCTCCGATCTCCGGCGTCTCCCGGCGCTTGCCGGCAACGCGACGACAACGCTTACGTTGACACCCGGGTAATGCCGTAAGATACGTCCGGCAGGCTGATCGGTTCAACCCACCACCAAGGCGAAGGGCCGATCGTCCAACTGCCGGCCCGTCACCGATATTCCGCCGCCAGGCGAGATTCCCGCCACCCTCGAACTATCGGACCCCGCGCCGGCGCGGGATGCGGGCCAGGTCGTATCCCGTGAGTCAGCCGTCGGCCCAGGGCCGACGGCTGACTCACGGGATACGACCTAGTGCCCGATGCCCTTTCGCTGTCGGGTCAGGATCACCTCGGCCAGCGTCAGATCGAGGTCGTCGTCGACGTCGATCACGTGCCCCGCCGGGCAGACGATCGCCCTGCGGTCGCTGCCGAGGAACGCGTGCGGCTCCGCCGGGTCCACGTTGAACAGCCCGTCGCGCGTCACCGCGAGCACGCCGCCGTCGAGCATGTATACCGGCGGCAGGTCCTGTCGACGGTAGATGCGGTTCGGCTCGTACATCTCCAGCACGTCGTCGAACGGCCCCGACAGGCGCTTCATCCACAGGGGGTGCATCTTGCCTACCGGGTACACGCTCTGCACGCTGTCCGCCTCCGTCTCGATGAGCTTCGTCAGCGCGCGGTCGGTCAGATCGCGCGGCCGCACCGGGATGTTCGCGTAGAGGATCGCGACGTAGTGGCAGCGGCCGCCGTGCTCGCGCTCCCAGCACTCGATGCCGTGCCGCGCGCCGTCGTCGATCGTGGTCGTGTCGGTGGCGCGCTCGGGCGGGCGGCGGCACGCGGTCACGCCGTACTCGTCCGCGATCCGGAGCACCTCCGGGCAGTCGCTGGTGACGACGACCTGGTCGACCCGGCGACTGCCCAGCGCGTGCTCGACCGTCCAGGCGACCATCGGCCGGCCAAGCACTTCGCGGATGTTCTTGTTCGACAGGCCCTTGCTGCCCGCCCGCGCGATGATCACGGCGACGGAGGTTACGGTCGATGCCATTGCTCGCACTCCGCGCACCCCGGAAGCTCGCCCCAGCGCTCCTCGGCGTGCGCCGCCCGAAGGGCGTCCATCGACCGCCAGATCTCGGCCAGAGGCGTCTGCCGCGCGTCCCCGGCCGCGTCCCGGCCGAGCCAGTCCTGGTCGCATCGCGCGACCCGCCCGTCCGAGAGAATCGTCATCCGCGCGTCGAGCTGGCGGCAGCCGACGCGGAGCGGCGGGTGCGTCCGGACCGGGCTCAACGAGGGCATCAGCCCGCAGCCGGTCGTGGCCGGCTCGATGACCGCCGCCCCGGCGAAGTGGACCCACCGGTCGAAGAACGTCTCCATGTCCCCGAGCGTCTGCGTCGTCTTGACCAGGTGCGGCACGACCCAGGGCAGGCCCCGGGCCCGGTCGCCCTCGGCCCGCGGACGGCGCCGCCGGGTCAGCAGCCACTGCAGGTTCTCGATCACCTGCCGGAACCGGTCGACGCCCGACACGGACTCGTAGATCGCCGCGGTGTCCGCGTTGAGCCGGACGCACACCACGTCGATCGGCGAGGCCACGATGCGCTCGAGCACCGGCTCGTCGACGAGCAGGTCGGTCTGAATCGCGATCCCCAGCACGCCCGCGTCGTGCGCGGCCTCGGCGATCTCGAACCAGTGCTCGTGGCACAGCGCATCGCCGAGGCCGCCGAGCATCAGCGCGGCGTCGCCCTGGGCGCCGAGCTGGCGGACGAGGTCGACCGCCAGATCCAGCGGCATGGGCGCCCGGTCGAGGTCGACGTAATGCTGCGGCGCGATCGGGCCGGCGACCGGGCGC
>NYZC01000095.1 GCA_002686995.1 Phycisphaeraceae bacterium | reverse complement strand
GGCGGTTTGCCGTTCAGCCGAACGAACCCGGTCACCGGCGCCGCGCTCCGCCAGCAAGAATCCGCCAGATCGCCGTCCACGATCGGAGGACTGGACGTCCGCTGCACCGCCAGGGTCCTGGGCGATGCGGGAGCGCCCGCCGACGACGTGGCGAAAAAGAGCGCGGCGGCGAAGCCGTAGATGATCATTGAATGAATCCTTGGAATGCTTTGATCGTCCCTCAGTCGGGGGACGCGTCGCCGAGCGCGCGGTCGATGTCGGAAGACGTCAGCCGCCAGTAGTTGTCGAGATTGGCGACGACGTCGATCATGAATTGATCGCAACGATCGAGCGCCTTCCCGCCGTCGCCGAGATGATCGGCGAGGAGCGCCAGGGCGAGCTGGCGCGGGCCGTCACCCTCGTAGGTCCATTCGAAGCCGGCCCGGGAGAACGTCGCGAGGTCGAAGCGCGGATCGAGGGTGCGCCCGTCCACCGTGACGGTGGCGCCCTCCAGGTGTCTGCCGCCCTCGTAGGTCTTCATGGATCGCTCGGTCACAGGTCGGCGATGCGCACCCAGGCGCCCATCGTGCCGCCGACCACGACGCTCGTCATCCACCGCGCCGTCACGTCCCAGCCCAGCTCACCGGTGACCAGCAGTGCCAGAATCGTCACGGTGACGGCGACCACGATGCCGCCGGTCAGCGAAGCGCTCGAGCGCTTGATCTTTCGTGCGGCCTCTGCCATGACGAATCACTCGGCCGCGGTCTCGCCGCGGGCCACCCCCGCGTCCGGGTCATCCACCGTGGCGATGATCCTGCGCCGGCTCGGTTTGACACGGCGATTCGAGTAGCCGTTGAACAAATGCCCCAGCACGCCGCGGTCCAGGTCGGAAGTGCCGAACAGCCAGTCGGCGAACGGGTACGTCAGGTTGAAATTGCGCTCCATCATCTGATGGGTGTCATGGTGGGCGATGTGATGTCGGCGGATCGTGTTGATGAACGGAATGTGCCGGACGATCCTGTCGTTCTTCACATGGCAGCAGAAGTGAAAGAACTCGTAGTTGAGGTAGATCGCGGCGTTGGTGCAGAGCAGGATCCATCCCATGTTCGGGAATCCGACGAGCATCAGGAAGGCCGCCGGGGCAATGGACATGAGGATGAACGTGACCAGGGCGTAAGGAGGAAAGAAGACGATTCGGAAATCGCGCAGGTTGTCGATCGTCGGCTCCTGGTCGGTGAAGAACTGGTGATGGGCCAGGGTGTGCCGGGTGTAGATGGCCATGAAGAAGTTGCCGAAGCCCTTGATCGGCCGGTGCATGACGAACCGGTGGATCCACCACTCGAAGAGGTTTCCGAAGACGAACACGACGGGAACGACGAACCACTCGTACCACGCGGGGCCCGACACCTGCTGCGCGCAGTACCAGATCGTGGCCGCGCCGATCGAGAAGATCATCAGCACGTGGAGCGGACCGTTGTAGAGCCGGGCGATCCGCAGGCGGAAGTCTTCCCTGAACGCGGCCTGTCGCCTGGGCATGGTTGTGTCGCTCATGAAACAAACTCCGACACGATCATAGCCTCTTCTTCTCGAAGTTTCGTGGGTCAGGTGCGCTGTCCCGCGACGAGCTTCTCGATCGCGCCCTTCATCGTGTCTTCGACGCCAGGCCCGACGAGCGAATCGATGGGCTCGTATCCCCCTTCGGCATACGAGCCGTCCATGCAGATATAGATGGGTCCGAGGTCACCGTAGGACGGGACGGCAACCCAGTCCGCCCTGGACCGTGCCTGGGCGAACAGCTGGTACTCGATGAACGATTCACCCGGCAAGTGAAGGATGAGGGCCGCATCACCGAACGCCAGGCAACTGAATTCAAATGGCACGTCGAGACGTCGCAGCATGGCGAGCTTCAACGCGGCCATGGTCCGGTCCTTAGGTGCGGCGCCGGGATCCCCGAGCGTGGTGACCAGGGCGACCTCGTTCATTTCGAAGCCGGGTTGAAGCAAAACCGGTTCGACGCGCCATCCGATGTGGTCGATTGACACCCTCTCGGCGGCGGCTTCCGCGGCGACCATGCCGGCATGGACGCGGTCGGTGAGCACCTGCCGGTTCTCGCGGGCGCCGTTGTTGTACTTGCCGGCAGTGATATTGCCGGCGCATTCGTTGAAGAAGACGTGCGTCACGCCGGGCTCCTCGACGGCGCGGCGCTCGCGGGCGAGGCCGAGGAAATCGCAAGTGATCGTCTGGTCATCGTCGTAGCTGGTGTTGTGCACGGCGTAGTAATGCGCCGCCGCAAGCTTCGTATCGCCGTTCCAGAAGCTGATGCTCTTGAGGTACGGATCGATCAGGCCCTCCGGCGCGGCGCGGATCTCGGGGTCTTTCGTCTGCGTCCATCGGACTGCCTTCACCTTGCCGTCGTCGCCCATCAACCGTCGGTTCGAGGCGACCCTGTCGACCTTCGCACGCCCCAGCCCGATGTGGGTGAACGGTTTCGGCCGCGCCGTGGCGTCGCGCACGGCATCGGCCACCCGTTTCATCGCGTCGTGACAGAATTCCGGCTCCATCACGTCGCGCACGTCGTCATGTTCACTGACCAGTCGCTGCGCCTCGTCGTCGGGCCATGGCGTGCAGTGGGGATGCGTGGTCTGCACGGCCACACGATCCGCGACGGTGCCGGCCGCGTCGGCGAGGGCCCGCCGCCACGTGGTGTGGCTCCGGTTGCAGATTCCAAGCCAGTCCACGGCGCAAAGCACGATCGGCTTGCCGTCGCCGAACAGAACGACGCCGATGGCCTGGAGCCGATCGGCCAGCGCGACGGCGGGCGACCGGAAGCCTGCGGTGAGCGGATGCCCGATCGGGCAGGTGACGTCGACCTTGAACGTGGCGAGCTGAAGGACCATGACGTGACGGGTAACGAGTCGCGTGCGCAAGGCGAAAGACCGTTATCGCGTGTTGTAGCTCGGATTATTGGAGAAGACGGCCTCCCCCTGGCTGTCGCCGGCCACCCAGTCGACTGCCTTGTGCGAGGCGGCGTGACCGTCGCGGAACACCGCGGTGCCCAGCCCGTCGCTGGCGATGTTGTCGTTCAGAACGATGGCGGCACTGAAATGTCGGCTGTAGTTGAGACCCTGGCCGAAATGCGGTGTGGTCTGCTGATTCTGCGAGCCGAAGTCGCCCCTGATGTTGTTGTCGACGTACCACGTGAACGTCGGATCGCAGCCGTCCATCCACGACGCGTTCTGAGCCGGCGACTCGCGGACCTCGGATTCACTGACGTGCCGCATGCTGTCGCCGGCCGACGTGAAAAGCATGTTGCCCGCTTCAGGGAACCAGTAAGTGCCGTTGCGCAGACCGGCCATCAGGTTCGGGTTCGGAGAATAGACCCCGGGCGACGTGTAGCCCGCACCGCCCTGCTCCTGCACGACCGGGCAGTGCCAGAGATCCGCATCGAGCGAATCGTCCCAGTGAGTCGTCTTCAGGCCCAGATAGGTGTTGAGGGTGTCCTCGTAGAAGTGGGGAATGTTGGGCAGGCCGGTCGTATATCGGATCCCCGGGGGATACAGATCGGCGTGCTCACCAAGGTAAAACTGCGTTGCCAGACCGACGCTTCGCAGGCGGGACTGGCAGATCATCATCTTGGCGGATTCCTTGGCGCGCTTGATCGCCGGCAGCAGCAGCGCGATGAGCAGCGCGATGATGCTGATCACCACGAGCAACTCGATCAGCGTGAAGCCATGGGAGCGCCGCGGACGGTGCCCTGCATCCCGGAAACGCGCCGCATCATTCGGATCGGATTGCCGCATGACGTGCCTCAAGTTCAACGCAGAGGTCTCGAATCCCCGGATGCCGAAGCACTTCTCAATCTTCAATCATAGCTCGGCACCTGGCTGTCCTCCCTCGTCGGCGCAACCCGCGTTCGGTCCCACACGGGCCATGCGCATCGGCGGATAGTGCGTGCCAAGCATGGCGCGGTCGCCGGTCTCGTGGATGGTGCGCCAGATCGCCGTCATCATTTCGTCCATGCGCCGAGTCTGGTCCGGATCGGACGCGCGATTCCGGGTTTCATGGGGATCGTCCACGAGATTGTACAGCTCGTCATCGTCGAAACCGTTGAAGACAAGCTTCCAGTCGCCGTCCCAGAGTATCCGTTGCTGCACGGTGAAGCGGCAGCCGTGATTCTCGCCGTAAGCCGGGCCCGTCGGCGCCTCGGGATCGGTCAGCAGGTGGACGAACGACGACGAGTCCGGCACGTCGATCGGGTCCGCGCCGCTCAACTCGAGAAGGGTCGGACAGAGGTCGGCGAGGCCGACGCATCCGGTCGCGGTACGACCGGCGGCAATACCCGGCCCCATCATGACCAGCGGGACGTTGTAGATTTCCTCGAACGCTCCGAAGTTATGGTTGTCGAAGCCGTGCGCCCCGAGGTACCGGCCATGGTCGCTCACGACGATGACGATCGTGTCGTCGATCGCGCCCGACGCTTCCAGGCGATCGACCAGCCGACCGAACTGCTCGTCGAGCTCGGTGATCGCCGCGAAATACACGGCGCGCTGCTCGCGCCATTGGCGGGCCGTCGTGTGCTGCCAGATCTCGCGCTGGCGCCGGTAGAGCGCCGGACGGTCGGAAAGATCGTCGTCCAGGTTCGCGGGAAGTTCGATCGCGTCGACGTCGTACCGGCTGAACGCCTCGGCGCCTGCGATCTCGGGTGTGTTCGGCTCGGCGTAGCTGACGCAGCACGCCCACGGCGCGCCGCCCTCGATCACCGTGTCCAGGTACGCCAGGGCGCGGTCGGTGGTGGCGCCGATGCGGCGGCCGGAAGGCGGTACGTTCGTCACCGCGTAGTGCAGGACGCGGTTGTAACCCTGGGGTCCCTCCAGGTATCGCGCCAGCACGGCGTCGTCCAGCAGGGCGTCGGTCGCCGCGACGCCTTCACCGAGATGGCGCTGCGCCGCGGCCTCGTCGCAGCCGTTGACCTGCCAGCCGAAATCCTCGAGGCGGTTCGTGCGCTCGATGTGCCACTTACCGAAGTAGCCGGTGCGATATCCGGCGGCATTCAGCCGCTGCGCCCAGTGCGGGTGTCCGGTGCGCAGACACGACTGATCGTCGTCCACGCAGTGCTCGACCTGCAGGACGCCATGGTTGTGCGGCAGCAGGCCGGTCATCAGGCTGGCCCGCGCCGGCGAGCAGACCGGCGTCGGCGTGTAGCAGCGATCAAGGCGCATACCGCGCGCCGCGAGCCGGTCGAAGTTCGGCACGAGGCACTGGCTGCCGGGCCGAACGGCCGACGCGGGCACGGCGTCGGGGAGGAAGACGAGAATGTTGGGCGCAGTGGGCAAGGCGAGTAACGAGTAACGAGTAACGGGTCGGGAGTGTTACTTTCCCAGGTAATGCATCCACACCTTTTTCACGCCTGCGATCGTTTCGTCCACGTCCGCGTCCGTAAACCGAAAATCCACCGGCAGCCGAACGACCTGCCGCGCGATCTCATCGGCCTTCGGACAGGACCATTCGTCGTATTGAACGTCTCGAAGGAAGTGCGGGACGGCGTCCCGATCGGCGAAGAACCTCCGATCCCTGATGACCGACTGGTGCAGGTTGCCCGGCGTTGGCGACAGGGCGCTGTTCACTTCGAGCCCTTCCGCCTGCATCGCCGCGACGATCTCGTCTCGCGTCGGATGGTCGCCGGTGTAACGGGCCGGCAATGGCCACCAGGCACACCGTGCGCCCGGCAGGATCTTCGGCAGCCGCAGATGCGGCAGATCACCCAACTCCGCGTAGTAGCGCCGCACGATTCGGTCGCGCGCCGCGAGGTTGTCTTCCAGTCGCTCGAGCTGCGCCAGCGCGACGGCGCCGGTCAGGCAGTTCGGCCGGGCGTTGATCGCGGCGAAGAGCAGGACTTCGTCGCCGCGCCGCGTTTCACCGCGCGAGTAGGTCTTGTCGATGTACAGACGGGCCAGGCGGGCGACCACGTCGTCGTCGGTGGTGATGAAGCCGCCGTCGCCGGTGGACATGTGCTTGGACTCGTTCATGCTGAACGCGCCGGCCCGTCCCATGGTCCCGACGCATCGGTCCTTCCACTTGCCGCCATGACACTGCGAGCCGTCCTCCAGCAGCGGGATGCCGTGTTGCGCGCTGATGCCGGGGAACCGGTCCATGTCGCCGACGATTCCCGCCATGTGCACGTCGATGATGGCCCTGGTCTTCGAAGTGATCCGTTGCTCCACCGAGTCCGGGTCCGGCCCGAACGTGTCGGGATGCAGGTCGGCGAAGACGGGGACCGCGTGCAGCGCCAGGATGCTCATGAACGTGCCGGCGTCGGCGATGGCGGTCGTGACGACCTCGTCGCCCTCGCACACGCCGAGCGCGACCAGCGCGGTCTGGATGGCCGTCGTGCCGCTGGTCGTCAGGATCACGTGCCGGCAGCCGAACGCCTCGGCGGCGGCCGCCTCGAAGCGCCGAACCATGCCGCCGTTCGTCATCATCAGCCCGCGATCGTCGAGCGCTTCGAGCACGTACTTCCGCTCCAGCGCGCCGTAGCGATTGGGGCGATGGTACGGCGTCGTCTTCGCCTTCGGGCCGCCGTGGATGGCCAGGGGGTGGCTGCTGCTCACAGGTCGACGCTTTCCCCGGTCTCGCGGCTGCGGTTCGCCGCTTCGATGAATCGAATGGTCTCGACGGTCTCGTGCGGATCGACCGCGGGATCGCCGGTGCAAAAGAACTCGATCACGCGGTCGAGCAGGTTGACGTACTTCGGTCGGCCGATCCCCGTGCGCACATGCCGACTCGCGGTCTCCCGGTGAAGCATTCCGAAGAACGCGTGATTCCCCGTGCGGCACCCGCGCAGTGTCGCCACCCGTCCGTCCGCCCACTCGCCGATGATCGTGTCGCGCCGTTCCTCGCTGATCGCCCGCACACGCGCGCAGCCGCATCCCAGGGCCGCGTAGACCATTTCGACCGTGTGGATGCCGTACCAGAACAGGCCGGGCTGGGTGGGCTCGATCTCCATGGGGCCGGCGAAATCACATCCCTGGATCGGGCCGGCGGCGTCATCCGCGAGCGCGGCGACGAGGTCGTCTTCGAAACGAAGCGATGAGGCGCCCATGACCGGGGTCCCGGATGTCTGCGCCGTATCGACGATCGACCTGGCGTCGGCGCCGCGGACGGCGAACGGCTTGTCGATGAATACCGGCTTTCCGGCCGGCGCGACGCGCTCGAAGAATTCACGGTGCGTGCGCCCGTCGACCGAGGTCATGAGAATGGCGTCGGCGCGCTCGGCGACCGCTTCCGGACTCCCGACGATCTCGACGCCGCGCCGGCGCGCAAGGTCGGTATAACCCTCCACGCGATCGATGCTGAGCGCGAAGTCCGGTGAGCCGGCGGGATAGGCGGTGACCACCGGAAATCCGCGTCGGTAATGTTCGAACTCAGGATCGTTCAGGACGCTTATGAACCGTTCCACGTGGGACGTGTCCAGCCCGATCATGCCGATGCGCATCTCGTCAGGCAATGTTCAACTCCCGTCGATTTCGATTCAGAGGGCGGAGCCCCGCGACGCCACCTAGGCTCTGTCTCAGAACTCTGCCGCGGGCCCAAGACCGAGCGAATCGTCCGTTGGCAAGGAGGCCGACGCCGCCAACGGGCGATGCAGCCGGTCGACG
>NYZC01000094.1 GCA_002686995.1 Phycisphaeraceae bacterium | reverse complement strand
TCCATCAAGCATGTGTCCGTCCAAGGTGTCGATCGCGGCCTGGGCGTCGCTAGCGGAGCCCATCTCGACGAAGGCGAAGCCACGCGGCCGGCCAGTGTCGCGGTCCAGCACCAGGTGAACGTCCGTGACGGTCCGGCCGTCTTCGGAGAAGAGGCTGCGCAGCCCATCCTCATTGGTGTCGTAGTTGAGATTGCCGACGTAGAGTCGCGTACCCATTGTTCTAGTTCCAGTCCTTTCCGTTCGCGCGCTGTCCTTTTCGAATACCTGACGGAAAGGCCTGAGGCGCAAACATTGCCGCCCCAGGCTACCTAACGAAATGGCTCCCCAACAGAGGGCGGATGAAGCGGTTGCGGCGACCGGGGATGCTAATATATTGCTCCGGCCGACCCTAAGCCCTTTGACGGTTGCGACCCGTCAGGCCTCGGGAAGGTCAGGATTCGGACCCGTGGGCGGAGGAGTATATGGCGAAACGACAGGGACCCGAGGGGTTCGCAAAGCGTCAGCGCGAACGCCAGAAGCAGCAAAAGCGCCAGGAAAAGGCGGCGCGCAAGTCGGACAAGGGTCCGAAGAAGGAAGGCACGGGCTTCCAGGACATCTCCATCGACGAGGCCCTCGGGGAGGGCGACGAAGAGGAGACCGACGAGCAGGACCCCGACGCTCAACCGTGATGGCCGGACTCCCGGCTCGCTGCCTCGGGCCGGCACCCTCGGGCCTCAGCGGTCCCCCAAGACCCTGAGAGTCGCCCGTTTCGGCTACGACGCGTTCCCGGCCCGATCTCGGGCCACGACCACCAGCTCCACCGCGCCGCCCCGGGCCTTCCGCGATCACCCGGGGCGCCCGTACGCTGTGCTGATGGCGTCAGCCTCATCCCGTTTCCATACCACGCTGTGGTCCGTCGTCCGCCAGGCGGGTGACGCCGCGAATGAGGAACGCCGGCGGGCCCTCGAGACGCTGTGCGTGACCTACTGGCAGCCGCTCTACTCCTGGTGCCGCCGCGACGGCAAGTCGGAGGACGAGGCGCAAGAGCTCGTCCAGGGTCTGTTCGCGCGCCTTCTCGACTCGGAGAGCCTCACGAACCTCGACCCCGCCCGCGGGCGGTTCCGCGGCTGGCTCCTCGCGGCGCTGAAGAACCACGTCGTGAACGAACGCGAACATGCGCGCGCGGAGCGCCGCGGGGGTGGCCGACCGCCTCTCCCGATCGACGTCCGGGCCGCGGAACGAACGTGGTCGGAGGAGCCCGCTGCCGAGGCGCGGCCCGACGATGTCTTCGACCGGGACTGGGCGAGGACCCTGACGCGAGGCGTCCTCGCGGACCTCCAGCGCGACGAGATCGCCCGCGGACGGGGTGAGGTCTTCGATGCGTTGGAATCCTGGCTCGCGGCCCCGCCGCCGGCCGGTGCCCTCGAGCGTATCGCCGATGGCCTCGGGATGAGAAAGAGCGCGATCAAGGTCGCCCTGCACCGGCTGCGTCGACGTTTCTCCGAGGGCGTGCGCACCCGGATTGCCCAAACCGTGGCAGCCCCGGAAGACGTCGAGGAGGAGCTGCGAACCCTGATCGGGGCGCTGGCCGAAAAAACCGGGTAACCGCCCGCCATCGCTCCTGCACGAGGACGCAGGAGCCAGAACCATGACGACGCAACCCCGACCGTGCCCGAAATGCCGGAATCCGCTCCCCAGCGCCGGCGGCCCGTGCCCCGCTTGCCTCCTCGCCGCCGTGGCCAGCGGTGACGATTCCATCTCGTTCATCGACGACGGCATCGAGGGGCGTGCCGCCGCCGAGCTCGAGGTGGCCCTGCCGGAATATCGTGACCTCCAGCTCCTCGGCGAGGGCGGAATGGGCGCGGTCTATCGCGCGCAGCACAGCCGGTTGTCGCGATCGGTCGCCATCAAGGTCCTGAAGCCACACACCGCCGCCTCCCCCGGCTTCCACGAACGGTTCCAGCGCGAGGCCCGAGCCCTGGCCCGCCTCGATCATCCCAACATCGTCAAGGTGTTCGATTTTGGACACGTGGGGGCGTTCCCGTACATCGTCATGGAGTACGTCGAGGGCGCAAACCTGCGCGTACTGCTGAAGAGCGGCGCGCTCGGCGCCGAGGATGTGCTCGAGATCATCCCCCAGCTTTGTGATGCCCTGAGCTACGCCCACTCCAAGGGCGTCGTCCACCGCGACATCAAGCCCGACAACATCCTCATCGATGACGAGGGGCGCGTACGGATCGCCGACTTCGGCCTCGCCAAACTCGCCAACGAGGACTTGCCCACGCCACCTCTCACCCGCACCGACCAGGTCATGGGCACGCCGCACTACATGGCACCGGAACAGGTCGAGCATCCCACCGAGGTCGATCACCGCGCCGACATCTTCTCGCTCGGAGTCGTGTTCTACGAGATGCTGACCGGCGAGCTCCCGCTCGGCAGCTTCGACCCTCCGTCCCGACGCCGGAACGGGGACGCCCGGCTCGATCCCGTGGTCCTCCGCGCGCTGGAAAAGGACCCGGACCTCCGATACCAACAGGCGCGCGAGGTCAACCAGGACCTGGAGGATCTCGACACCGCGAACGACCGCTTCTACTCGAAGAACCCTGTCGATCCGCTGGACGATCCCCTGCTGCAGCCCGTGCGATCGTCGGACGCGTGGGTCGTCGTGGTCGTCATCCTGGGGATCTTCCTGCTCCTCGCCATGCTCGCAGCGTGGATGGTCATGCGCGGCGGGGACACTCCAACGGACCCTCAGGTCGCCTGGGCGACGAGCGAGTCCGACCCGGGCTCCGGGCCAACGGACATGACGCCGCCCAACATCGCCCTGTTGCAGGCGGCCGGAAGCGGTGACCTCGACCGGGTCAAGCGGGCGATCGCCGATGGCGCGTCCGTCAACTACGTGCACTCCCACCGCGAGCAGAGGCCCCGCGGACCCGTTTCATCGCATCCGATCGGCCGCGCGGCAGAGGAAGGTCACCTCGCCATCGTCAGCTACCTCCTCGACCAGGGAGCGAACCCCGACCTTTCGACGCAGACTTCGTCGGCCCGCGCTGTCCACCATGCCGCCGCTTTCGGGCACGACGAGATCGTGAAGCTGCTCGCGAAGTTCCAGGCCAACCTCGAGGTCACGAACGACGATGGCGACACGCCACTCCTTCTGGCATGGAAGCACGGCCACTTCGACGTCATCTCGGTCCTCGCAGCCGCCGGCCAGGCCGGGCGCGACATCGCGGTCGACCAACGCAACGGTCTCGATCACACCGTCATGGGTCTCGCAGCTGACGCAGGCAAGGTGGAAGTCGTGGTGGATCTCGCCGCGGCCGGCGCAGATCCGCTCGAGCGCAATCAGTTCCTGGTCACTGCACTCAACATCGCCGCCGAGCAACTGGATAGCCGCATCCTGGTCGCGATGCTCGCGCGGCTCGAGACCCTGAAGGACGGCAGCCCACTGATGGCGGCCATCCGCTATCACCGGCCCGACAACGTCCGCCTCATTCTCGCCAAGGGGTGCCCGGTGAATCAGGCACCCAGCGGGACCACGCCGCTCATGATGGCGATGTTCGGAGGCGGAATCGAGATCGTGAAGCTCCTCCTCGAGCACGGTGCCGACCCGAGTATCAAGCACCCCGATGGGGAGACCGCCCGCGACCTGGCGGTGAAGCACGGCCACAAAGCGATCGTCAAGCTGCTCGACGACCACAAGTAGTCGAGATCAGCTCACACCCGCTCGCTTCAAGACGGCCATCGCCTTTCGCGTGGATTCCGACTCCGCGCCCGCCATGAGGTAGATCGCAGCGGGCGCGACCAGCCACGGTCGCCACCGAGGATGCACGTACCGGACCTCGTTCGCGAGTGCCGCGGCGTACTTGATCTGGTGGGCCTCTGCCGCGCGATGGGCGACGGATCTCGTCAGTCGAGCGAGCTCGGCAGCGATCTGGATCTGGCCCCGTTCTCTCGCAACGACGTCGAGACCGGGACGGCTCGTGTCGTGTCCGGTCCGACGCGCGAAGAGGACGCGATGATCGGGCAGCCAGCCGGCGGCCTGGAGCACCAGGAGTCTCTTGGTGGCGTCGTGCGTCGCAGCTCGCCATGCATACCCCAGGGCTTCGATCTCGGTGACCGCGTGTACGGGAAGGACCACCGCGCCGCGATCGGGCGCCTGGTCATGCGCACGCTGATGAAAGAGCTCGGACGCGTAGAGCCTCAGCCCGTCCCACACCGTCTGCGGGCCGATGCCCTCGCGGAACGCGGTGATCACGAGATCCTGGGCCTGCTTCGAGTCGCATGACCGGAGTCCGAGGAGGATCTCTCCGCTTCTCGAGGGCTGCTCCTTGCCTCTCAGCCATCCGTCCGGGAGCCGGGCGACCAGCTCCCGACTCCTGCGGTACACCTTCACCATGCGCCCGGAGACGAGTCCCCTCGCGAGAGAACGCAGCGCGGCCTCCTGTTGCCGACGATTGAACGCGGGCAGAGCGCGGGCGATCTGGCTGGTGTAGACCGGTTTGTGCCCGATGGCGTGGAAGCAACGCGCGCCGTAGGGCCAGATCTCTTCGAACATCGCGCCCGCATCGCGATGATGCCTCCAGAGCTCGATCACCGCACGGTCCACCCGGAGAGCGTCCCACGCGTTCATGGCCGCGTGGAACTCCTTGCGCGCGGCTGCGGCGCTGGACTTCTTCACCTCCGGCCGTTGGGCCAGCCCCCATTGGTCGTGCTTGACCCGTTTGTAGTAGTCGGCGTTCCAGATCGCCAGGAGCCACGAGTCGACCTTGGACGATCGGTCGCCGAGCTCCATCGCCGACGCGACCATCATGTTGACGTGGAGGTCATTGCCGACCGGGGAAGGCCGCAAGTCGTGGAGGCCGGCAAGGAGGGTCGCGGCGAGGAGCGTGCGCGGCGCTCCCCCCGCCTTGATCGTCTCCTCGACCAGCCCGAGCAACCCCGCGCGCGGAGTCGAACAGAGGCGCTTCGCGAGGACGCGAACCTCGTCGGAAGACGTCGGCGGGACAGCGAAACGTCCCGATGCTCCGGGAAGCAGGACGCTCGCCGCACCGGCTCCGAGACAAGCCAACGCAGCTCGACGATCGAGAGTGGTCATGCCACCGAGCGTAGCGCACGCGATCGCAACCGAGGGACGGTCACGACAAAGCGTGATCTACTTCGCGGCGGTGGCGCCGAGCCAGGCGTCGAGCTCCTTGGACATCCGCACCACGCGCTCCGGATGCCGGTCGGCGAGATTCACCGTCTCCCCCGCGTCCTCGGCGAGGTGAAACAGCTCCGTCAACCCGGAGCGTTCGAACCGGACCAGCTTCCAGCCGTCCTTGCGCCACGCGGCGGACGGTCGGTGTCCCGACCCGTGGCCGTGCGGATACGACCACCCGAGCGCGCGACCCTGCACGCCCGCTTTCCCATCCAGCGCGGGCCGCAGCGAGACACCGTCGAGGTGTTGCTTCGGACGCGATGCCAGCCCGCACAGGTCGAGCAGCGTCGGGTAGATGTCCATCGTGATGCTCGGCTCCATCGACACCGACGGCTCGATCTTGCCCGGCCACGACACGATGAACGGGACGCGGATGCCGCCCTCGTACGTCCAGCCCTTGCCGGAGCGCATGGGCAGGTTGCACGTCGGACCGGGACGCTTGCGGAGGTTGCACAACCCGCCGTTGTCGGACGCGAATACGACGATGGTGTCCTTCGAGAGCCCGTTCTTGCGCAGCGCCTCGAGAACCCGCCCGACGTTGTGATCGAGGTTCTCCATCATGGCCGCGTACTTCGCGTGGTCCTGGCGGGCGCGGGACGTCGTGCCGAACGTTCCCGGGATCGGCTTCGGCGCCGGTCCGAGCCTGGCCGCCTTCTGTTGGTAACCAGGTACCAGCGCCGGCGGCGGCTGGATCGGTGTGTGAATCGCGTAGTGCGCGAAGCAGAGCATGAACGGCTTCTGGGCGGCGCCCTTCGCCGTGATGAAGCGCAGCGCCGCGTCTGTAAGTCGGTCGGTCAGGTAGTCACCGTCCTTCCCGTTCGCGAGATCGGGGACGTCCCATACGGTGAACTTCTTGCCGTTCTTCGTCATGACCCCGCGCTTGCCCGGCTTGCGCTTGTAGGGGAAGTAGTACGAGCTCGGCTGCCCGGCGCGGTTGACCGCGAACGTCCACGGGAACCCGTGGTGCCTCGGATGGTCGGCATCGCGCTCGCCGAGATGCCACTTTCCGATGTAGCCGGTGCGGTAGCCGGCGGCCAGGAACGCCTCCCCCAGCGTCGCCTCCGCGGCGTCGAGATGCCGGTCGGACCCGGGCGGGATCCACTGAGTGATGCCACACCGTTGCGGGTACTTGCCAGTCATCAGCGCAGCCCGGGTCGGCGAGCAGACGGGACAGGCGGAATACGCGTCGGTGAACCGCACGCCGGACTTCGCGAGCGCGTCCAGGTGCGGTGTCGAGTAGAACGTCGAGCCGTAGCAACCGAGATCCGCCCACCCGAGGTCGTCGATGAAGAACAGGACGACGTTGGGGCGCTGCGCGGGGGTCCAGGACGTTGCCGCGGCGAGAATGACCGCGAGGATGGCGAGGTTTCGCATGACGTCGACGATCCTACTCGGGATCGTCGACGGGCAGCGACCGGTGCGTGAACGAGCGGCCGCCTTCCCCGTAGTCGCCGGCGGTCTGCCCCTGGCCGACGAGCAACCAGCGCGACGTCAGCAGTCCTTCGGCCCCGACCGGGCCGCGGGCATGGATGCGGGACGTGCTGATCCCGCCCTCGGCGCCGAGGCCATACCGATAACCGTCGGCGAACCGCGTGCTCACGTTGACGAACACGGACGCTGCGTCGACCTCGTCGAGGAATCGGCGCGCTGCCGCGTCGTCAGTCGTCACGATGGCGTCGGTGTGTGCGCTCCCGTGACGATGGATGTGGTCGATCGCGGCATCCAGATCATCGACACAGCGGATCGACAGCACGAGGTCGCCGTACTCGGTGGCCCAGTCGTCGTCGGTCGCAACGACCGCTCTTGGAATGACCTCACGCGTCGACTCATCGGCTCGCAGCTCCACTCCGGCGTCGAGGAGCGCTTGGCCGATCGGGGGCAGCTGCGGCAGGAACTCGCGATGGACGAGCATCGTCTCGACCGCATTGCACGCCGCCGGATAGCCGCACTTGCTGTCCAGCGCGACCCGTTGCGCGATCTCCACGTCCGCCGCTGCGTCGAGGTAGAGATGGCAGATCCCCTCGGCGTGTCCGAGCACGGGAATCGCGGTCGAAGCCTGGATCGACGACACCAACTCATTGGAGCCACGCGGAATGACGAGGTCGATGTCGTCCTTCTCATCGAGGAGGGCGCGCACCGTTTCACGATCGCCCACTCCCGCGACCGCGTTCGCAGGGAGTCCGCACGCTTCCAGAGCCCCGCGCAGACAGCGCACGAGCGTTCGGTTCGAATGCACGGCCTCCCGCCCCCCTTTGAGGATCACACCGTTGCCCGACCGTAGCGCGAGCGACCCGATCTGGATGACGGCATCGGGGCGGCTCTCGAAGATGATCAACAGCACCCCGAGCGGGCTCTGAACCTGCTCGAGCATGAGCCCGGTATCGAGTTCCGTCCGGCGCACGACCCGACCGATGGGGTCATCCTGGCTCGCCAGCTGTTCCACTCCTTCCCGCAAGGTGGCGAGCTTCTCCTTCGACAACGCGAGTCGACGCAGCAACGCACCCGCGAGGCCCGAGGCGTGGGCGGCTGCGAGATCCTCTGCGTTGGCAGCGAGGATCTCCTCTTCCCGCTCCAGGAGTAGCCGGCCCAGCTGACGCAGCGCGTCGGTGCGAATCGTCCCGGCCGCGGCGCCCAGCCGTCGCGCTGCCGAACGCACGGAGCGCGCGAGGTCAGAGGGCCGGGGCGGCTCTTCGTTCATGGCTGCACCTCCAGGACCATGTGGTCGCGGTGGACCAGCGCGTGGTGATTCTGGACTCCTACCGGTCGCTCGCCGTCCACCCAACGTCGCGCCGTTTGCGCGTCGCAGTAGACGATCCCCCGTCCGACCACGTGTCCGTTCGGGTCGCAAAGCTCGACGACATCGCCGCGCTCGAACGCCCCCTCGACCCGTTGGACTCCGGCGGCCAGCAGCGACGCGCCACGATCCCGGAGCACACCCACGGCACCGGCATCGAGATGAAGGGCGCCCCGGGGCGCGGCCGCATAGGCGATCCACATGCGTCGTGCATCGAGCCGGGCCTCGGCCGGAAACCACGTACCCACCTCGTCGCCGGCGAGCACGGCAAGGAGCATGCCGGGCTCCAGGCCAGATGCGATCACGGCGTGGCAGCCCCCTCGCGCCGCGAGCGCAGCCGCAGCGACCTTGGACGCCATGCCGCCCCGCCCCAGATCCGACGCGGCACCTCCGACGGCATCCGCGACCGCAGCGACGTCCTCGATGCGGGTCAGCCGCCGGGCGCCCTCGGCCCCCGGCGCCCGGTCGTAGACTCCGTCGACGTCCGTGAGCAAGACGAGCAGCGACGCCCCGAGCTTGGTCGCGACGAGCGCGGAGAGCTTGTCGTTGTCGCCGAACACCGGTCGCGAGGCGCCTTCGTGAAAGGCCAGCTCCTCGGTCGAGACGACGTCATTCTCGTTGATCACGGGCACGACCCGCGGCCGACGCAACAGTGTGATCAGCGTGCTGCGGAGGTTGAGATAGCGCACCCGGTCGTCGAAGTCCGCCTCCGTGAGCAGGACCTGAGCGGCGATGACGTCGCGGGCTTTGAACGCCGTCTGATACAGGGCCATCAGGAGGCCCTGTCCGACGGCGGCGCATGCCTGGCGGTCTGCAAGCTCCTGCCGCGTCGAGTCCATCCCCAGCGCCTCTTGCCCGATGCCGACGGCTCCCGAGGTCACGAGCAGCACCTCGCGCCCCGCGCGCCGCAGATCGGCGACGGCCGCAACGATCGCCTGCAAACGCGGACGGGCGATCCGCCCGTCGTCATCCGCCAGCACTCGCGTGCCCACCTTGATGACGACGCGGTGCGCCTCTCCGACTGGGGTGCGGCTCACGTCACTTCGCGACGGTGAACGGAATGGCCTCGTCATAGACGATGACCTTCTCGCCGTTCACGGTGGCCTCCGCGCGAGTCACTATGGGACGAGTTCCGATGGCTGCACCGGGTTTGGGCGTGAGATCGAGGAAGACCAGCTCCTGCGCTGCGGCCACGACCTTCGCGTTGGCCGTGACGTCGGCTCCGATGCCGAGTGGCTCCCCACCCTTCCCCAGCCGCGACGTGAATCCCTCGACCGATACCGTTACCGGACCGTCGAACGACGGTTGCCGCGCGACGCGTACGTTCAGCTGCCACGACGCCGCCACCGCTCCGGACCGTCCCCGGACCGACCATGCGGACTCCGGATTCTGGTCGATCGTGTTCGTGATTGGATGCCCGGCCTGAGTGTGCGTCGCGCGGGGATGCTGCAACTCAACCTCCGCCAACTTGGCCGGATCGTCGGACGGACCGGTCAACAGACGGACTGGGGTCAGCACGAAGCTGCCGTTCTCTGCCAATCCCGGACCTCCGCCGGGCAGGGGTTTGTCCGGCAACCCCTCGAGCCGAAAGCCCGTGATCATCCCAGAGACGAGCCCCTCGACGGTGGAGGTGTCCTTGCCGGCGACCGCGCCACGCACGCGGGCAACGTCATTCGGCTCCTTCTCGAATCGGACTCCCGGTTCGGGCCTCATGAGCGACAGCGCCACGGGTCTCCACTTGACACCCCCCGCCTGCTTGGCCGCTTCCCACGCGCTCTGCGCGATCTCGAGCGCGGGGGTGCGCGTCTCAAGCTGCTTCTGCAGCGCGGCGATCTCGACCTGGGTACCGCGCT
>NYZC01000093.1 GCA_002686995.1 Phycisphaeraceae bacterium | reverse complement strand
CTGCGAACCGCGCGGCGTAAGCCCGCCGGACGGATGGCATTGCGACGTTTCCGGACTGGGCCGCCCCCCGACCCCATACCTCGTCAAACTGGTTCTGCCGCAACGGGGTACGGGGCGCGGGGTCCTGTATCTGGGGCCGGCGCGATTCGGGCGCGAGAATTGATTATCGATAATCAATTCTCCGTCACAGCGACGGCTTCCGATTCGCGCCGACCCGCATAGGGCTTAGCCCTGCGAAGTGGCGTTGTGGGTAAGGCTGAGGGCGTCAGCCCACGGGTCGCCAGCCGTCCTGCGAACCGCGCGGCGTAAGCCCGCGGGTGACACGCGCGCGATCTATGCCGTGAGCGCCGCGCGAGCGCGCCCCGGACCCTCGAACCCAAGACCCAACGCCCCGAACTCACGGCCCGCCGCTCACATTCAGACAAACCAGCTCCCCCTCCTGGCTGCGGCAGTAGATCCGCCCGTGTGAAAGCACCGGCGCGACCCAGCAGTTGCTGGTCTTGAACACCTGATACCGGGCGTGCTCCCGGTATTCGCTGGGATCAGCATCCGCGATCACCAGCGTGCCGTCGTCGCCGAGCACGACCAGACGATTGCCCGCGGCCATCAGCGACCCGAGTCCGAGACCGCTCCGCTTCCATTTCTTCGCGCCCGTGTCGGCGTCCAGGCAACGCAGCACGCTCTCGTCGAACCCGTACAGATGGCCGTCGATGAGGACGCACGTCGCCATCTTGTTCTTCATCCGCTTGTTCTCCCAGATCACGCTGAAGCTGGAGCCCTCGAGTCGCAGCATCGCGCAGCCGGTGCCGTACCCCGAGGCGATGAACACGCGGTCGCCGTCCACCACCGGCGTCGCCGCGTTGACGTCGTAACTCGTCTTCCACGCGTGGCGCGCGATCACCGAGCCGTCGGCGTCGTCGAGCAGCACCAGGCCGGAGGAGGGAAACGTCGCGACCAGGGTCCGGCCTCCATGCTCGTAGCGCACGGGGGTCGAGTACGCGGCGCCGAGGTTCGCCGTCTGCCAGATCACGCTGCCGGTGACCTTGTCCAGCGCGACGATGCGCCCGGCGTTGGCGTAAAGGCGATCGCTGTAGATCACCGGCGACCCCGTGAACCCCCACGACGGCGGGCCGCCGTTCGGCGCAAGCTTCTTCGACCACCGCTTCGTGCCGTCGACGGCGTCGAAGCAGAAAAGCTCGCCGTCGCGACTCACGACGTACACGCGGTCGCCGTCGACGGCCGGCGTCGCGCCGGGACCGCCATGGTGCATCTTGTCCCACTTCTGAATCTCGTAAGACGACTTCCAGATCTCTTCGCCCGTCGTAGCGTCGAGGCAGAAGACGGTGGACCGGCCATCGGCCCATCCCGCCGCGTACACGCGCGTGTCGCGAACCGCCATCGACGAGCAACCGACGCCGATCTGCTTCTCCCAGAGACGCTGGGGATCGCCCAGTCGCGACGCCCATTCGGTCTCCTGCGAGATCCCGTCGCCGCGCACGCCGCGCCACTGCGGCCAGTCCTGTCCAGGCGCCGCGACCACGGGCGCAATGGCGATGAGCAGAACGGGCAGCGCTACGGGAAAGTTCGAATGCATCATGGTCGGCACCTCTCTTCGGGTGGAACGCGGGACCGCATTCTACGGCCTCCGACGGCCGTCAGCCGGTCGACGTCGCAGGCGGCGGATCGTAGGCGCAGCAGGGATCCTCGGCGAACGGATCGCCGGTCAGCGCGTGCGCCCGCGACCGCGAGCCGCCGCAGAGGTCGGCGAAGTCGCAGCGCCCGCAACGGCCCTGCAGCCGCGACGGGTCGCGCAGAGACCGCATCAGCGGCGCGTTTCGATAGATCTCCGCCAGCGACCGCTCGCGCACGTTGCCGCACGACACCGGGAGAAATCCGCTCGGGAAGACCTCGCCCTGGTGGCTGACGAAGCAGAAACCCTTGCCGGCGTTCACCGCGTGCGGCGACATGCCGACGCTGCCGCCCGGACCGCTCGGCCGCGCCAGCAACTGCCCCGCGCGACCCGGTGCCTGCTGCACGACGAACCGGCGGAAGTGCGGCGCCTCGGTAACCTTGACGATGTAACCCGCGCGCTGCTGCACTTCGTGGAGGCGCGCGAACATCTGCTCGTACTGCGCCGCGGACAACCCGCCCAGCTCGGCGCCGCGCCCGGTCGGCACGAGGAAGAAGACCTCCCAGAAGACGATGCCGAGCGATTCGATCCGCTCGACGATGGCGCTGAAATCGTCGAAGTTGAACGCGCTGAAGCAGGTGTTGATCTGAAGCGGCACGTCCAGCTCGCGCGCCCACCGCGCGCCGTCCATCGTCCGGTCGAACGATCCCTCCACGCCCCGGAACGCGTCATGGATCTGTCGCGTGCTCCCGTCGAGGCTCAGCGCCATCTGGTCCACGCCCGCGTCCTTCAGGCTCGCCACGCGCTGCCGGGTCAGCCGCGGCGTCGCGGCGGGAATCGTCGCCGCGCGCAGTCCCGCCGCCTTGGCACAGCCGACCAGGTCCTCGAGGTCGTCGCGCTGCAGCGGGTCGCCGCCGGAGAAGATCATGATCGGCGTGCCCATCGCGGCCACCTGCCCCACCAGGTCGCGACCCTCGTCGCGCGTCAGCTCCAGCGGGTCGCGCTCGTCGACCGCTTCGGCCCGGCAGTGACGGCAGGCCAGCGCGCACGCCTGGGTGACCTCCCAGATGACGATGAACGGCGTCGTGTCGAAGTCGAGACGGAGATTTCTCATCCGGCGCTCCTGCGATCCGGTCCGGAGCCTCGACACGGTTAGAATCTTCGGCTCGCGCCGACCGGCGCGCCCGGATCGATCTTTCGATGCCTCACACCACGATACCGAACTCGACGGCCGGACCGCAACGGGTGGTCATCGTCGGCGGCGGCGTCACCGGCCTGAGCGCCGCGCACCGCCTGGACGACATCGCCCGCGCGCAGCGGCGCCCGATCGAGATCATCCTTCTCGAGGCTTCGGATCGGCTCGGCGGCGTGATCCGCACGCATCGCCGCGACGACTACCTCATCGAATCGGGGCCCGATCAGTTCATTACCGCCCGGCCGTGGGCCGTTGACCTGGCCCGCCGCCTGGGCATCGATGGCGAAATCCAGCCGACGACGGGACCGCACCCGCGCGTGCTCATCGGTCGCGGCGCGCGACTGCTGCCGCTGCCCGAAGGGTTCATGGTGATGGCGCCGACCCGGATGTGGCCCATGGCGACGACGCCGCTGCTCTCCTGGCGCGGCAAGTGCCGGGCCATCATGGACCTGCTGCTTCCGGCGCGGCGCGAAGACGGGGACGAATCGATCGCGGCCTTCATCCGGCGCCGATTCGGGCGCGAGATGCTCGACCGGATCGTCGAGCCGCTGATCGGCAGCATCTACGGCGCCCCTCTGGACCAGCTCAGCGTCCGCGCCACGATGTCACGATTCGTCGAGCTGGAGCAGAAAGATCGCAGCCTCATTCTTGCCATGCGCCGCCAGGGGAAGAAGCGATCGAGCGCGGGCGCCGGCACAGGCGGCCCGCGGTACGGGATGTTCGTGACGTTTCGAAACGGCCTGCAGACGCTCGTCGACGCCCTGACCGCTCGCGTCGGGAACTTCGCCCGGCTCGGAGTCGAGGTCCGCGCCATCGAGCGAACCGGCACGGACGCGCCGCGCTACCACGTCGCGCTCGGCGACGGAGGGCGAATCGACGCGGACGCCGTGCTCGTCGCGGCGCCGGGTCCCTCCGCGACGAAACTGCTCTCATCGCTCGACGAAGCATTGACCGGGTCGCTGGCGTCCATCCCCTACGGCTCGACGAGCATTGTCCATCTCGCGTATCGGCGCGATCAGGTCGGCCACGCGCTCGACGCGTACGGGATCGTCTGCCCGCCCGATGAGCGCGGCGCGGTCAACGCGGCGTCCTTCAGCAGCATCAAGTACCCGGGCCGCGCGCCCGACGACATGGTGCTGCTGCGCGGCATCGTGAAGCCCGATCGCTGCGACGGCGACGCGTCGGACGACAGCCTCGCCGCCGCGGCCCATGGTCAGTTTTCCGAATGGCTTGCGATTCGCGGCGCGCCCGCCTTCTCGTCGGTGGATCGATGGGATCGCGTCCTGGCCCACTATCGCGTCGGCCATCCTGACCGGATCGCTGGGATCGAGCAGCGCCTCGAGCAGTATCCCGGTCTGGAACTCGCGGGCAATGCTTACCGCGGCGTCGGCATTCCCGACTGCATTCACTCGGGCGAGACCGCCGCGGAACGACTGGCAGGCGGTCTGGGGTCTAGGGTCTAGGGTCTAGGGTCTAGGGTCTGGGGTCTGGGGTCTGGGGGCGTGGGGCGTGGGGCGTGCGGGGCAGGGCCGCGCGCGTTGTGGGCGCCGCGCATCAGACCCGTGGGCTTACGCCGGCTTACGCCCACGGTACGCAAGCGTTCGACGAACCGCGCGGCGTAAGCCCGCGGGTTCCCCCGCGCCCCACGTCCCGCGCCCCTCCACCCCTGACCCTCACCGCAGCCTGTGCAGTCCGCGCTCCGCGCGCGCGCGGTTCACCTGCTCGAGCGCACGCGGCTCGATCTTCAGCAGCTTGATCAGCTGGCTCGTCGACACGCCAAGCCGATCCCCCGCGCGCGAAGGCTCCTCGTCGTGCACGGCGAGCACGTCGAGCGCCTCGGCAAGCAGAGCGGGGAAATCGTCATGGCCACCGTTGATCGCAAGACGCCCGCCCCGACTGCGCGCGCGCCAGCGCTCGCTCGGCGGCGCGCCGTCGGGAGGAGGCGGATGCCGCACTTCGAGCGCGAGGTTCACCCTCAGGCGAAAGATCGCCATGCGCCGATTCTCCTGCTGGCTGCGCCGTTCGGTGGCCTCGCCCGAGACGCCGGTGGACTCGTGCGTGATGCGAACGGCCGTCTGGACCTTGTTGCGATGCTGGCCGCCCGGTCCGCTGCCGCGCCCGAACGCCAGACGGCACCGCGCCATGAGGTCGTCGGGCTCGAGCTGCGCCGGATGGAGGGAAGAATTTTTGATTTTCGATTTTAGAATTCTGATTGGGTTTGCGGAAATCAGGCATCAAGAATCCAAAATCAAGATTTCCTGCTACCCTTGTCCGCGTTCTTCTCCTCCGGACCGAGCACCCCTTGTCTGAACCGTCCGAACCATCACCTCCGGCCGGGAAAGCGACCGAGCCGCAATCGGGAGGACGGTGGCACCGGCTCGATCACTGGATGCAGCAGCACCCCGCGAACGCGCGCATCGCGCCGTGGGCGATCTACATGGTGCTGATGGTGCCCGTCACGTTCGCCAGCGACGACTGGGCGAAGCTCTATCCGCTGCTCTACTTGATCCAGTGCGCCGCCACGGTCTGGATGCTCTGGCGCTATCGCTCGCTGATGCCGGAGCTCACGCTGCGCTGCCACTGGCTTTCGCTGGTCGCCGGCCTCGGCGTCGCATGGCTCTGGGTCGTGATCGGGAAACAGATGGTGACGTGGTTCCCGAACGCGTTCGCCGACACCGGCGCCACGCCGTTCTTTCAGGACGACCAGATGGGGCCGGTGAT
The DNA here is from genome assembly GCA_002686995.1 of Phycisphaeraceae bacterium. GTDB lineage: Bacteria > Planctomycetota > Phycisphaerae > Phycisphaerales > Phycisphaeraceae > NYZC01. The sequence goes on along the minus strand of NYZC01000093.1, from coordinate 13,173 downwards.
CGGCTGGATCGCGATGTCCCTTCGACTGCTGGGCATGTCGCTGGTCGTGCCGATGTTCGAGGAGCTGTTCAACCGGTCCCTCCTGCTGCGCTGCCTGCGCGACCCCCGCAAGACGTTCACCGGCCTGCTGCAGATCGCGCAGGACTTCCCCGTCATCGGCGACTGGCTCATGCACACCGGCGCCGGCATCCGCGCGGACAAGCAGAAGCCCGCGTTCACCGAGCAGCTCAACGAGACGCCGTTCGGGCAGTTGACGGTCTTCAGCGTGCTCGCCTCGACGTTCGTGTTCATGCTCGTCCATCATCCGCGGGACTGGCCCGCCTGCTTCCTCTGCGGCGTCATCTACTGCCTGGTGGTGGGGGCGACCCGCCGCCACGGGCTCGGACCGGTGATCTGGGCCCACGGCGTCACCAACGCGGCCCTCTGGGTCTACACGATCCACCAGCACTACAGGACCGCCGAAGGGTCGGAGCTCTGGCCCTTCCTGTGAGCGATGCGCTGGGACCCCTTACTGCCGCCGCCGATGATGACCGTATTGGTCGTCGCGGCCCTGGCGGCGATGATCGCGAGCTTCGCCTGGTCGCGTCGCCAGCTTGATCCGCGACGTCCGGCAGCGCTCGCGGCCATCGCCCTTCGCTGCGCCGGATTCGGCGTGCTCATCTTCATCGTTCTCCAGCCTGCGCGCCTGCCGTCGCCGCAGACGGTGACGACACGCCGAGTGCTCGCCGTGCTCGTGGACCAGTCGGCGAGCATGTCGACCGGCGGCGCGGGTGCGACCCGTCTCGACCGGGCCCGCGCGATGGTGCGGGACCATCGCGTCGTCGAGCAGGTGTCGGAGGTCGCGGAGATCGCGATCTACGGGTTCGACGCCGACCTCATCCCGATCGACCCCGCCGCCCTCGACGCGCTCGAGCCGGCAGGCCGCCGCACGGATCTCGCCTCGTCGATCGAGCGCGCGGTGCGCCGACACCGGGGCAGCGATCTGGCGGGCCTGCTGATCCTTTCCGACGGTCGGCACACCGAGGGTGCCGAGCCGCGCGACGCCGCCCGGCGGCTGAAGACGCCGCTGTTCACCGCGGCCGTCACCGACCCGGCATTACCTGACGCCCCGGTGGACGCGCCGCGCGATCTCGCGCTGACGTCGGTGACGGCCGAGCCGCGGCTCGTGCTCGGCCAATCCGCGCGCATCGTCTGCGCGGTCGAGAGCCTGGGCTACCCGCCGCGACAGGTCGCCGTCACGCTGCACCGCGAGGGCCGCACGGTCGCCACGACGGCGGTGGCGCTCAGCGCGCAGCAGCCGAAGCGCCCCGCCCTGCTCGTCGTCACGCCCGATCGCGTCGGATCGCACCGATACGAAGCGCGCATCGCGCCGGAGCCGGATGAGACCGATCCGACCAACAACGTCGCCGAGATCACGATCGACGTGGTCGACCCGGTCAACCGCCTGCTCTACGTCGACCGGCTTCGGTTCGAGCGCCGGTTCCTCAAGCCGGTCATCGCGGGGCGCAGGAACCTGCGTTACGCGGCGGTCGTACCGCTCGACGGCCAGCGCAACCTCGTCCAGGGCGACGACGAGGCGCTGCGCGCGGTGGCGGCCGACCTGACGCCGGACGGGCTGAGGCAGGTGAAGGCGATGATCCTCGGCGATCTGCCGGCTTCGGCGTTCGACCCGGAGCAGATCGCCGCGATCCGGGACTGGGTGGGATCCGGCGGCGCCCTGATGATCCTCGGCGGGCCGCAGAGCCTGGGGGCGGACGGGTTCATCGAGGCGCTCGGGACGCTGATCCCCGTCACGCTCGACCGGCCCGCGCCCTACGTGGAGGCGCCGTCGCGCGTGCGCCTTACGCCCGCCGGCGCCGCGCACCCGGCATTCCAGCGCGTGTCGAAGCAATGGGAGTCCGCCGCCCCGCTGCTGAGCCGGTTCGGCGCGCAAGGCGTCAGGGCCGCGGCCACCGTGCTCCTCGAGACGACCGAGCCGGTCGTCGCGCCGCTGGTGGTCAGCCGCCGCGCCGGACACGGCAAGGCTGCCATCGTCCTGACCGACTCGACGTGGCGCTGGCAGCTTGGCCACGATCGAGCTGGGCCGGGCGCCGCAGGCGGCGCCGACACGCCGCACGCGGTGTTCTGGCAGCAGATGATCGACTGGCTGCTGCCCGACATCGATCAGACCGACGACGAAGGCGGCCAGGTCCAGTTGCTGACCGACCGCACGACCTACGAGGTCCGCGACGCGATCGAGGTCGTGGTGAACGTCCGCGGCGCCGACGGCAGCGCCGCGAAGGGCGCCGACGTGCGCCTGACGATCGCGTCGCCCGACGGCCGGCCGATCGAGCGCACCGCCGAGCCGGCCGGTGGCGACGACCCGACGTACCGCGCGACGTTCGACGCCGCCTACGCCGGCGCCTACGCCATCCAGGCGACGGCGTCCGTCGCGGGGCGCCCGATCGGCGTGGATCGAATCGTGGTGAACGCCGTCCAGCCGCTCGTCGAGTTCACCCGCACCGAGCCCGACCCGCAGCTCATGAAGGATCTCGCCCTGCTGAGCGGCGGGAAGTACCTTGAGCCGTCGGACCTCGACGACCTCGTGCGCCTGGCGCGGCTCGAGCCGCGCGAGGTCGTCATCCAGCCCAACGCGGACCATGACGCGGTGCCGGTCTGGAACCGATGGTGGCTGCTCGCGCTGTTCGTGGCGATCATGACCGCGGAGTGGGTCGTCCGAAAGAGGAACCAGTGGGTATGACGACGCGTCTCATCCTGATCGCCCTGCTCGCCGGGATCCTCGCGGCGCCGTGCGGCGCCGGGCGTGCCGGCCGCAACCTGCTGCGCAACGGCAGCTTCGAGAAGGGTCTGAACGACGACGGCGAGCCGAAAGGCTGGCACACGCGCATCACGGGCATCATTCCGGTGCCCGAGTACGAGGATCCGCAGAACAAGAAGGGGCGCACGGGCGTGGTCGACTTCCGGTGCGGGTGCGACCGATTCTCCTGGGGTCGCATTCGACCCTGGTCGATGCTCACGTGCCCCGAGTGCGGCCGGATCAACCTTGGACTCGAGGATTCCGGCGCCCTGTACCAGAGGAACGACGACTACGTGCAGATCGCGCGACAGGGTCGACGGCGGTTCGTGCGCTTCGACCTTCCGGAGGCCGTCGGCAACGTCCAGGGCGTCCGCATCGTGAGCCACCTGGTCCGCGCCGAGCCCGACGCCGGCTACGAGATCAGCGGACGCGCCGTGGCCGAGGGCGCCCATCTGCGGGTGTTCGTCGAGGGGCTGCGGACCCAGTCGTCCGACCCGAGGGTGACCGAGTGGCTGGAGAACCTGCCGCCCGAAGCGAACCCGCTCAAGCAGAAGGTGCGGCTCAAGCGCGTGTTCCGAAAGCAGGTCAACGTGGGACGGCCGACCGACTGGACGATCTTCGGTCGCGACGAGAAGCGGAAGGGACAGTTCATTCCGCCTGAGCGCTCCCGGTTCGATGTGATGTTCGTGTCGCTGTATGCGTACCTGCCGGGGCGCGCGGCATTCGACGACATCGTGCTGCGCAAACTGACGCGCAAGGAGTACGCGGCGCTCAAGAAACTGCGACCGGGCCCGAAGGACCGGCGCCTGCGGTGAGAAGTCTGTTGGGTGCGACGCCGCGCAAATCGGGAATGCCGCACATCAGACCCGTGGGCTGACGCCGGCTGACGCCCACCGTTCGCGGGCGGAATGCGAACCGCGCGGCGTAAGCCCGCGGGTCGAATGCCATGGCGGCCTGATGCCGCACTGCCAGTCTCCGAGCACCTGGAGCCCCAGACCCTTGCCTCCTTCAATCCAGCGTCATCCCGCCAGACCGATCATCCTCACGCTGTCGCTGCTCGCCGGCGGATGCCAGGCGTTCTACGTCATTCCGCGCAGCGACGAGCTCCTGGCCCACCGCATCGAGCAGAGCCGAACGCGCGTCGCCCCGCGCCGCCGGCAGGCCGCCTCGATGGGGCTCGCCGACAAGGCGGCGCGCTTCGAGATCCGCACCCGCGCCATGTCGCTCGAAGGCACCGCCGTGCCCGCCGCCTATCGCAGGAAGCACGCTCCGCTCATCGGCGACCTCGAGACCGCCTGCCACCTGCTCGCCGCCCTGTCCTTCCGATACGGCACGACGCGCGACGCGGTGACGCGTCGCTGGGCGTGGGATCTCATCGCATCCCTGGAGCATATGGACGCGTGCAACGGCCTCGACGGGTACCTGCCGAAGCGCGTCCGCCTGCGCGACGGCGCGCTCGCGCCGGAGCCGTACGAGACGCATTCAAACGCCTACGCGCAGCTCCTGTTCGCCTACGTCAGTGCATGGGCGATCTTCGACGACGACGATGACATGCGCGGCGCGGTCCGGGACCACGTGCGCCGGATCGCCGCGCATTTCCTGGATCACGACCTCGCGCTGACGGGACCCGACGGCGCGGCGATCCCCTACAGCGACCTGCGACCGTCGCGCTCGCGCATGTCCCGCAGCCGGATCCTCGACGCCCTGGTTCTCGCCGAGTCCGTACGCTTCATTCTGCCCGAGCACGACCCGGCCCATCAGCACATGTCGGAACACCTCGAGCGCATGGTGGCCTGCGGCTACCTCCGCAAGATCCAGTCGCTTCGATTCGAGATGCTGAGCTTCACCGTCCCCACCGACTCCACCGACTGGCTCAACTTCCTGCGGCTGCACACGCTCTGCGCGACCAGCGGACGGAGCGCGTATGTCCGCGCCCTCGACCGGCTGTACCGGTCGCAGCAGTCCGAGCGCAACGCGCTGTTCATCGTGATCCACCGCGCCGCGTCCACCGGCGACGAGCGTTCGGCGCCGCGGGCGGCCGAGATGCTCGCGACGTTTCCCCTCGACCTCGATAACCGCGAGATCATCAACAGCCGCGACCGGGACGTGGCGAGGCGCTGGTTCCCGCGATGGGTGAAGAACGGCTGGCGCGCCGAGGCGCGGGCGCCGCTGCCGATCTACCGGCGCCCGAGCGCGAAGCATGAGTGGAAGCACAACCCCTTCCGCATCGACGGTAACTTCGGCGCGAAGCACGAGCACACCTATCCCGGCATCGACTTCCTGCTCGCGTACTGGATGGGGCGCTACCACGGGCTGATCGACGCGGACGACTGATGACGAAACCGCTAAACTGTCGAACCGATCGCAAATCACAGATGAACATCAACAACTCCCTTGTACATTCTCAAGGCCGATAACCTCGTCAAGCGATACTCGGGCCGGACCGTCGTCAACGAGGTCTGCTTCGACGTGTCGGAGGGCGAGATCGTCGGCCTGCTCGGCCGCAACGGCGCCGGCAAGACGACCAGCTTCCGCATCACGGTCGGCATGATCACGCCCGATTCCGGGCAGGTCGTCTTCAACGGGCGCGACGTGACGAAACTGCCCATGTACCGCCGCGCGCAGCAGGGCATGGGCTATCTCTCGCAGGAGCCGAGCGTCTTTCAGCGCCTCACCGTCGAGCAGAACCTCAAGGCCATCCTCGAGACGCGCCCGCTCAGCCGCGCGCAGCGCAAGCACCGGGCGGAGGAGCTGATGAGCCAGTTCGATCTGACCCGCAACCGCGACCAGCAGGCGCGGACGCTGTCCGGCGGCGAGCGGCGCAAGCTGGAGATCGCGCGGGCGCTGATCACCGAGCCGTCCCTGGTGCTGCTCGACGAGCCGTTCAGCGGCGTCGATCCGGTCGCGGTGGAGGATCTGCAGCGCGAGATACGCCACTTGCGCGACGAGCACCACATCGCGATGCTCGTGACGGATCACAACGTGCAGCGGACGCTCGAGATCTGCGACCGCGGCTACATCATCGCCGACGGCAGGGTGTTCTTCAGCGGCACGCCGAAGCAGATCATTACGGACGAGCAGGTCCGCCGCCTCTATCTGGGCTCGACGTTTCGGGGCGATGAGTTCGATGCGGAGCCCGCGCGGGACGGGAGTTGAATTAAGCTATTAGCTAAATCTTCCCCTCCCCCGGCCAAAGCCTTGCCTTCTTCCCGACGCCCGCTTCCGCCCGACCTCACCGATGCGTCGCGCGGTATGCGCATTCAGAAGTACATGGCCTCGGCCGGCGTCGCATCGCGGCGCGCCTGCGAGAAGCTCATCGAAGACGGCCGCGTGCGCGTCAACGGCCGCGTCGTCAATCGCCTGCCTGCCTGGATCGATCCGGAGCAGGACATCCTCGACGTCGACGGACGACGCGTGCGACGGGCGCCGTCACGCGACCGCGCGCCGCGGGGCCGCGGCCCCGCCGGATCGGGGCGCGTCTACATCGCCCTGCACAAGCCGAAAAACATCATCTGCACGACCTCCGACCCGCAGGGCCGCCGCCACGTCCTGGACCTGGTCGAACCGTCCGGTCGGCCCGGCCGGATCTACCCGGTCGGCCGCCTCGACGCCGACTCGACCGGCCTCATCGTGCTGACCAACGACGGCGAGCTGACGAGCCGCCTGACCCATCCTCGTTACGCCGTCACCAAGCAGTACCGGGTCACCGTCAGCGGCAAGGCCGACGAAGACACGATCGAGCGGCTGAAGCGCGGCATCTACCTCGCGTCGCGTCCGCCCGGCGGGGCCGAATCGAAACGATCGCCGACCCCGGCCGCGCGCAAGGCGCGCATGGCGGCCGTGCGCGTCCTCGACCGGCGCCGCGCCGCGCAGCGCGTCGAACGAACGACGCTCCTGATCACGCTGAGAGAGGGGCAGAACCGCGAAATCCGGCGCATGCTCGAACGGCTTGACCTCAAGGTGCGGCACCTGCAGCGCATCGCGATCGGACCGTTGAAGCTGCGCGGACTGGCCAGCGGCGCCTGGCGTTATCTCACGCCGGTCGAGCTGCAACGCCTGCGCCGCGTCACGGGCCTGACGCATGGCGGCTGACACTCCAGGGCCATGACGGACACGCCCTACAGCACGAGTCCGCGATCACCCGCGACCCGCGCGGTGGCGGCGGCGGCCGTGTTCGTCGCGAGCCTGCTGCCCTGGCTGATTTCCAGCGACGTGCCGAAGCTGATCGCCCGTCAGCGCGAAGTGCTGATGGGCCGGTACTCGGTTGACTGGATGACCACGCTGATCATCCTCACGCTGATCATGTGGGGGATCGCGTTTGGCATCGCCCGACCGTCGAAGCCGAGCGGGCGGCAGAGGGTGTTCCGCATCGCGACCGCCGTCGTCGCCACGGTGATCACGCTGGCCGCGACCGATGTGCTCTGCCGGATGATCCAGTCACCGCGATACATCGAGCACACCGTCCAGCAGCGCACGAGCTGGCCGGGCGACCGCGTCAAGGACGTGATTCGCCGCCGGCCCGCCGACATTCATTACGAAATCACCTACACGGACCAGCCGGAACACCGGCGGTCCTACCCCGGCGCGCCGCCCGGGTTCGGCACCGTGCGGATCGACCTCACGACCGATCACCGCGGCTACCGCAACCAGCACCGGCTCGACGATTACGACGTCGTCGTGCTGGGCGATTCGTTCGCCGAGGGCTCACGCGTCGACGACAAAGAGCCCTGGCCGGTGCTCCTGGCGGCCCGGACCGGCCGCACGGTCTACAACCTCGGCATCTCCGGCGGGTCGCCGCGCTATTACCTCGCGGCGCTGCGGAACCACGGGCTGGCGCTGCAGCCGGAAACCATCATCTGCATGATCTACGAGGGCAACGACTTCCGGACGCGGCGCACGAAGACGTCGGCCTCGGACCGTAGCTGGTGGGACCGGATCTGGGACTCCCCCATCCGCGGCAGCCTCAAGGGCGCCATGATCCGCCTGCTCGGCGGCCTCAACGCCGACCGCGACGTGCCGCACACCGAGGGTCTTTCGTGGATCCCGGTCGAGGTTCCGGCGGAATCGTCCGTGTTCTACGCGTTCCCGCCGAAGCGCCTCACCCGGCTCGACTACGACCCGCAGCGGTTTCCGTCGTCGCGCCGGTGGCGCGACACCGCGCGCGAGCTGGAGCAGATCATCGACCTGTGCCGCGAGAAGGGGATCGACCTGCACTTCGCCTACGCGCCGAGCAAGCCGCACGTCATCATGCCGCTGGTCCGCGACCGCGTCGCGGCGGCCGCGCTCCACGCGTTCGTCGCCTTCAAGAAGGACGACCTGCCCCCGCCCCCGGAATACAAGGAGCGGTTCTACGCGCGGATCGACACGCTCGAGCACACGCTGAGCGCGTTCTGCCGCGAGAAGGACGTCGGCTTCATCAACCCGACGTCGGCGCTGCGCGGCGCGATGGCCGAAGGCCGTCAGGTCTACTACAGCTACGACCAGCACTGGACCTCGATCGGCCACGAGGTCGTGGTCGACGTGATGCTGGAGCACCTCGACCGCCACGCCAGCGGGCACTGACCCGCGGGGCGCGCAGCTGGAAGCAGGATGCGGCCCTCGGACTCGATGTGCCATATGGCGAAACGTCCGGACGACGCACGCACGCCCTGCAATTCCTTGACCGCTATTTGAGACTGAGTATCATTTGCGTTTGCGCTGCCGAGAGCCTCAGAAGGAGCCGCCCTCATGGCCCGCCTCGTCACCACGCTTGCCCTCGCCCTCGGCCTCGCCGGCTGCGGCTCCGAAGAACAGACGACGACGGCCGTGTCCGGAGCACCGAAGCCGCCCTCGGCCGAGTCACCGGCATCGCCGGTCACGCTCACCCTGTACTGCGGCCGCAGCCGCAGCCTCGTGGACGCCCTGATCAACGACTTCGAGAAGGCCCACGACGGAATCACGGTCGAGCGCGACTACGCGAAGACGCCGATCCTCGCCCTCAAGATCCGCGAGCAGGGCCGGGATGCGGGCGGCGACCTGTTCTGGGCCCAGGACGCGACGGCGCTCGCCGCGGTGTCGAAAGCGGGCCTGCTGCAGCCGCTCGATCCCGCGATCCTCGCCCTCGCGGCCCCGGCCTATCGCGCGGCCGACATGTGGGTGGCCACGAGCGGCCGGGCGCGCGTGCTCGCCTACGCACCCGCGCGGGTGGGGCAGGCGGACCTGCCCGCCTCGGTCTTTGACCTGGTCGACCCGAAGTGGAAGGGCCGCATCGGCTGGGCCCCCACCAACGCCTCCTTCCAGGCGTTCGTCACCGCCATGCGCAAGGCCCGCGGCGACGACGCGGCGCGGGACTGGCTCACCGGCATGATGCGCAACGAAGCGCAGCGCTACCCCAAGAACACGCCCATCATCAAGGGTCTCGCGGACGATCGGATCGACCTCGGTCTGCCCAATCACTACTACCTGCTGCGGTTTCGCAGCACCGACGCGGACTACCCGGTCGCGCAGCGCTTCTTCGAAGCGGGCGACGTCGGCAATCTCGTCAACGTCGCGGGCATCGGCATCCTCGCGGACAGCCCGCATCCGGAGGCGGCGGCGCAGTTCGTCCGGTTCCTGCTGTCCGAGACGGCGCAGCGTTACTTCGCCGAGCGCAGCTTCGAGTACCCGGTGGTCGAGGCCGTGCCCGCCCACGAGATGCTCAACGACCTCGGAGCGCCCGGTGAGTTCGCGCCGTCCGTGCCCCTGGACGACCTGCAGGATCTCGACGGCACGCTCGCGCTGCTCAGGGAGGTCGGGCTGCTATAGCGACGGCGACGGCCCAACGTCGACCACCGTGGTACCTGCTCGCGCCGGCGACGGCCTGCGCCGCGATGGTGGTGCTGCCGATCGCCTACCTGCTGCTTCGCGCGTTCCAGGCGGACGCCGCGGCGATCGCCGGCGACCTGCTGCGTCCTCGAACGCTGCGCCTGCTGCTCAACACGATCGCGCTGGGGGCCGGGGTCCTCGTCCTGGCCACCGCCATCGCCCTGCCGATCGCGTGGCTCACGACGAACACCGACCTGCCGGCGCGCCGCGCCTTCGCCCTGCTCGGCGTCCTGCCGCTGGCCATTCCCGGCTACGTCCTGGCGTACGCGATCCTCGGCATCGGCGGCTACGGCGGACCGTGGCACCGGCTGACCGGCGAGATCGTCCAGGTGCCGCGCGGCTACCTCGGCGCGGTCGTGTCGCTCGGCGTCTACAACGCTCCGTACATGTTCCTGAACCTCCGCGCGGCGCTGCGCGACCTCGACCCGTCGATGGAGGAGACGGGGCGTTCACTCGGTCACGGGCGCGTCCGCGTGTTCTTCAGCGTGATGCTCCCCCAGCTGCGCCCGGCCCTGCTTGCCGGCGCCATGATCGTGCTGCTGCACATGCTCGGTGACATCGGGGTCGTCAGCCTGATGCAGTTCGAGACGTTCAGTGAAGTGCTCTACCGCGCGTACGCCGGTGCCGGCGACGACGCCGCCCGCGCCGCCGCCCCGGCGCTGATGCTGATTCTCCTCGCGTCGCTGGTGCTCGCCGCGGATCTCTGGGTGCTGCGGCGTCTCACCCTGCACCGCACCAACGCGCGCGTCCGTCCCGAGCGCCGACTCCGATCGCTCGGCCGCGCGCGGGGCCCCGCCGTCGCGGCGCTGACGGTCTTCGGCCTGCTCGCGGTTGTCGGCCCGGTCGCATCGATCCTCGTCTGGTCCTTCCAGCGTCCGCTTCAGCCGGTCGGCCACCAGGTCCTCCCGGCGCTGCTCCAGTCGGTCGAGGTGAGCTTCCCCGCGGCGCTCGCCACGACGGCGCTTGCCCTGCCCATCGCGTTCATGGCCCGGCGCTACCGGTCGCGCTGGTCGATCGTCTGCGAGCGGGTCGCCCTGCTCGGCTACGCGATTCCGTCGCTGGCCTTCGCGCTGAGCCTGATCGTCTTCGCGACCTGGGTCCGGCGCACGCTGGGACTGCACCTCTACCCGACCCTGGGTCTGCTCATCGCCGCGTACGCCCTGCATTTTCTCGCGGAAGCGGTGGGTCCGATCCGAAGCGGCCTCTACCTCGCGACGCCCCGGCTGGAGGAGGCCGCCCGGGGCCTGGGCGCCGGCCGACTGGCCACGCTGGGGCGCGTCACGCTGCCCCTGCTGCGCGGCGGCCTCGTCGCGAGCATGGCCCTGGTCTTCCTCTCGGCGATGAAAGAGCTGCCGATCATGCTGCTGCTCAAGCCGCGCGGCTTCGAATCGCTGGCGTTCAACGCGTGGGACTACTGCGACAACGCCGGGTTCGCCGAGGCGGCCCCGTTCGCCCTGTGCATTCTGCTATGTTCTGGTGCCTTCGTCGGCGTGCTCCTCGCCGCGGACCGCCGCACCCCATGAAACCGCTGCTCACCGTCGAGAACCTGTCCAAGAAGTTCGTCGCCGACGGACCGCCGATCATCGACCGCGCGTCGTTCGAGGTGGATCACAACGAGCTGTTCGTGCTGGTCGGCCCCTCCGGCTGCGGCAAGACGACGATGCTCCGGCTGATCGCCGGCTTCGAGCGCGTCGACGCGGGCATGATCACGCTGGACGGCGCGTGCATCGAGAGCTCGGACCGCCGCGAGCGCCCCGAGCGGCGCGGCGTCGGCTTCGTCTTCCAGGATTACGCCCTGTTTCCGCACCTCTCCGTCATGCGCAACGTCTGCTTCGGCCTGCGGCGCGGTTCGCGGGCCGATCGCGAGCGCCGCGCCCGCGACGTGCTGAAGATGGTCGACATGATCGACATGGCCGACCGCACGCCGCACGCACTGTCGGGCGGCCAGCAGCAGCGCGTCGCACTGGCGCGGTCGATCGCACCGGCGCCGCGACTCGTCCTGCTGGACGAGCCGTTCAGCAACGTCGACGCGGCGATGCGCCAGACGATGCGCCAGGACGTGCGCCGGCTGCTGCGCCGCAACCGCACGGCCGCGATCCTGGTCACCCACGACCAGGAGGAGGCGCTGAGCTTCGCGGACCGTCTCGGGGTGATGCGCGAGGGGCGCATCGAGCAGATCGGCGCGCCCGCCGCGGTGTACCAGGCGCCGCGCACGGCGTTCGTGGCGCGGTTTCTCGGACGAACCAACCTGATGCCCGCCGACGCCAGCGGCAAGCGCGCGTCGTGCGCGCTGGGGCAGGTACGGCTGTGCTGCCGGGCGCAGGGGCCGGTCACGATCTCGATACGGCCGGAGCATCTGAAGTTCGAGCACCTGTACCCCGGCGAACGGTCCGGGCAGATCATTCGCAGGCAGTTCAAGGGGCATGACCTGGCGTACACGGTGGTGTTTGCGGACCAGGAGATCGAGGTGCACGCGGACTATGCGTGCGCGTTCGAGGTGGGCCAGAGCGTGCGCGTCGTCGCGACGGAGCCTGCGGTGATCGTCGAGGACGAGGGTCGGGGGTCGAGGGTCGAGGGTCTAAGGTCTGGGGTCTAACCTAAGGTCTAAGGTCTGGGGTCTCAGAACACCTGGGGTGCATGACAGCTGTCGCGGGTCCCTTTGGAATCGTCCGCAGAGTGGGTGGCTGGGGTCGAGCGCAGCCACCCGATCCTCTGGAGCAATCTGAATCATGCCCGCGTCAGCCGTCATGCACCCGAACACCTGAAACCCGAGGCCGGCATCTTGCAATCGAGGGCGCGAGGCACGATAATGATTGGCTCGCTGGCTTGTGGCTCAGCGACTCGATCGGGGCCCGCCGACGCCGATTCCGGCTGCGGCAGAATGGGATGAGGGGCTGGTGCAAGGGGCCGGGGAGGCAGATGCAGCCGTCTGCCCTTGACGCCCGACCCGCGACGCTGCTGCGCAACGTGCGCAGCAGCCACGGAACAAGCACCGACAGCGGCTGCAGCAGGACAGGAAAGGAATTGTCATGGCAGAGTCCGAGAACAACGAACCGACTGAGGCCCCGAGCATCGAGGCGCAGGCGCAGGCGCAGACGGGACAGCAGCAGATCCGCCTTCGGATCGACCAGAAGAGCATGTCCACGACCTATGCCAACGCGTTCCGCAGCAGCACGACCGCGGAAGAGGTGATGCTCGACTTCGGCCTCAACCAGGTCATCCAGGCCCGGCCCGCCGGCGAGGCGCAGCCGAACGAGCCGGTCGGCGAGATCCTTTTCGACATCAACAACCGGATCGTGCTGAATTACTACACGGCGAAGCGGCTGGCGATCACGATCGGACAGATCATTCGACGGTACGAGGATCAGTTCGGCGAGTTGAAGCTGAACGTCGCGGATCGCGCGACGGGCGCCTCGAACTGAGCGCGATCGGCGCATTAGATTCTTCCGGTGTCACTTCTCGTCACGGTGACGAGAAGTCGAAGGTCCAAGGTCTGAAGGTCGAAAGCGGAACTGTCGATGCCCCACCGCGCT
>NYZC01000092.1 GCA_002686995.1 Phycisphaeraceae bacterium | reverse complement strand
CTTCGGCATCGAGGGCGGCGGCCGCGGTCGATCTCGGCGGCCCGGTCGTGACGCTCGGGCTTCCTGTCTTCGACCTTGCCCGCGCCGCCGACGGCGCAATCTGGGCGGCGACGGGCGGCGGCCCGCTGCTGCGGCTCGATCCGGATTCGTTCGCGATCGTCGAGCAGTTCGGCGACGGGCTCACGCAGTCGCTCGCGATCGATCCGGCGACGGGCGAGATCTACGTCTCGAGCGGCAAGGGCATCGAGGTCTTCGATCCCGTCGCGCGGACCTTCCGTCACTTCAGCGACACGCGCGTCGGCAACATGCGGTTCGCGCCCGACGGCACGCTCTGGGCGGCGATCTGGCCCCGGCGCGGCGAGATCGTCCGGTTCGACGCGTTCGGCGAGCCCGAGCTGATGATGCGTCTCGACGCCCCGGTCGACTCGCTCGCCTTCGGCGTCCCGGGCACGCAGATCGAGAACCTGCTGTTCATCAGCCACAGCCGCCGCCGCGACGGCAGCGGCACGGGCGACGTCATCGGCGGTGAGCTGGTGATGGTCGACCTCGTCACGCTGCGCCGGGTCGTCATCGCCGGGCAGGGCACGCGCGGCGACATCCTCGTCGCGACCGGCGACGGCCGTGTGCTGATCAGCCAGACGAACCAGATCGACGTGGTCAGCCCGCTGATCCCGCCGCGCGTCGCGGAGGTCAATCCGCCCCAGGACGCGATCGTCGCGCTGCCGCGCGGGTTCGTGACGGTCATTTTCGACCAGGACATGAACATCGCCGACCCGGCCACGATTGCTGGCGCGGGATCGGTGTTCAACCCGGATCACTACACGCTGACGGGCGACGGCGGCACGGCGGCGGTCCGCAACGTGCTGTATGACGCGGACAGCCGAACGGTCACGCTGCTGTTCGACGCGCTGGTGCCCGGCGCGTACACGCTGGAGGTGCTCGACACGGTGACGAGCGATCGCGGGGTCGCGCTCGCGGCGCCGTTCACCTCGGACTTCACCGCGGTCTCGGACTTCTCGCTGTTCGTCGCGTTCGAGTTCTTCAACTCGCGCTCGAACCGCGCCGACGGCACCGTCTCGTATGACGTGTCGATCACGAACACCGCCGACTACGACCTGCTCCTGCCGGTCCTGCTCGTGCTCGATCCGGCCCAGACGTACACCGGCGTGCCGCAGGGCGCCCTTCCGCGTGACGACAGCGGCGTGTTCTTCATCGACCTGAGCGGCGGGCTGCCCGACGGCGTGCGCCTGCGTCCCGCCGAGGCGACGATCGGGCGCACGGTCACGATCCTGAACCCCGACGGCCGGCACGTCGACCTGGTTCACGGCGTCTCGTCGCTGGCGACGGCCACCGAGGCGCCGGTGTTCACCTCCACGCCGGTGACCGAGGCGGTGGCCGGTCAGCCCTACGCCTACCAGGCGGTCGCCGAGGATCCCGACGGCATCGGCGTCGTCTACGTGCTCGTGAGCGGCCCCGAAGGCATGACGATCGCCGATCCCGCCGACGGCACGCTTTCCTGGCTGCCCGGCGCCAACGATCCGCCGATCGTCAACGTGGTGGTCCAGGCCTACGACGCGCGACTGGGCGCGGCCACGCAGGAGTTCGAGATCGCGGTCGCGGGCGCGAATCATCCGCCGGTGATTCCGGCGCTGCCGGGAACGATCATCGGGTTCGAGGGCGAGCCGCTGCAGGTCTTCCTCGACCCGACCGACGCCGACGGCGACGCGCTGGTCGCGTGGGGCGATCACCTCCCGCCGGGTGCGGCGGTCGCGCCGTTCACGCACGCTTTCCAGTGGGTGCCCGGATTCGATGCCGCCGGCACTTACGAGGGCGTCACGTTCACGGTGAGCGACGGCCTCGCGGAGGCCAGCGTCTCCGTCACGGTGCAGATCGTGCCGGTCAACCAGCCGCCGCAGTTCACGCGACCTTCCGACCGGACGATTCTCGAAGGTCAGACGATCGTCTTCGACCTTGCCGCGATCGATCCCGAGGGCGACCCGGTCACCTGGTCGAGCGCGGCGCTGCCCGCGTTCTCGACGCTGCACCCGGTGACGGGCCGCTTCGAGTGGACGCCGGCATTCATCCAGGCCGGTACGTACGACGTTCCGTTCACCGTCGCGGACGAGACGGGCTCCACCACCGAGACGGTGCGCATCGAGGTGCTCAACGTGAACGCGCCGCCTCAGTTCGAGGACCTCGGCGGGTTCGTGGTTCAGGAAGGCCAGGTGCTCACGTTCAGCTTCTTCGCGTTCGACCCGGACAACCCGACGTACGTGCCGGGCGTGCGCGACTTCGAGAGCGGCACCGTCGAGTTCGAAGGCGTGCCCGCGTCGGTGACCTACGACGTGGCCGATCTGCCCGTCGACGCCGTGGCCGACTTCGACACGGCCCTGTTCGACTGGACGCCGGACTTCGACCAGGCCGGGACGTACTTCGTCGGCTTCACCGCCACCGACGACGGCGACGGGACGGGCACGGCACTGTCGTCGAGCGTCACCGTGCCGATCACCGTGCTGAACACGAACCGCGCGCCGATCATCGAGGAGATTCCGCCGATCACCGTCGCGCGGGACGACGTGGTGCAGGTGCCCGTCACCGCGACCGACGAGGACGTCAATCGGATCTTCCTGGCGGCGATCAACGCGCTGCCCGGCTTCGACCTTCCCGCGTTCATCAGCTTCGACGACGCCGGCGGTGGAAGCGGCACGCTTTCGCTCGCGCCCGGGTTCGGCGATCGCGGCGACCACCTCGTGACCATCGTGGCGACCGACGACGGCGACGTGGCCGGCGGCGGCGGGCCGGACATGATCGGTCGCGCCGAGTTCACGTTCGTCGTCACCGTCGAATCGTCGAACGAGCCGCCCGTCATCGCGTACGTCGGCGATCGCGTCGGCGTGGTCGGACAGCCGATGACGTTCGACGTCATGGTCGCCGACATGGACGAGGATCCGCTGGCGTTCGAGATGGAAGGGGCGCCCGTCGGGGCGACGCTCACGCCGACCGGCACCTACGGCCTGGCGACGTTCGATTGGACACCGACGGTCACCGATCGCGACGCCGGCCCGTTCGACGTCACGTTCCGCGTCACCGATACCGGCAACGGCGACGCGGCCGACGTGCTCAGCGATGCGCAGACGATTCGACTCACGGCGCGCGACACGAACGCGGGCCCCGTGCTGCTGCCCGTCGGCAACCGCGTGGTCGTCGAGGGCGACACGCTCGTCATCCAGCTCGATGCGACGGACGTCGACGGCGACACGCTCACGTTCGCGCTCGCCGCCGCGCCGCCGCGTTCGACGCTCGACCCGCAGACGGGTCGGTTCACGTTCACGCCGAACCTGTTCGAGGCCGGCGCGTACGGCCCGGTCACGTTCAGCGTGACGGATGGTTCGGCCGGCGCGTCCGAATCGATCGCGATCACCGTCGAGAACGACGACCAGGCGCCGGTGCTGATACCGCTTCCGTTGCAGGCCGGGCGGGAGGACGCGCTGCTGCAGTTCACGCTGACGGCGAGCGACCTCGACGGCGGCCTGCAGGTGTTCAGCGTGGACGATCGCCTGCCCGCGGGCGCGCGGTTCGACCCGACCGAGGGCCGGTTCGACTGGACGCCGGGCTTCGAGCAGGCTGGCGACTACACCGTGCGGTTCCGCGTGACGGACCCGACCGGGCTCTCGGACACGACCGACGTGTCGATCCGGATCGACAACATCAACCGCGCCCCGACGCTCTCGGTGGACAGCCACAAGATCGCGCTGGGCGAGCCGCTCGTCTTCACGCTCGACGGCGACGATCCCGACCTCGGCGCGACGCTCGTGTACTCGGCGCTCGGTCTGCCCGTCGGCGCGACGCTCGATTCCGAAACGGGCCGGTTCGACTGGACGCCGGCGCCGGGCCAGGCCGGCGACTTCATCGTCAGCTTCCGCGTCGGCGACGGCGATAAGTCCGCGAGCCGGGCGGTCCTGATCCGCGCTTCGGTCCGACCCGAGCCGCCTTCGGTGGCCATCGTGCTGACACCGAGCTTCCCGCCGGTTCCGGGTCAGAACGTCGTCATCAACGCGCTCGCCGACAGCCTGGCGTCGATCGTCGCCCGCACGGTGACCGTGGACGGCCAGCCGGTGCCGCTCGACGCCAATCATCGCGGCAACTTCGCGCCGCCCGCGCCGGGCCGTTACGTCGTCGAGGTGACGGCGACGGACGCCGACGGTCTGACCGGGTCGGCGTCGACCGTGCTGAAGGTGCGCGATCCGGACGACAGCGCGCCGCCGATCGTCGCGTTCGCGCCGGGGCTCGACGGCACCGTTCTGACGTCGGCGCAGGACGTCATCGCGACGATCGATGACGCCACGCTCGACACCTGGACGCTCGAGATCGCGCTGCTCGGCACCGACGACTTCGCGCTGCTGGCCGCCGGCACGACGACCGTGCAGGACGGATCGGTGGCGACGCTCGATCCGGCCGCGTTCAACAACGGCTTCTACCGCCTTCGTCTGATGGCGACCGACATCGACCGCCGCACGAGCCGCGCCGAGGTGATCGTCGAGCTGGCGACGGCGGACAAGCCCGGGCAATATCTGCGCAGCGAAAGCGACCTGGACGTCACGCTTGGATCGATCCCGGTCGCGCTGACCCGCGTGTACGATTCGCTCGACCGCCAGCTCGGTGGCGCGTTCGGGCTCGGCTGGCGCCGCGGCGACCGCGACGTGATGATCCAGAGCGACGTCCGGCCGTCGGGCCGCGAGTCGCGCGGCGTGTTCAACCCGTTCCGCGACGGCACGCGTCTTTACGTGACGCTTCCTGACGATCCGCAGCGCCGCGTGGCGTTCACCTTCGAGCCGCAACTGCATACAGCCGGCGACTTGACCTACTTCACCCCGGCATGGACGGCCGATCCGGGCGTCGACCACGTGCTGAGCTCGGTCGACGCGACGCTGACCCGCGCCGGCAGCCGGTACTTCGAGATCCGCTCGGCGCGCCCGTACAACCCGGCGTCCGGCGCCTTCGGCGGTCCCCACTACGAGCTGACCGCGCCGGACGGGACGGTATACGCCATCGACACCACCGATGGCGTCCGACGGATGACGACGGCCGGCGGTAAGCGCCTGCTCTACACGAACAACGCGATCGTCGAGCCGATGTCCGGGCAGATCGTGCAGATCGCCGTCGATGCGACGGGTCGCGTCGGCAACGTCGTGACGCCCGACGGGGCGCGCTTCGTCTACACCTACGACGAAGCCGGCAACCTGATCGCGGTTCGCGACCTCGGCGCCGGCGAGTCGGTCCGTTACGCCTATGACGACGCAGGTCGCCTCGGACTGGCGCTCGATCCCGCAGGCGCGAGCGAGGTCATCCTCTACGAGCCGGCGCCGGTCGTGCTGCCGGTGACGGCCGACCTCGGCAGCGCGTTCATGTTCCACGGTGCGGTCACGGAGGCCGACCTGGCGCCGGGCGCGACCGACCGGTTCACGCTGATCGTGCGCGAATCGGAGCTGAGATCGACGAGCACCGGGATCGTGCTCGTCGGGATCGAGCTTGTCCGCGCCGCGGGAAGCGGCTTGTCGCCGGCGCTGCCCGAGATCGTCGGACGCGCGCCGCTGGTCACGGTGACTTCGGCGGACGGCGCGTACGGACTGTTCGCACTGGACCGCGAGGGCATCGAGCTGATCGAGGTCAGCGGCGCCGACGCCGCGACGTCGGGCGCGTACGAGCTTCGGGCGCGGGTGATCGGTGACCTGACGGACGACGGGCTCGTCGACGGCGCCGATTCGCAGGCGGCCGCGGCGGCGCTCGGCACGTCTTCCGGCGACGCGGGCTTCGAGCCGCGGGCCGACACCGACCGCAACGGCGCGATCGACGCCGCCGATCTGCAGAACATCGGCGGCAACTTCGGCTTCGTTGCGAACCGTCCGCCTCAGGCATCGCCGCTTGACGTGCTCACGCACGTGGACCTGCTCGTCGAGATCCCGCTGGCGGACGCCGCGTTCGATCCCGAGGACGACCCGGTCTTCTACCGCGTCGAGAACGTCGCCAACGGCACCGCGGAGCTGGATCCGACCGGCCCCTCGGTCCTGTTCGCGCCGACGCCGACGATCAACGGCATCGGCGGGTTCGACGTCGTGGCCGACGACGGCTTCAACGCGTCGGCGCCGGTCCGGGTGACGGTCGACATCTCGGACGCGCCGTTGCTGGGCATCCGTCTCGCCGAGCGCAATCCGCAGCTCGAGGTTGGCCAGACGTTCCGCATGCAGCCTTTCGGCGACTTCGCCGACCAGGACGACGTGCCGCTGCCGCCGTCGTACGTGATCTACGCGACGAGCGATCCGGGCGTCGCGTCGATCACCGCGTCGGGCCTCGCGCTCGCCGAGGGCGACGGCAACGCGATCCTTTCGGTCGCCCGCCAGTCGGTGGTCGCGGCGACCGCCGCAGCGGTGGGCACGCCGGACGTGTCGGCCGTGACCGATCTGCTGCTGACCGTGTCCGGCCTCGACGTGCGACCGCAGGCGCTGACGCTTTCGAGCACGGGCGGCGAGAGTCGGCTGCTGGTCGGCGTCGACGGCGAGTTCAACCTCGGCACCGCCGCCGCCGGCACGTCGTACTTCGCGGGCAATCCCGCGGTCGCGACCGTCGACGCCGACGGCCTGGTGGTGGCGGTGGCGGACGGCATGACCGAGGTGACGGTCATTCACGGACCGGCCGAGGTCGTGGTGCCCGTGCGCGTCGAGGCGCCGCAGGCGGGACCGGTCGCGCTCGGCGCCGGCGGCGGCGTGGTAAGCGGCGCGGACGGCTCGCAGGTCGCGGTGCCGCCGGGCGTGCTGCCCGAGGGCACGACGGTCAGTATCGAGCCGCGCGTCGAGGCCGATCTTCCGATCGCGTCGTTCACCGAGTTCCCGTTTGCCGGCGCGTTCCAGCTCGAGATCGGTGACGAGCGCCTCGACCAGCGCGTCGGCCTGGCGGTGCCGGTCGATCCCTCGCTGTCCGCCGGCGACCCGGTCTGGTTCTTCACGCCGGGCGATCTTTACGACGAGACGGGCCAGCAGGTCCTGGGCTTCATCCAGGCCGACGTCGGCGTCGTGGGCGACGACGGCTTCGCTCGCACGGTGCCGTCGCCGTTCACGGGCGCGCTGACGAGCGGCATCTACTACGTGGGCTCGGCGGACGGCCTGCTGCCGCTCGGACTTCCCAGCGTCGACAACCCGGCCGACCAGGGCGCGCCCGCGACGGGCTCGGGCGGCCTTTCCGGATCGGGCAACAACGTGCAAGTGGGGACCGTCAACGGCAGGATGACGGCGACGGTGAGGCTCGGATACGGATTCCTGCTCACGGCGGGTCTCGGCGGCGGCACCGTGCTCGGGACGCTGAGCGTGGCGGCGGCATTCAGTAACTCTCTATTCCTGACGCTCCCGATTGACGTCAGCAAGGTCGCCGCCATCGTGCTGCCGCCCGAGGGGCTGCCGACGGTCACGAACATCAACGTCGAGGCCGACGCGAGCCGGGTCACGACGGTCAACGCGCTGATCAACAACGTGCCACCGGCCTCGTCACCGTCGAGTCCACCGGCGATCACGGCCGCGCGCTTCGAGTTCAGCCAGACCGACGGACCGCTCGTCGTCCTGGAGGGTGACCGGTTCACCTTCGGCAACGCGATGATCGGCAACCTCGTTGTGGAGTTCGAGGTGCCGAATCACGGATCGCCGATCGTTGCCGCGGCGCTTCCCGGCGCGACGCCGAACATGGTGAGGGTCAAGGTGCCGCCCGAGGCGGTCCTGGGGCTTTCGGAAATCTCCGTGAAGCGTCCGAAATCGCTTTCCAGCGGTGGCGTGAGCACGACGCAGTTCAAGCGCAGCAACAAGGTCCGGGTGGAGGTGCCCGCGGAGTACGTGTTTGCGCCGATGAGCTTCTCCGGTGTCGCGGCCATCTCTTCGGCGGCGATGGTGCCGGACTCGTCCGGGCCGCCCGGCACGATGATGCCGAATCCCGATCGTCACGAGCTCGTGGCGCGGATTCCGGTTAACGCGGGGGCGCCGCGATGGGCAGGCGTGACGCCGGATCGCACTCGTGTCTACGTCACCCTGCGCAGCACCGACGGCATCGCGGTGCTGGACGCCCAGGCCCTGCGCCAGATCGACGCGAACCTGTCCGCGCCGGGTCTCAACAACATCGGCCAGAGCGCCGGCCTTCCGCCCGGATCGGCGCCCTTCGCGATCACGATCGATCCGAAGGGCGAGTTCGCCTACGTCACGGACGAGGTGCTGCCGCACGTCTACGTCCTGGACATCCGGCCGTCGAAGCCGACATATCACAAGATCGTGCAGACCATCGCCGTGGCCCCTGCGCCGTTCGGTCTGCGCGGCATCGACATCAGCGGCACCGGCTCGCGGGTCTACGTCGCCGCGCCGGCGCGGACGCTCTTCCAGCGGACCCCGCCCGGCAACCCCGGCAAGATCATCGCGATCAACGCCAGGCTGCCCGTGGGTTCGAAGGCGCAGGTGGGCATGGTCGATGCCGGCGACGAGCCGCACGGCGTGCGCGTCAGCGAGAATCAGTTCTTCGTGACCTACACCAATCGCGTCCAGGACTCGCAGGGGTTCGGCACCATCAAGGTCAATCCGCAGGGGACGGTCTTCACGAAGGACAAGACGCTGCAGCTCACGCTGGGCTCGTTCAATGACTTCTTCGACTTCAACAGCGCCCAGGGCATCGCGATGCTCTCGGATGCGTCATACGCGTTCCTCGCCGGGTTCAACCGCTTCATCCCGAACGTGCGGTCGAGCGACCCGTTCCTCGGCGATCATCGTTCGCCCGGATACATGCCCGCGGGCGGCAACGTCGGTGTCATCAAGGATCCGCTCGGCCTTTCCGGCGGACCGTCGCTCGTCGCCGCGACGCGGATGATCCCGCTGTCGTACCCGTCCGAGCTGGTGCTCTCGAACGACGAGAAGTTCATCTACGCCGGCTACCGCGCCACCGGGGCGGTGTTCGTGTTCGACGTCGACGAGATCATCGGTTCGCTCGGTTCCGCCAACATCGACCGCTTTCCGATCGATGACATCAACCTCGACATCGATACGCGGGCCAACTTCCAGATCGTGCGCGACGCGAACGGATTCCCCGTGCAGCCGCCGCGCTTCGAGGGGATGACGCAGGGTTCGGCGCGCCCGCCCATCGCGTTGGGCGGCCTGCCGGGCGGCCTGGACGTGCAGCCGGGGCCGAAGGGGCCGACGCCGGTGATCGGCGGTCTCAATCACCAGCTGTTCTTCAAGGACACGGACTCGTTCAGCTTCTTCGTGAAGAATGACGCGGATGCGGGCGCGGGGAACCTGAGAGTACGATTGATCGTGACCGGCAACCTCGGCGCGAATCGATTCCTGGACCATCCCTCCGGCGCGGTATTGCAGACGACGGCGCCGTACCTCCTGACGCCGCAGCAGACGCGCACCTACACGGTCAACCTTCGCGATCTCATCCCGCAGATCAAGACCGCGGCCTCCGAGATCGATGTCGATCGGCTGTACGGCGCGAAGGTCGAAATCGTCACCGCGCCGGTCGGCAATCCGTTCCCGGCCGTCCCGCAGAACAAGGTCTTCATCTACCGCTTCCTCGATGTCGCGGATACCGATCACAAGGATGGGAGGTTCGAGTTTCCCGACGTGCTCAACGACGGCACCGGCATGATCAAGCATGAGCGCAAGATCGACAACCACATGCCGGTGGCGGTGGATCCGAACCTGTCCTTCAGCGGGTCGCATTTCGACGTGGGCCTGGACGGCGCCGGGCGGTTCGAGCTGATCCGATTCGATCCTGCGTCGAGCGCGGACGATCTCTCGACCATGCTCAGTCTCGAAACGCCGGACGGAGAACCGGTGCTCAATGCGCTGACGCTCGAAGGCGACGGGCGCAACAAGACGAAGCTGTTCGTCAACAAGAGCGGTCTCAAGGAGACGCTGCGCAAGATTGCGGTGGGGTCGACGCCGCAGGACTTCTTCCTGCAGTACGCGAGTCCCGGTACCAATGGAACTTTCCGTCTCACCCTGAACGGGGAGATGACCGCGCCCATCGCACTGACGGCGTCGGCTGGGACCGTCCAGGCGGCGCTCGAAGCGCTGTCGAACGTTAGCAGCGGCGACGTCAAGGTCACCCTGAAGCGCACTGCCGCAAACTTCACCGGCCCGCCGCCCATGCCGGGATTCGAGTCCCGATACACGATCGAATTCATGGGCGGCCTGGACAACACCAACATCACGATGGCCGAGTCCACCACCGGCCTGCACCAGCTCTTCGGGGACATCGAGCCGCACGTCAAGGCCAGCGTGACCGCGGCCGAGAAACAGCAGATCGATTCCGACGCCGAACGAACGATGATTGCGGACCTGGTCGCGACCCAGTCGCTGAAGCTCTACACCGACGCCGGCACGCCCGTGGAACTCGTCACGGCCATGGGCGGCGCCGACACGATCAATTTCACCTGGAAGACCACGCCGGACGACGGATTCTTCGGTCTTGCCGGAAACACCGGTCCGGATCCGGATTTTGCCGGGTTCCAGACGATCGTGACGAACGAGGCAACGCGTAATGCTTCCGAGAACGCGTTCCGGTTCTCGCTGGAGATGAACCAGCAGGATACGGCAGGGGTGGAGCTCTATCTCGATTCGTTCCTCGAAGACAGCGTCTTCACTTTCACCGGTGCTGCCGATTTCAGAACGAAGCTCAAGAACGGTGTCGCGATGACGGTGGCGCACGAAGCGGGGCACTCCCTGGGACTGGTTCATTCGGCGCACGGCGGCGGCCAGGCGGCGGCGCCCGGATTCTTCATTCACAACGGCAACGAAGAGGTCACCGTCGGTGGCGTGCAGGGCCGGACGGACATCATGTTCGGCGGGTTCATCGATTTTGCGGGCAACGTATCGGCTTTCCGGTCGAAGCTGACGCTCGAGTCACTGCTGATGGCGACCTACGCGACTTGGGACAAGACCCAGGGGCAGCGCGTCCTTCCGTACGTGAAGCAGTATCTGAGCAAGAGCGCGGGCGGCGACTGGAGCGCCGAGCCTGGAGCTGGTTCCGATGGCGGCGAATCGCCGGCGATCCCGGGCCGCTTCCTGCTTGTCGACGACGCGAACGCCCCGGGCACCATCGGCGCCGTCGCCAATTTCGGTCGCGTGGGTGTTGATGGGGAAGCCGGCGCCTTGCTGACCCGGACGATCGAGTTCTTCAACTATGGCACGGACCCGTTGACGGTGCGTGAGCTCCGTATCGAAGGAGAGGGATTCGAGATCGTCGGCTTCACGCCGGGTACCGTCGTGGCGAGCCGCGGCGCAACGACCTTCGATCTCGTCTTCGATCCACAGACGAGCGGTGAGTTTCTCTCGCTGTTGGTAATCGACTCGGATGCGGACACGGCCCGCCCGCCGCTGGCGCTCACCGGCTTCGGCCTCGCCCCGGACGGCGACCTGCTCTTCGACATCCCCAACAACAACGTCGGCGGCCAGCGGATCGACGACGTCAGCCGCTTCGTCGAAGACTACGCGACGATCACGAATATCGGCGCCGACCCGCTGACGATCCGCGCGGTGAACGTCGTCGAGAACGGCGACCAGTTCGCGATCAGCGGCCTGCCCGCCGGTTTCGGGTCGAGCAACCCGCTCGTGCTGGATACGGACGAGTCCTTCACCGTCGACCTGGAGCATGCCCTGAGCAGGCTGGGTCTGCAGCGCGGCACCGTGCAGATCGTCACCGACGATCCCGAGCAGCCGATCTTCACGTTCAACGTCGTCGGCACCGGCATCGAGAGCGACGAGCCGAACGGGATGCTCGGCGACGACTTCGTCGTGATCCGCACCGGTCCTGAGCAGTCGGCCGTGAGGCTCCGCAGCGACGCATCGGGCGACTTCCCGCTCGACCTGCCGCCGGACACGCCTTACGACGCCACCATCTTCGATTCCAGCACCGGTCTCGTCGCCGTCGACGTCAACGTGACACGGGCCGAGGGTGAGGTCCTCGACCGCCCGACGCCCGGCTTTGCCGCCAGCATCGCCCCCGACTCCGACGGCGACGGGCTGCCCGACGACGTCGAGCTGGCCATCGGGTCCGATCCGAACGCCCGCGACACGAACCGCGACGGCATCGACGACTTCGATTCGATCGCTCAGGACATCGATCCGGTCAAGCCCAACCTTCGTGCCGCGGCGGGCGGGGCCGGAACGGCGTTCATCCCGAACGCGCGGGGTGCCGAGGCGACGGCCGCGGCCGCCGGACAGAACGACGACACGGCGCAGGCGGACCTGATCGTCGCCGCGACCGTGAGCGCCGCGACCGGTGCGGACGAAGACGATGACGCCGCCTTCGTGACGAGTTCCGTCCTGCCGACCCCGCTGACGGGCGGCGGCGTCGTGGCGACCGGGATCACCAACGGCGGGTTCGACGTTTCCGATCCCGCCGATGCGCTGTTCGCCTGGCAGACCGTCGGCGACGCGACGGTGAGCGGCGGTCGCGCGACGCTCGGCGAAAGCTCGACGTTCAACGCCTCGCTGTCCCAGACGTTCCTGGTGCCCGACGGCGCCGCGACGCTGCGATTCACGATCGTCTCCGGCAGTCTCGGCAGCACCCCGCTGTTCCCGGTGGACGCATTCGAGGTCGCGCTGCTCGACACGGCGACCGGCCTGTCCGTCGCCGGCGCCGTCCTCGCCGACACCGACGCGCTGCTCAACGTGCAGTCGGACGGCACGACGCGCTACCCGTCGATCGTGAGCGTGCCGGGCAGCGCCGCCTCCGGCGAGGTCATCGGCCTCGACGCGCCGCTCACCGTCGACGTCGACGTCAGCTCGGTGCCCGCCGGCACGTCGCTGACGCTCTACTTCGACCTGCTCGGATTCGGCGGTGACGACTCGCTCGTGGTCATCGACGACGTGATGATCGGCGGCGACTTCCCGCCGCCGGTGACGGTCGCGCTCGACCCGGCGTTCGACTCCGGCGTGCCCGGCGACCGGATCACGAACCTGACCCCGGTGAACCTCGTCGGCACGACCGATTCGGGCAACACCGTGGCCCTGGATGTCGACGGCGACGGATTCGACGACGGCTCGGTGCTCGCGGCGGCCGACGGCACGTACCTGCTGACGGGCGTGGCGCTCGACGAGGGCGACAACCCGCTGAGGGTCCAGGCCACCAACCCGGCGGGTCGTTCGGGCATCGCCGCGATCGTCGTCACGCTCGACCAGGTCGCGCCGTCGGCGCCGTTCGATCTCACGGCCGCGAGCGATACCGGGACGCTCGGAGACCGCATCACCCGCCTGTCGCTCGTCGACGTCGAGGGCACCACCGAGCCCGGCCTGCTGGTCAGGCTGCTCGACGCCGGCGGCACCGGGATCGACCAGGTCGTGGCCGACGCAGCAGGCGGATTCGAGTTCACCGGTCTCCGGCTGGCGATCGGCGCCAACGGGTTCGAGTCCAGCGTCAGTGACCTGGCCGGAAACACGGGCCGCTTCGAAACGGACTTCCATCGCGAGCCCGCGGCGCCCGACGGCTACGAGACCGATGAGGATGTCGAGCTGGCGGTCCTCGCCGCCGGTGTGCTCGGCAACGACATGGTCTCGGCCGACGAAGTGGACGAGGTCCTGCTCCGCAGCGACGTGTCGAACGGCGTGCTCACGCTGAATGACGACGGCTCGTTCACCTACGTGCCGCACGAGCACTTCTCAGGCTCCGACGCGTTCCGATACGTGATCCGCGGCATCGAGGGCGGCGAGTCCAACGAGGTCGAGGTGACGATCGACGTCGTGCCCGTCGCGGACGCGCCGTCGCTGTCGGTCAGCGACGCCTCCGGCGTGGCGGGCACGCCCATCCCGCTTTCGATCACCGCGGCGCTCGTCGACGACGACGGCTCCGAGACGCTCTCGATCACGATCGCGGGCATCCCGGCCGGCGCGGTGCTGTCCTCCGGCGCCGATGCCGGTCCCGGTGCGATCACGCTGCTGCCGGTCGAGCTGGCAGGCCTGACGATCACGACTGATCCGTCCGATTCGGGCGACGTCACGCTGACCGTCACCGCCACCGCGCGGGAGACGGTCAACGGGGACACGGCCGAAACCTCGGCGCCGCTGACGGTGTCGCTCACGCAGGTCGACCCGCTGGTCCTCGCGGTCAAGGTGAGTGCGTCGGACTGGACGGACGAGTTCCGGGATCTCATCGATCCGGCGGACGGCCTGGGCTACGAGCTTGACCTCGCGTCGACCGGCGCGCCGATTCCGTGGCCGGGCGTCGACCGAGTCCACGTCGTGTTCCGCGAGGACGTGTTCGTCACGCAGGTCGACCTGTCGGTGTTCGGCACCGAAACGCCGCAGTACGGCTTCCTGCCCGACGACGTCACCGATACCGATCCGCGCGATGGTTTCCGCTACGACGCGTCCTCATTCACCGCGACCTGGATGCTCAGCGAGGCGGTCGGCGCCGGCGCGGCGGGACCGGGCACCGCGGGCGACCGGCTGCTGATCGTGCTGAGGGCCGGCGGGCCGACCGGTCGCGCCGGCGATCTCGAGCGGCGCGTGGACGTGCTGCCCGGCGACGCGAATCGCGACGGACGGGTCAACGTGCTCGACACCGTCGGGGTGCGTAACCGCGGCTTCCAGCAGCGCGGCGGCGATTTCTACAGCGTTTTCCACGACCTGGACGGCAGCGGCGAGATCAACGTCGCGGACACTCTCGACGCGAGGAATCGAGCGTTCACGGTCCTGCCGGACGGGATGCCTGCGCCGGCGTCGTCTGCGGCCCGATCGTCGTCCGAGCCGGCCTGGATGGCCGTGGCGCTGCGTTCGGCGAGCGGCTGGGTGCCGTCAGGGGGTGCCGGGCTCTCGCCGCCGCTCACGGCGAGTCCAGACCCGGTCTGGCTTGATCGGCCCGGCACAGGCGTCATGACCGGCACGATCGGGGATGGAGAGGAACTCGACAAGGGAGGGTTGACCCTGTCCGGTCTGGTTGTAATATACTAGGTGGGAAATCTGCGCTGCTGTCTCTTGGCGAGAGGGCGGTTCGCGTACGTGCCGGCAAGGCTTGAGGAGCGGATGATGTACAGCGGAAAGCACAGCTTCGTGGCGTGGTTGTTCGTTTGCGCGCCGTTGATCCTGGGGCAGTGGGCGGGCTCGGCGTCGGCCGTACTGTCGATCGAGGTTCAGAACGTCGTTCTGGATGAGTCGGCGTCGACGCAAAACGGTTTCTTTGACGTCTTCGTGACCCTGGCTCCCCTTGATCCCGTACCGGCGGTGACGGGCTTCGACCTGGGACTCGCCCTGACCCGTTCGGGGCAGGGCGTTGCTTTCACATCCGTGGACGTTCCTCTCGCTCCGCACCCGTACGTGTTCGGCACCCAACCGCTACTGCCTCCGAACGTGTTCACGGACGATCAATTGATGACCCAGGAGTTCCTGCAGCTGCTGGGATCGGAGCCGCTGGACGATCTTGACGGCCTGATCCGGGTGTTTTTCGAAGTGGCTCCTGGAACCAGCGGCACGTTTCCGATCGAGATCGATCCCGCCAACACGCGCATGGCGGACGACGGATTCGATCCGCTGCCGATTCCCTACGAGGTCATCAACGGCGCGATCACGATCCGCTCGACCTCGACCGGTGTCGTTCCCGAGCCCCTGACTGCGTTGCTCGTGCCGATGGGCATCGCGGCGATCGCGATGCGGCGCATGCGGCTGAGCATCTCGAGGTAGCCGCTCGACGATCAGGGCGGCGGCGCCGTGCGTATCAGTCAGGGTGACTGAATCCGCTTCCGAACGCGGTGACGCGTCTCGGCAGGTCGAGGCCCTGTTGCGGGATATCGACTGTCCGGGATGCGAGTACAACCTGCGCGGACTGCCGGGGCCGATCGTCACCTGTCCGGAATGCGGTGCGGTCAACGACATCGCCAAGCTCATCGCCCTGCGCTGGAACGGGCCGTGGCACGCCGTGCCCGGGTTCGAGCGCATCATCTTTCCGGTGTTCATCGCGGTGCTGCTGCCGCCGGGACTCTCGATTCCCGGTTGCATCGTCGCCGGTGCGTCGGACATCGCTCCATGGTGGGGCCTGGTGCTCGGCGCGGCGACTTCCCTGGTCGTCTGGCTGCCCCTGGTCGTGGTCATTCACCGGCGCGGCGGCGGCGAAGGCGTGGTGCTGTGCCTGTTCGCGCACCTGCTCTTAGGCGGCTACCTCGCCGTGGTCGCGCTCGTCGGCACGGCCGTGCTATCGCCCATTGCAGGCACCTTCACCTGGGTGTGGCTGATCGTGCCCGGCTTCGCGCTGGGTGTGTACTGCCGAAAGGGCGAGCACTTCATCGGCAGGCAATGTGTCCGGCGTTACGTGGCGGGCCGGCCGTTTTGAGCGAGATGTCCGAGACGTTGCAGAATCACGGATGAACACGGATGAACACGGATGAACACGGATGAACACGGATAGACTTGGATTTCTTCGAATTCCTTGATCCATGGGCGTTCGTCGGCGGTTCCTGACTTCCACGGCCCGATCGCTCCGAGGCAATAGAATTCGAGTGCCCGAACCCCTCGATTCCATGAGCGGCAACGATCAGATCGAAACCATCGTGCGTGACGTCACCTGCGTCGCGTGTGAGTACAACCTGCGCGGCCTGCAGGGTCCTGTCGTCAAGTGCCCCGAATGCGGCGCCGTGACGGACGTCGCCGCACTCGTCGCGTCGCGCTGGGGCGGACCCTGGTACCGGGCGCCGGGTTTCGACCGCCTCGCGCGACCGCTCGCCGTCGCCGTCGTCGGATGGCTTCTGACCGTGTTCATGGCCGGCGTTGCGAACGCGACGCGCGCGGGGTTCGAGTTGCTCGTCCTGGCGGTCGTGCCGGCCGGCGCACTGGTCGCGTGGGTGGCGCTGATCGTCGCGACCGGCCGCCGAAGCGGCGTCGAAGGCGTCATGCTGGCCTTGCTTGCGCACCTGATCTATTCCGGTTACGTGTTCGGCTTCATCGGCTTCCTGATGACCTTTGCGGGCGCCTTCATGCCGGATATGAGCTGGCTCGTCGTGGCTTGCGGTTTCTGCGTCGCGGTGATGATCGCCTGCTACCACGGCGAACGGTTCATCGGCCGGCGCTGCATCGCGAGATACCTTGCTTTCCGTCCGTTCTAGATGATGGATGCCGAGCCTCGAAACATCGCGGCCGAAGTCCCCTTCCCGCCGCGACGGCGCTGGCTCAGGCGACTCGGCGCCGCCGTGATCATGCTCCTGGTCGCGCTGGTGCTCCTGCGCGTCGTCGCGGGGTTCGTCACCAGCCGGCGGCTGGAGGCGGAGATCGAACGGATCCGGACGGCCGGCCATCCGCTGCTGGCGGAGGACTTCCCGCCCGCGGAAGTGGCGGAGGAGGACAACGCGGCGCTGCTCTACCAGCAGGCGATCAGGTCCTGGGTGACGCCGGGACCGTCACTGACCTGGATGCGGGGCAGGGGCATGCCTGTGGAAGATGGTCAGTTTCTCGCGAACAACGCCGTCGCGCTTCGGCTCGTGCGCCGCGCCCGGTCGAAGCCTGCGTGCGACTGGGGTGGCGGGCCGCCGCACCCCATGAATCAGAACAATTTTCGCTTCGGCCAGCACCGAATGCTGGCGATGAACCTGGGTGATACCGCCGTGAGCCTGCGCCGCAGGGGTCGTCACGACGAGGCCGTCGAGACGATTCGCGACATGTTCGCCATGGCACGAAACACCGCGGCGCCACCGACGACGATCGTTTCCCAACTCGTGGCGGTCTCCCAGCACGCCCTGGGCGCCGAGCGAGTGGAATCGCTCGGACCGTCCCTGGATGCCGGCACGGACACCTCGGCGCGCCGCATCGTCGCGGTGCTCATCGACGAACTGCTGCATGATCGCTATCTGCTCGACGGAATGAAGGACGCCTACATCAGCGAGCGGGCGTCCATGCTTGCGATGAGCCGGGACATTCTGGACGGAAGGATGCTCTTTCCCGGCGGGCGCGGCTGGACGGCAGGTATGAAGCCGTCATGGCGTGAGCGGTCGCTCATCGTCGCGGTGGCGCCGTTCTTTCGGGCCGACATGGCGAGGATGCTTCGATTTCAGCGCGAGGTGCTGGAGCAGATGGACCGGTGGGGTGAGTCCGCGGAGATCAGGTCATCGGTGCGACTGGCGTTTGAGAACTACCGTTCGCCGTTCATGTCGCTGACGCGCGGCACGATCTCGAGCATGGGCAGTGCCATCAAGTCGACGCTCATCACCGTCGCGCGGCGCAGAATGGCCGCCATCGCGCTGGCCTGCCGGCTGTACGAACTGGATCACGGCGCTCGGCCGTCGCGGCTGTCTGATCTTGTACCCGGGTACATTTCGATGCTGCCGTCCGATCCCTTTGATCCGGAAGGTCATACGTTCAGGTACCTTCC
Source organism: Phycisphaeraceae bacterium (assembly GCA_002686995.1). GTDB lineage: Bacteria > Planctomycetota > Phycisphaerae > Phycisphaerales > Phycisphaeraceae > NYZC01. The sequence goes on along the minus strand of NYZC01000092.1, from coordinate 5,136 downwards.
CGGCGGGACGGGAACTCCTGTCGCAGAGAAACCCGCTGACACAGGGCTTGGGCGTCCTTGGCCGATGTACGCGGACGCTGCGGTCGTCGAATCGTCGGAAAAGGATCGCCGACCGATCCTCTACAGCGTCGGTGCGGACGGCGTCGACGACCGATGTCGCAACTGCTTCGGCATCTACGGAGATTGGAACTCGATCGGTTTGGACGTCCCGTTCCTGCTCGTCGCGTCCTCAGAAGAGACTGTGGATCAGGAGCGAAGCGTAGAACCCGATGGCGGGGACGGCGCCGAAGACGACGGCGGCGAGACCGAGCCATAGGGCCGGCAGTCCCAGCGCGAGTCCCAGCGTTTCGAAGGGCCCGAGCACGTGCGCGCGGCGGGCCGTCAGTTGCGGCAATCCCCACCAGAGCACGAGCAGGATGACGAGCAGGTACTGGCAGTAGATGAAAAGCGTGTCGGCGACCGCGATCAGTGCGCCCGTTTGCCATGCATCGGGAAGATAGCGACGCAGGTATGCAGCGACCGCGACGCACGCCGTCACCGAGGCCCAGGCCAGCGGCGCGCAGCAGTAGTAGCTGAGCGCCAGCGCCCGGTTCTGTCGTCGAATCGTCAGCACGGACGGGTGGAACCAGTACGTATGCATGCCCGTGGCCGGGATCAGGAACCCCACGAGCAGAACGTTGAACACGATCGGCAACGAGTTCGGTGGCACCATGGAAAGCAGCCGCTCCAGCGGCCAGAGTCTGCTCGGCAGATTCCCTGTGATGCCCCGAACGTCGAAGTGCATCGAAACGACGATCGTGACAACGACGGCCGCGATCATCACCAGCCCGACCGTGACCCACTGGAACCGGCGGGCGTCGGCGAGGCTCACCGGGCGTGCGATGTGAAGGCAGAACCGCTTCGGATGCGCCATGACCAGCCAGACCGTGCGCCAGTACGCGCTGAACCGGCCCAGCTCACGACGCATGGTCCAGGGAATCGGATGCTTGCTGATGTGATCCGGATCGAACGACGCGCCGCATTCCGGGCAGTCGCGCGACGTCAACCCGCGCAGTTCGTAACCGCACTTGAGGCAGATGAGCTCCTCGCCGGGTGTGGCGTCCGGTACGACCATCGCGTTGATATTAAGCTATTAGTCATTAAGCCAATAACCATTGGCTAATGGCTAATAGCTCAATTTCTTCTGGTGGTGGCATCGGGAACCAATTCCTCGACGCCCGCTTCCGAAGTGTGGCCGCTTCGGCTACCGTCAGAACGATGAGCGAGCGGCGCTTCCGATTTCGTCACCGTATGCGCCTGCACGGGCGCCGTGCCTTCCAGGCCGTGTTCGACGCGCGCCTGCGCCGGCGGCGCGGGCCGCTGAGCGTCTGCGCGCGGCCGAACGGGCTCGACGTGTCGCGCCTCGGGCTGAGCGTCTCCCGGCGCGTCGGCTCCGCGGTGCAGCGTAACCGCGTCAAGCGCCTGCTCCGCGAGGCGTTTCGCCTCGGCGCCCACGAGTGGCCGAACTGCTACGACGTCGTGGTCGTGGTGTCTCCCCATACCTTCCTGCATCTTGCCGAGTACCGGCGCCTGATGCTCGACGCGGTGCGCGCCGTGGACGCGGAGGCGAGGCGGAGGGAGGGAGCGTCCTGAGGCGGCGTTCGGGTGTTCAGGGTCTCGGGTTCCGGGGCGCGGGGTCGAGGTGCATCCGGCACCAGGTTGCCGCGCATCAGACCCGTGGGCTGACGCCGGCTGACGCCCCCGGGTCGAATGCCATCGGACCCGTATTGGCGCCGATGATCTCCTGAACCCTGAACCCTCAATTCCCCCAGAGCCCGATGATCAGAAGTCCCGCCGTGATCAGCAGCGTCGCCGTAATGCGCACGAACTTCCCCTGCTCGTGAAAGATGACGAAGGCCGCGATGACGCCGATGACGATGCTGAACTGCCGGAAAGCGACCACGTAGCTGACCTGGGCGGTCGTCTGGTAGACCCAGACGATCATCGCGTACGAGAGGTAGTTCAGGATGCCGGCGATGATCGGGTAGCGCAGGGCGGCGGGCCGAGCGGGCGCCGGCTTCGCGCGTCCGAATCGTGACAGCACCTCGTTGGTGATCGTCGCGACCACGATGTAGTAGTAGGTGTAGCGCAGAATGGTGATCACCATGGTGGCGCCAACCGCGCCCGTCTCCCGGACGTGGTCCGAGGCGACCTTGTCGATCATCGAGTAGCCCATCGTCGCGAGCGCCCCGATCAGGACCCAGACCACGACCGGCTGCATGTAGGCGCGAGGGTGGAAGTCGCGCCAGGCGCGCAGCGGGACGAGGAAGCAGCCGACGACGACGAGCAGGATGCCGGTCCAGCCCGCCGCGCTGGGGACGCTGCCGCGCAGCAGATCGCAGGCCGCCAGAAGCAGGACCGGCAGCGCGCGCACCATGGGGTAGACGATCGTGAAGTCGGAGGACTCGTAGCCCTTCGCCAGGGACCGGAAATAGATGCCGGAGCACACTCCGGACACCGCGACGAGCGTCAAGAGCCGCGTGTCCAGCGGTCCCTGCATGAACTCGGCCACGAGCGCCGGCGCCAGCCAGATCGCGCAGGTGGACAGCAGCAGACGCCGCATGAAATGGGATTCGGCGCGGCCGTGGCGCGCCATCAGGTTCCAGGCGGCCTGCATGAAGGTCGAGGCGATGACGACCGTGAGCGCGAGCAGGCTCAAAGGCCGAGCTCACGCTTGACCAGAGCGAATTGCTCCAGCGCCGCGTCGAGGTCCTCGGTCGAATGCGCCGCGGAGACCTGCACGCGAATGCGCGCCGCGCCGCGCGGCACGACGGGGAAGGAGAACCCGATCACGTAGACGCCCTTGTCCAGAAGGGCGTCGGCCATGCGCGACGCGAGCGCCGCGTCGCCGAGCATGATCGGCACGATCGGATGCTCGCCCGGCAGCACGGTCATGCCGAGCTTCGCGATGCCCTCGCGGAAGTGCCTGGTATTCGCCATCAGGCGGTCGCGCAGCGCGGTCGACGTGCTGAGCAGATCCAGCGCCTCGAGCGACGCGGCAACGATGACCGGCGCCAGCGAGTTGGAGAACAGGTAGGGCCGCGACCGCTGCCGGAGCAGGTCGATGATCTCCCGGCGGCCGCTCGTGTAACCGCCGCTGGCGCCGCCGAGCGCCTTGCCGAGCGTGCCGGTGATCACGTCGATGCGGTCGGTGACGCCGTGGTGCTCCGGCGTGCCGCGCCCGCGCGGTCCCATGAACCCGACCGCGTGCGAGTCGTCGACCATGACCAGGGCGCCGTGCTCGTCGGCAAGGTCGCAGATCTCCGGCAGGGGGGCCAGGTAGCCGTCCATCGAGAACACGCCGTCGGTGGCGATCAGCCGCCTTCGCGCCGGGCCGGCCTCCTTCAGCCGCGAGCGCAGCTCGTCCATGTCGCGGTTGGCGTAGCGGAGCCGCTTCGCCTTGCAGAGGCGGATGCCGTCGATGATGCTCGCGTGGTTGAGCGCGTCGGAGATGACGGCGTCCTCGTCGGCCAGCAGCGTTTCGAACAGCCCTCCGTTCGCGTCGAAGCAGGACGAGTAAAGGATGGTGTCCTCGGTGCCCAGGAACCGGCTGATCGCGTCTTCGAGCTGCTTGTGGATGGCCTGCGTGCCGCAGATGAAGCGCACCGACGAGAGCCCGTATCCCCAGCGATCGAGTGCGTCCCGCGCCGCGGCGACGATCGCCGGGTGCTCGGCGAGCCCGAGATAGTTGTTGGCGCAGAGGTTCAGCACCGCGCCGCCCGAGTCGACGCAGATGCGGGCGCGCTGCGCGCTGGTCAGCACGCGCTCGTGCTTGTAGAGGCCCGCGCTGCGTATCTCGTCGAGCTGCGCGGCCAGTTGCGTCTGAAGGTCGCCGTACATGGGATGGCTCCGCGGCCCGCGTCAGGACGGCTCGTCCCACAGGAGCAGCACCTTGCCCGACGCGCCCGATATCATCGTCTCGAACGCCTCCGCGAACGCCGTGCAGGGATAGCGATGCGTGATCACGGGGGCGATGTCGAGGCCGCTCTGCAGCATCACGGTCATCTTGTACCACGTCTCGTACATCTCGCGGCCGTAAATGCCCTTGATCGTGAGCATGTTGAATACGACGGTGTTCCAGTCGATGCTGACGTCGTCTCCCGCGATGCCCAGCATGGCGATCCGCCCGCCGTGGCACATGTTTGCAATCATGTCGCGAAACGCCGACGCGTTGCCGGACATCTCCAGCCCGACGTCGAAACCCTCGGTCATGCCCAGCTCGGCCTGGACGTCGGCGAGCTTCTCGTGCCGCGCGTCGACGACGCGGGTGGCGCCCATTCGGGACGCCAGGTCCAGGCGGTACGGGTTGACGTCGGTGACGACGACGTAGCGGGCGCCGGCGTGGCGGGCGATGGCGGTGGCCATGATGCCGATCGGGCCGGCGCCGGTGATGAGCACGTCCTCGCCGAGCACGGGAAACGACAGGGCGGTGTGCGCCGCGTTACCGAACGGATCGAAGATCGCGGCCACGTCGAGCGGAATCGAGCCGTGGTGATGCCAGACGTTGGTCATCGGCAGCGAGAGGTACTCGGCGAACGCGCCGGGACGTTCCACGCCGATGCCGAGCGTGTGGGCGCACAAGTGGCGGCGACCCGCCAGGCAGTTGCGGCAGCGGCCGCAGACGACGTGCCCTTCGCCGCTGACGACGTCCCCGGGATGGAAGTCGGACACGTTCGCGCCGACCTCGATGACCTCACCGACGAACTCGTGGCCGATGACCAGCGGCACCGGCACCGTCCGGCTGGCCCACGCGTCCCACTGGTAGATGTGCACGTCCGTGCCGCAGATCCCGGTGCGAAGGATCCGGATCAGCACGTCGTTGATGCCGACCTCGGGGCGCGGCACGTCCTCGATCCAGATTCCCGGCTCGGCCTTCCGTTTGATCAGCGCCTTCATCGCACGCAACTCTATTAAGCTAATAGTCATTAAGCCAATCGTCATTTGTCGTTTCGGACGCCACTTCCGACCCGACTCCGAAATGACAAACAACGATTGGCTTAGGCTCTGTCTCAGAACTCTGCCGCGGGCCCAAGACCGATCGAATCGTCCGTTGGCAAGGAGGCCGAAGCAGGCGATGTCGCTGTGCATCGTCGATGG
>NYZC01000091.1 GCA_002686995.1 Phycisphaeraceae bacterium | reverse complement strand
GCATCGCCCGTTGGCGGCGTCGGCCTCCATCGACGATGCACCGCGACATCGCCTGCTTCGGCCTCCTGGCCAACGGACGATTCGCTCGGTCTTGGGCCCGCGGCAGAGTTCTGAGACAGAGCCTAACGTGGCTATCGGATTCAAGGCGACGTGCCTGCGACACATTCGAACGAATACGAAATGGCCCGACGGGCCTCGGTCAGGATGAATGTCGCTAACCTCCTGCGACAACGGCACTCAGACGCGTTGAAGGTGGGTTTGCCGTGCGGTTATCGGAGGCGATCTCGACCAAGCCGATGCACCGGGTCATGATCATTGCGATCCACGCACTCCTTGAGAAGTGGATGCGCCTTGTAGTCGCTCCGGGCAGCGGCGTCGGATTGGCGCTGCAGGAGGCGCGTCGCGCCTTCGACATCGCCTTCCAGGAAAAGGTTCAGAAACGATTCGGTATGGGCGTCCTTCCTGGCCATTCAATCGAAATCCGGCTCGTCAGGATGCCCCTTCAGCACCATCAGGCGACGCGCGATCCTGCGCCGAACCTGATCGTATACGTCGATGTCCGCCTTCTCGCTGCTCTCGCCCAGGTGGTGTGCTGCCTGGAGGATCTGTTTGTCGATCTCTTCGGGGCCGCCCCGTTTCTCCAGTTCGGCCGAGTACGCATCCAGGTAAAGGTAATCGTCGAGTCCCTGGCGCCAGGCCATCCAGCGCTTGCTGGGGATGGAGCCGCCGGTGGAGGTGGGGTAGTACAGGCCGTAGTTCGGTACGCGCGACGGATCGTTCCATTTGCAGGGCGCGTACGTCCAGAAGGACAGCCCGTCCAGGTCGTAGTGCCACGCGCGCCATGCCATGAAGCGATGCCGGGAAGGGGGGAATCCGGGAGTGGTGCCACAGTCGTACATCCATACCGGTTTCCCGGTGGCCTTCATCGTGGACAGGCCCGGGTATCCCAGCTGGTGCTGAACCGGACACCAGATGTCGATATACGGTGCGAACGCCTTGATCCTCTCCGGCGTGTCCATGTGGTCCTGGAAGATCCGCACCTTCGGGTCGACGGCCTTGATGGCCTTGGCGCATTCCAGGAAGCGATCGGACATCGACTCATCGAAGATGTGAAGGAACCAGTCCTCGTAATCGAGGCCGTGACCGTTCATGTACGAAACCAGGCGCTTCAGCCATCGCTCGTATCGCGGGGCCTGCCAGCCGGTTTCGCGCATGAACCAGACTTCCAGCTTCAACTCGCCGTGGGGGCTGATCTTCCTGATCGCGTCGTCCATCCGGGAAAAATCGACGTTTCCCTCGTCGTCAGGCCCGGGAACGATGTGGACATGGAAGACGTTGACTCTGCTCTCCAGCAGCTCCTTCAAGTGCTCGTCCCTTGCGGCCGCGGTGTAATCGAAGTTGTAGGCCTTGATGGGAAACCTCGTGGGCAGCTCGAAATCCAGCACCCGGATCCTGACGTCCACCTGCATGGGATCAGGGCCGTCGACGTAGTCCACCGGATCCACCTGCAGCGGCACCCGATATCGTCCGGGCAGAACGTTGAACGTGTTGACGGTGATCCATACCTCACGGGTTTCGCCGGGGGGAACGGTGATGCGTCCGGAAGGTCCAAGCGGCGCCACCGGCTCGGCGATGTCACCCTTGCCGATGGTGTAGATCATGACCGCTTCGGCAAGCTCGCAATGTTCCAGCGTCAACGGCCCGACTTTTCCGTCGGTATCGGTCGACCTGTCCGCAGACGATTCCGGCTCGCCGAAGTAGAGGCGCAGAGGCAGATCGTCCTTTCCGAAGAGATTCGAGACCAGCAGCGCGCCCGATTCCCATTCCCGGCCCGCCGCCACGATGTCCACGGTCCTGGTGGAGTCAAGATCGGGCGGGGTGATGCGGGGCCAGGTGTCGTAGAGGGGGTTGCGGGTCCATAGAACAGGTTGCTGCGATTCCTTTTGCAGGGTCTCAAGTTGCGTGGCGATCGGCTCCCATTGCTCTGTGTTCACAGTGCGCCCGGACTGAATCGCTTCTTCCACCATGCTGCCGGCCTGGGCGACGAGCTTCTTGCCCTTCCTGCTCTCGGCCACCAGGTCGCGGCGAGTGCGGTCATCGTTCATCCTGCTGGCAACGAGAGGCATACGATTCAATGCAGATTGAATACGTGCCATGTCTACCGGCGTTTCGATGCCGGTACGAAATCGCGTGCGAAACCATGTGTGCTCCCCGTTGTGCAATACCACTTCGAGGTTGCGCGGCGTACGCAGCGTCACCGGGTATCTGGGTGTCTCACGATCCGATTCCGCGTTCGCGGGTGAACCGGCCTTGATCGTCAATGCTCCGTCGTCGCCGGGCGCATACCGAATGGAAAGGGTGGTGTCCTCGTCGCCTCCACGCGCATCGAATTCCAGACGATTTATTCCCGGCAGACGCTTGCCTGCATCGAGACGGTGGAGCACGGCACCGGCGTCCACGAAATCGAGTCGCCCGAATCGGGCGGGGTTGTGAAACGGACCGCCCGAGAACGGCCAGGAGGTGACTTCCTGGGGGCCGCTGGCATACCTTTCCCGCCCAAACATCACGGTCCAGGGCTTGTTCGGTTCCGGACGCGCTCCCATGTCCGACCACGGAATGGACATTTCGACGAACCAGCGGTCGTCCGCGATCGAGCCGGCGCTTTGTATGCTCCCGTTCCAGGTGCTGTCGGAACGCATCGCGTCGTAGACGGTGCCCAGCGCATTGATGATGAAGTGATAGTAGTGATCGTGGCCGAACCCCCGAATGAACAGCTCAACGCAGTCGTCGCCGTAGATCAGGTCGTCACGCTTCGTGAGCCTCGCCCTCATGGACCTGACCAGCGGCTCCTCACATTCGAACGCCGCGTAGAGGTTCAGCTCGTCCCAGGTCACGAACGCCCGCGTATTCACCCCGGCGGGCTCCTCCTTGCTCCAGGAGTAGAACAGAGGCGCGCACCCTGCGGTTTTCCACGCCGCATCGTTTAATACGCCATCAATGATCGGGGCGGTCGTGGTTCGGGGCGCAGCCAGGGTGGGCCGGATGTCACGGGCCTGTGCAGACGTTGCCAAAAGCAGAGGAAGGGTCAGAACGGCTCGACTCATGGTGACATCCTTTCCAGGTTCACGCCGTCAACACGTTCGTCATAGACCTCGAAGGCATCGGTTTCCCATGGAAAGTGGTCTTCGCTGTTGTTGACCGGGACGTGCACGTCGTCCCGAACGATTCCCGCGACGTAGAGCAATTGACGTTCCGCGTCGTAGCCGACCATGAACTGCGCGGACAGGTCCGGGTTGTCCTGGAGCGATTTACCGGCGAGGTCAGACGGGCCGTAGGGGGACCAGTTGTTGACGACGCGGTAACGGACGAGGTTCGCGGGCCAGTCGTCGAGCCTTCCGTCGATCGTGATATCGCGGAGCGCGACGGCGTAGACCGTGGCGGCGCTGCGGTCGCCGAGTTTCTTCGGCCAGTGCGCCCGGACCAGGGTCGGAGTGATCCCGAGGATGATGATGGTGATCGTCACGAGCAGGCGGAGCGCGGGTGAGGCAGGCGTGGCCATGAAGCGTCCTTTCAGATGAATACAGTCGCGCGCCGCGCTACGGCCGCCTCAGGGCGTTTCCAACCAGTCCAAACCGCCGCGCAGACAGGGATGATGCCTGCTGGCGCGCGTCGTGCCGTCTGTGCAGTTTTGCGACGTCATCATGTCCTTTCTATCTCTCTCAGTCCAGCGGTGTCCCCGTGGTCTGCCGGACGCCCGCGCCAGTACCCGCTGCGTGTCGTTCGAGGTCCACTACACTCATCATTCGAAAGGTGACAAGCCATTGGATGTTTCGTCTGCACGTGCGCGACTCGATCAGGAAGGTTACGTGGTCGTGCGAGGCCTGCTCGACGCGGAGCGTGACCTGGCCCCGCTGCGCGCCGAGTACGAGGTGCTGCTGGACGCCGTGGCGCGTCGCCTCGAATCCGATGGCGTCGTCTCGCGCGCTTACGGGCATCTTCCATTCGGCAGCAGGTATTGTGCCCTCGTCCAGGAAATGGGCGGATCGCTGGCGAATGAACTCGACATCTGCCTGCCGCAGAAGGGCGTCAAGGCAGGCACGTCCGTCCACTGTGGCCCTGCCGCGTTCGGGCTGCTCACGAATCCGCGCCTGCTCGACGTGGTTGAAGCGGTCATCGGCCCGGAGATCTACTCGAACCCGACGCAGCACGTCCGCATCAAGCCGCCGGAGCAATCTCTTGCGGCCGACGGCGTGGTGGTCGGTGAAGTCGCCCGGACGGTCTGGCACCAGGATCTGGCGACCATCATGCCGGAGGCCGACGACAGCCGCATCCTGACGGTGTGGATCCCGATTACGGAGGCGACCCGGGAGAACGGCTGCATGCTGGTCGCGCCGCGAAGCCATCGACGCGGTCTCGTGACGCACTGTCCCGATCCGAACTCCAACTACAGCAGACACGCGATACCCGACCGGCTCGTCGGCGACCGGCGCGTGGCGTTGGCGATGCGTCCCGGCGACGTGCTGTTCCTGACGATGCTGACCATGCATGCCTCGTTGCCGAACCTGAGCGGTGATATTCGCTGGAGCGTCGACCTGAGATACCAGCCCATCGGCCAACCCACGGGCCGGTCCTGGTTTCCCGGGTTCGTCGCGCGCAGCCGGCGCGACCCCGAGCGCGTGTTGCCTGATGCTGCCGCCTGGGCGAACCTCTGGCGCGAGGCGAAGGAACGGCTTCTGGCTGAGCCGCCTGCGACGTTTCAGCGGTGGGAGGATGGGGATCCGGACTGCGCGTAAGCGGACCGCCTCACTCGTGCTCCACCGGAAGAGTCAGCGCGAATGTGGTCGCTCGGTAAGTTCAGCTTTCGCTCAGCGGCCATCGCGCCGCGTAGAGCCAGGCCTGCCTGAGATAGAACCGGACCCGCAGCCCGGGATAGCTGCCGAGGACGGGGTCCGACTGCAGGTGACGGACGGCCTCGGTCAACCCCTGAGTTCCCTCGGCAGACTTCCAGCGCATCGCGTGATCGTAGCTGTCGGTCGTCATGGGAATGCAGGCGTCTTCGTCGAAACCGGGGATGACCCCTCCGTTGAAGTCGACCAGCTCCGCCGTCAGCCGGCCCAGCGACGCGTCGGCGTTGATGAACAGATCGCCGTCGGGGTCGAAGTAGAGCGGCCTTGTCTCGAGGACGGCCGGCTGAGCGAGTCGGCGCGGCTTGAGCGCCTGGAACCGGTCGCGCGGAAGGGTGGCGAGCTGCAGGCCGTAGGCGTGTCCTTCCTTGCGCCACCGGTTGTCGCGCCGTAGAAGATGTAGACCTTCTCGTCGTCGAACAGCATGTGGGCGCCCAGCATGTGGAAGGTGAGGCCCCGGTCGATCTCGCCCAGCGCAAGCAGCGAACGCGCCCCGCGCTGGTAGTTTCCGGACGCATCCAGCTCCTCGTTGCGAGGACGCGGCGACTCGGTCGTGGCCCGGCGATGGTCGTAGTCGGGTGGCCCATGGGTCTGCGCGGGCATGAACACCTGGCGGTCGGCCACGCGGTGCCAGCCACCGCCGTCCCGGCTGCAGGTCAGCTCGACGTCGCAGGGCGATTCCTCCAGCGTGAGATAGCTCTCGCTGGGCAGGAGCTGCGAGATGCGCATCATTCCCGAGAGCCCGATGAGCTGATCGCCGCGGCGCGTCACGCTGAACTCGTGGATCTGGGTGTCCGGGTCGCCGTCGCGCTCGTCGGCGCGGAGCAATTCGACGGGCCGGGTCCAGCTTTCGAAATCATTCGAATACTGAACGATCGCGATCAACAAGGCGCTCGCGGTCTTTTCAAAAGTGATGCGTCCAGCGAAGGGTGAGGCGAAAGCCTTCCGGGCGATTCTCCGCCGCGGTCTCGAAGTACAGATTGATGAAGATGTGATCGTCGGCGGAGAAGTGCCACACGCCGCCCGGGCCGATGCCCAGCACCTTCTCGCGATAGCCCGAATCGCTGCCGTCCACCTTCGAGTCGGTGATCTGCTCGAGGTAGTAACCGTTGACCCCGGCATGCAGCCGTTTCGGGATCAGCTCGAGCGAAGACGCGAAGTTGATGTGAATCGCCTGGCCCGGCTGCACGTCGCCGACCATGGGGAACAGCGTCGTGTTCGGGTCGTCGTTCTCCGAGTTCCAGAGGTAGTGCAGTCGCCAGGTCACCGACCATTGCGGAAAGATCCACCACGTGGCCGCCCAGTAGGGGTTGAAGGTGTAATGATTGCTGCCCGGATTCAGCACGCGGTCGTCATCGTATTTGCCGGTGGGAAACGTGGTCTGCAGCTCGATCCGGTGCATGAAGACCGGGCCGTTCTCGCCCATGATCGGATCCCATTGGATGAACGGACCGAGAAGGATGTCGCCGAGGCCCTGGTTGTTGTCGTCGATGATGGGCGGCGTCCCGGGATCGACGTCGAGCGACACCACTGGAATGATCAGATCGATGCCCCACTTGCCGCCGAACAGGATCGGCTGATCGGACTGGTAGATGAACTGGCTGAGGCTGATCCAGACGTCCAGGTCGTCGACCAGACCGCTGTCGTTGCCGTCCTCGTCCAGCAGATCGTCAGCGGACCAGTACTGGAGGTACTGCTGGAAATAGAAACCAGGGCCGGCGGGCGGTCCGCCGTCGAGGAAGCTGGTGAACCCCAGGTTCACCGGCGGCAGGGACTGGGCGTCGGCGGCTCGGTTCGATGATCCGGCGAAAACGACGGCCGCGATCAACAGCAGGCGGATGGATGATGTCATGATGTCGCTCCTTGACCCGTGACGGCGAGGGGGCAGGCGGCTATTTTATAGGAGATCAGTATCTTTTTATCTTCGAGCTCCCGGCACCTGATCTGGAAGTAAAAGAATGGATGACCAGACCAAATACCTGCTGCCCGAAAGCGCCATGCCGAACGTTTGGTACAACATCCAGGCCGACCTGCCTGTCCCTGCCCCGCCGGTCCTGCACCCCGGCACCGGTCAGCCCATCGGGCCGGACGATCTGGCACCGTTGTTTCCCATGGGGCTGATCATGCAGGAGGTGTCGACCGAACGGTACATCGACATCCCGGGCGAGGTGATCGACATCTACAGGCTTTGGCGTCCCACGCCGCTGTACCGCGCCCGGCGCCTCGAAAAGGCGCTCGATACCCCCGCTCGCATTTATTACAACTACGAAGGACAGAGTCCTTCAGGCTCCCACAAGTCCAACACGTCCGTGCCCCAGGCCTGGTACAACCGGCAGGAGGGCGTCAAGCGGCTGACCACCGAGACCGGCGCCGGTCAGTGGGGCTCGGCGCTGGCGATGGCCTGCAGTTTCTTCGGCCTTGAATGCAAGGTCTTCATGGTGCGCGTCAGCTACGACCAGAAGCCTTACCGCAAGGCGATGATGCAGGCGTTCGGCGCCGAGGTCACCCCCAGTCCCAGCGCGCAGACCGAGTCCGGCCGCGCGATTCTCGCCGAGGATCCGGACACCAACGGTTCGCTGGGCATCGCGATCTCCGAGGCAGTGGAGCTTGCAGCGCAGGATCCTGACGCGCGATACGCGCTCGGCAGCGTCCTCAATCACGTGCTCCTGCACCAGACCGTCGTCGGCCTGGAGGCGATCGAGAAGTTCAAGCTTGCCGATGACTGGCCGGACGTGATCGTCGGCTGCACCGGGGGCGGCTCGAACTTCGCCGGCATCGCGTTCCCGTTCATCGGGCGCAGGTTGCGCGGTGAGGACGAGGGCAGGTCCATCCGCGTCATCGCGGTCGAGCCGGCTGCATGCCCGACGCTGACGCGGGGCAGGCTCGCGTACGACTTCGGCGACACCGCGCACCTCACGCCTCTGGTCAGGATGCACACGCTGGGCAGCTCGTTCGTGCCCCCCGGCATCCACTCCGGCGGACTGCGTTACCACGGCATGGGACCGCTCGTCTCCCACCTGCTCGACCTCGGCGCGATCGAGGCCACTTCGGTGCACCAGATGGAGATTTTCGATGCTGCGGTCAAGTTCGGCCGCGCCGAGGGCATCATCCCCGCGCCGGAGCCGGCTCACGCGCTGGCCGTCACCATGCGCGAAGCACTGAAGTGCAAGGAGGAAGGGGTCAGCCGCGCGATCCTGTGCAACCTGTGCGGCCACGGCCACTTCGACATGCAGGCCTACCTCGATTATTTCGAAGGCAAGCTGCACGATTACGAGTATCCCGCAGAGGAGATATCCATGGCCCTGGCGGGCCTGCCCTCGGTCGGTTGAGTTTCATGTCAACATGTCAATAAGCTCCGAGGCCTTCGATGCGAATGGAGGCTTCGTGCTCGTCGCGTGTCGAATCGTGCTCGATCTTCATGGGGGTCGTGCCGGCGGCGCTGATGGGCCGTTGCGATCAGGACGACGTACTATCCTCTGGATTCGTACCGGTCAATCGGCTCTTGCGAGGTGACGCATGAACATTCGAACGCTGAGGGCGTGGCACATCGGTCTGGGGGTTTCATTGCTTGCGGCTGCGCATGTCGATGCGGCGCCGATGCTGCCCGTGACGCAGGCCCTGGCCGGCGACGTGCAGTCCCTGGCAGGGATCGAGCGGGTCCGAATGAAAGTGAACGTAAGCTCGAGTGTCCAGGGGCTGGAGAAGCACGCGGTTCCCACGATGACTCGCATGTTCCGGCAGATTCTGAAGAAGCGGGGATTGAAGGTCGTGGACGATGACCCCGATGCGCCGATGCTGCGGATCGCCGTTCAGACCCACCGATCCACCGAACTGCCGGGAGCCGTCGCGGCGGTCTATCACGTCTCGGTGACGCAGGACGTGGTCGTCGAGCGGCTGGGGAAGAAAGTGAACCTGCCGACCTACTCGGTGATCCACGGCATGCTCTTCCCCGAGGCCAGGGTGCGCGGCGAGATCGACCGACCCGCGGTCGCACTGGTCAACCACATCGTGAGCAAGATCAGGGTGGCGACGTCTGCGGATGCGCGGTCGCGGCAGCGCGGCGCGGCGCCGAAGTAAGTGCCTGGGTCAGCCCGGCTCCAGTTGACCGGAGCGGACCGTCAGGAGCTGGCTCCGCATCAGGCCTTCGTAGCAATCCCAGTAGCAGTAGAGCACGAGGTCGGGCTCGACCTCGCCCATGCAGCCCATGCACCAGATGCTGCCGTCGATGACCGTGCCGGTGTCCCAGGTGCGACCGTCGTCGAAGCTGCAGCGGACGCACATGCTCGGAAGGCGCCCGGCGACGAGGACGGCACCGCTGCCGGTGCGCAGCATGTTCGACAGGGCGTAGCCGGGGAACGGTCCGCGTACGCACGGGCCCCAGGTGGCGCCGCCGTCGTGCGACCAGGACTCCCACATCCAAGGCGAGTACATCGGGCGCAGCAGGGCCATGACGCGGCCGTCGCCCATGTCGGCGGCGCTCACTTCCGTCACGTCGAGGTTCCCATGCAGCTGGTCGGAATCCGGGTCGCGCGCCGAATTGTCGAAGTTCACGAAGGGCGACCAGGCGCGCCCGTCGTCGGTCGATCGGGAGGAGAACGCCTGCCAGTGCTGGGCGCCCCATTGGACGGAGCTGACGTCGTCGTGCGCCAGGTCGTGGCTGCCGTAGGCCATGAGCACCAGCGCACCGTCCGCAGTGTTCAAGAACGCCTGCGGACCGATGTAAACCTGAGAGATGTGCGCGGGGACCGGACCCGAATCGATCGCCTCGGGGACGGACCAGCTGCGACCCCGGTCCTTCGAATCGCACAGCCGCCAGCCCGTTGCGCCGGTCTCGGGTTCGCTGATCAGCGCGACCAGTCTTCCCGCCGGCGTCAGGTGCAGGCGCGGCGGCGACCAGGTCACCGTGAGCCCACCGTCCGCGAGCACTTCAGGCTCCGACCAGGTCCGTCCTCGATCGGACGAGCGGACGAGACGGTGCTCGGCCTGGGCGGATTCGTCCTGTGAGCAGTCGCGCTGGATCTGGTAGTGCAGCAGCACCTCGCCGTCGTCGAAGCGCACGAGGTCGATGGGGTGCTGCCAGATACGCCCCTGCGTTTCTTCCGTGGGCACGGGGTGGCGCCAGTTCGTCCCTGCAATCACGCCGTCACGCCAGGGTGACGAAGGAGCGGGCTCGGCTTCGACTTCCACGCGACGCAGGCCGTGCCCCTCGTTGTAGATGCTGTGCAGGAACAGCCCCAGGCGACCCGGTTCGCCGATCGCGTCGTCTTCGGCCTCGAAGACGCCGTGCTCGTCGATCTGAACCCGGATCCGATCGCCGGTCAGGGCCAGGTCGGCCGCCATCCAGCGGCCGATGTTGCTGGGCACGCGCCGGATCATCTCCAGCTTGATGCAGCGGAGGTAGCCGCTTTCGTCCATGCGCGAGAAGGCGGCCCAGAAGTGCTGAGCGCGGCGGGCCTGGCCGCAGCAGGGAAAGTGCAGCAGGTAGAAGCTCGATGCGTCCTGGGCGCGCAGCACGATGCCCAGGTCGGTGTGCCCACGGAGCATGAACTCGAAGCGAACCCGGACGTCGGCGTACGCGCCGCCGGTGTGGAGCGCGAGGTGATGTCCCTGCATCCCTGATCCGTCGCGCCGGACCTGTGCCGGGTCGACGGTTGTGTGGCCATCCCCGTCCTCGATCCATTCGCCGTTCGTGAACAGCCAGTCGCGGCCGTCCCCGATGGCAAGCGGGAACCTGGCAGTCATGAAAACGCTCCGTGGGGCACGACTATATCTCTACCGGACGGGCGTCGCGGATGAAATCGTTGAAGTCGCCGGACTTCAGAGGACGCGCCCTGGCTTCGGGGTCGGCCAGTTTGACGGGTTGACGCATTTTCTGAAGGCTGGCGACTTCAGCGACGCCGGGAATCTACAATCGGCCCAGGAGTGTTGCTCGCCGCGGGAGTGAATCATCATGCGAACATGTCGACGACTGCAGTGCTGCGGGCTCCTGGCAGGGGCGATGCTGGCCTTCGTCCTGGGCTGGACGGCCCATGGCGGCGCCATCATGCCCAAACGCATTTCGCCCGACCTGCCCGAGGAGATCCGCAGCCTTGCGGGCATCGACCGCGTCCGGCTCACCATCGCCGACCTGCCGGATTCGCTGAAGAAGCGAGGACTGAAGAAGGCCGCGCTGCGGCGGCGCTACGTCGATCGCCTGGAGCGGCTGGGCATCACGGTCGGCGACGATGAGGACCTGCCGCGCTTCAATATCTGGTTGAAGCAGTTCGGCCAGGACAGGCAGGACGGCACGGTCGGCTTCGTCAGCGTGATCAGCGTCTACCAGTCGGTGCGGGTGCATCGCCTGGGGCGCGACATGTTCGTCCCGACGGCGAACTTCGCAGGGGGGACGCTGATGGATGAGCAGACATCGACGGAGCAAATCGTCGTCGAGTTGCTGCGGCGCTGCAGCAACGTCGCCGTCGCGATCTCGCGGGCTAAAGAGAAAGGCCTGCGCTGAAACCGTAGGATCCGCACCATGACACGTTCCACAATGAGTCCGCTGGCGATCGAGGGTGGCCCGAAGGCCTTCGATCGGCCGTTCCCGTCCCGGCACCTGATTGGCGAGGCCGAGAAGCGCGCCGCCATGGCGGTGTTCGATCGCGCCATCGAGACGGGCGAGCCCATCGGATACAACGGCGAGGAGGAGGAGGAATACTGCAGCCGGTTCGCCGACTTCATGGGCGGTGGCTACTGCGACGCGGTGAACTCCGGATCGAGTGCCGTCTACGTCGCGCTGCGCGCGCTCGAGATCCCTGCGTTTAGCGAGGTGGTCGTTTCACCGATCACCGACGCCGGCGGCATCATGCCGGTGGCCCTGACCAACTGCATCCCCGTCGTGGCGGACACGAACCTTCATTCCTACAACACCGGGCCCGAGCAGATCGAAGCCAGGATCACGGAGCGCACCCGTGCGATCATCGTGGCGCACATCACCGGGATTCCCGTAGACATGGATCCCATCATGGAGATCGCGCGCTCGCACGACATCCGGGTGCTCGAGGACTGCTCGCAAGCCCACGGATCCCGGTACAAGGGCCGGCTCGTCGGCACGATCGGCGACGTCACCGCCTTCTCCACGATGGACGGAAAGCACCATTGCACGGGACCGCAGGGCGGCGTGGTGTTCACGAAGGATCCGGAGATGGCGATGCGGTGCCGGCGGCTGTCGGACCGGGGCAAGCCCTTCGGGATCAAAGGGATCGAGACGAACGACATCGGCATCTCTCAGAACGTGCCGGTGTCCAACGTCGTCGCGTCGCTCAACCTCAACTCGAACAACCTGGCTGCGGCCATCGGCCTCGAACAGCTCGGCAAACTGCCGCGCATCATCGAGGACCGTCGTCGCATCGCACGCGCGATCGCCGAGGGCATCGAGGACCGCTGTCCGTCGATACGCTTCGTGGGCGATCCCGCTGAATGCGAGAGCGCGTACTGGTTCCTGGTATTCGATCTCGATACGGCGCGGGTCCGGGTGAGCAAGCAGCAGTTCGCCGAAGCGATTGCGGCGGAAGGATTGCCGGTTGCCGCTTCGTACGTGCCGCCCCAGTCGCACTGGCGGTGGTTCCGCACCCGCACCGTGTTCGGTGAACAAGGGCTTCCCTGGACGGCCCCGCAATTCGCGGGCGACCCGGATCGGCCCATGCCCCTGCCGAACTTCGAGACGATGGACGAGCGCCTCTTCCGCATGGACTACCACGAGAACCTTGCGGACGCCGATGTCGACGACATCATCTCTGTCTTCGAGAAGGTGGGGCGCGCGTACGGGGGAGAGGCCTGACCCGATCCTGTTCCAATCCTGTTCCGAAGATCGCGTTCGAGACCTCCGGATGGTTGTAGAAGCCCGGATCGGGCGCGCCGCGTTGGATCATTGCTGACGACGATCGGGATGTCATGGTTAGAATGGTGCGCTTCCAGCAGGGCGCATTCATGAACCACGTCCGATCGTCGTCCTCAACCGCGATCCTTGCCCTGGCGCTGTGTTGCGTCCTGCGTGGCCAACTGCGCGCCAACGATCGCTACGACGCCTGGCAATCCGGGCGCCCTTACGTGCTCAGCGCCTGGGGAACACACGATCGCGGCGGCGGCGGAAAGCTGAACGTCGACTACTTCCTCGCCAGCGGGCTGAACACCTGCATGGACAACCGCTGCGCCTACGGCTCGCGGCGCGAGATCTTCGATGCCGACGCAACCATCTGCTCGTGGCGTTCTTCCGCGACCGCGCCGGGGCGGAATACTTCATGGTCGTGAACAAGGACACGGCCGATGCCACCGGTGCCGCGCTGGCCGCGCCGGTCACGCTCAGCTTCCACCCGTCGGTTCGAGCGATCCGGCAACTGCGCCGCGACACCGGCAGGATCGTGACGATTGATGTCAGGGATCACCACACGCTTTCGATCCCGGGCGGCACGGGCGAGCTGTTCACCTTCGGCGCCGGCGCGCCGTTCGCGGGCCTTGACCCGATCCGGCGGCCGCGCCTTGCCGGCGCCGATCCGTCCGACGGCGGGACGGCCGGACGCCTGGCCCGCAACGTCCTGAGCTTCACATTCGACGGTGAGGCCGCGGACGTGCACGCATGGATCCGGCGCCGCGACAAGGAGCACGACCTCGTCGACGAGAACGTCGCGGATCGTCTCGAGCGCGCCGTCGAAGGACGAACCGTCGTCTACACCGACGTGAACGGCATCCTGCGCAGCGACTCGGATTACCAGGCCGACCTGCAATGGGCCGAGGCCGCGCCGATCCGATTCCGCATGGTGCCCGGCGACGCGGATGGCGACGGCGAACTGACGAAGGCCGATGCCGCCAGGGTCAGGGCCGCGATGGGTCGGCGCGAACAGCGCCTGCGCGAGGATCTCGACGGTGACGGCTCGGTCGGCGACAAGGACATGCGACTGGCGCTGCGCACGGTTGAGCCGCTCAGGTTCGTGTGGAACGAGGACTTCGAGTCGTACCGCGACGGCGAGTTGACCGGCCAGGGCGGATGGCTCGGGCCGGCCGTGCTGCCCGGGTCGCTGGTGACCGACGCGATGGCGCCGCGTGGAAACGTGATCGGCACCACCCAGATGCACGCCATCGGTGGCGTGCAGGCTGCCGCGGGGCCGGATCCGAGCCACCGCAACGGCAACGAGAAGCGTATTCTCGACATCGGCGGCGTGGGGGGGACGGGCAGGCTGATCCTGGGCTTTACCGGGCGGACCGACCTGGGCCGCGAGGGCTTTCACATCATCTCGCTGTTCATGTTCAACAGCCGGGACGCCGATGGCGCGAGGGGGGGATTCATCTCGAGGTCGACCTCAACGGCATCGTCTTCGTGCAATTGTCGCGCGGCATGAGGACGGAGCCGTCGCTGCTCACGACGCATGTCTCCTCGGCGAAGGGCGTCACGGATATCGCGATGCACGCCGAGATCGACTTCACGGCCCGCGTGCTGACATGGTCCTGCCGGGATGTGACGCACGGCAAGGACTATGGTCCGTTCGAAGTCCCATTCACCGGTGGCGCGACCGACCTCGATTCGGTGGCGATCACGGTGCGCGGCGCGGGCGCGGCGATTGATGATCTGAGGATCGAGGGTCAGTGAGGGGGCAGGGCTCAGGGTTCAGGGTTCAGGAACAAGGCGCGCCGCTTCGCGGCGAGGATGTCCGCGCGGCAGAATGCGAGCGCGCGTTTCGATGCAGGATGCAACTACGTATCTGAACCCTGAACCCTGAATCCTGAACCCTGAACCCTGATAGAGTCCAGGGCGCAACCCGCCGGGTCCGGCGACTTGAACCACGACCTCCCCCGAACGGACCGACCCCATGAGCAAGCTCCGCATCGTCGACCAGGGCGAGATCTTCCGAAACCCGCTGCCCGGGCATCGAGTGATCAACTGCATCTTTCCCGCCGGCTGCGTGCTGCCGAGCGGCGAGATCCTGGTGATCGCGCGCGTGTGCCTGGCCATGTACTCGCGCGACGGCGTGCTGGAGCTGTTTCGATCCACGGACGGCGGAGCGACGTGGGCGCGCGAAGGACCGGTTCACGACAGCAGCCGCGATGACGTGCCGTACAACTACCGCATCGGCGAGATGACGCTGCTGCGCAACGGCGAGCTGATCCTGAAGATGAACCGCGTGGCGCACGATGACGAGAACGTCCTGCTGTTCCATCCCGAGACCGGCGGCGTCCTGGAAGGCGAGGCCTGCTACTTGCGGTCCACCGACGGTGGTCGAAGCTGGAGCGATCCGCAGACCATCCGCCTCGCCGAGCCGTTCGAGCCCCGGCATGTCTACGAGGCGAGCGGCCGCATGATCGAACTGCGGGACGGCGCCTGGTTCCAGTCGTTCGAGACGTGGAAGCAACACGACGATGCGAACTGCTACGACCTGAATACCTACGGGATGTTCAGTCACGACGAAGGCCGGACGTGGGGCGAGCGCATCCCGCTTGCGGTGGGTTCCGATGAGCAGCGTTCCTACTCGCACGGCATGCCGACCGAGCTGGCCGACGGGCGCGTCTTCATCGCGCTGTGGACGGCACGGGAGGACCTCGAGGCGTTCCACGACCTGCACATGGTGCGTTCGACCGACGCGACCTGCCGAAGCTGGATCGGGCCGAAGCCGCTGGGCATTCCGGGCCAGAGCTCTGCGGCGGTCGAGCTCGCGCCGGGGCTGCTGCTGATCATCTACTCGCACCGGGACGACCCGAACCAGCCGGGGATCAAGGTTGCGATGTCCGAGGACGACGGCGACCGCTTCGACCTGGCCGAGCCGCTGGTGGTCTGGGACGCCTACGGCAAGGAGGCGCTGGGCGTGCCCCGGACCGATCGCTACCCCGGCGCGCACGACGCCATCGCTTACGGGGCCCCGCGGATCGTGCGGCTGAGCCCTGATGAGGCGCTGGCCATCTTCTGGTGCACGCAGGGGGCGGACACGCACTGCCGTTGGTGCCGGGTGCGGGTCGGGTAGCGTTGGACAGACATTGCAGTGCGGAAACGGGTGCCTTTTCGATTGGGTACGCGCTGCCGAGCCGGGCCGTCTCGGCCCGGAGGGCGTTGCCGACACCGGGTCGGGGACGACCTGGCTCGGCAACGCACCTCGAACATCTCAGGATCGTCAGGACCGCGGACGCATTGAAAAAGGGGGCGAGTGGATCACAATGATTCTGCGGAGGAAACGCTCGTCGAGGCGTGCCGGAATGCAAACTTCAATTCTGATTCATCGAACCGTTGTCGTATGCGCAGCGCTCGCGATCGCCTTTGCATCGGATCAGTCGGCCCGGGCCACGATCGACGTCGACATCGACTTCTCGGCCACCTCGGGGCCCGGCAGTCCGGCGGGCGAGGGGTATCTGGACGACCAGCTGGGCAGCCCGGCGGGCAACACGCTCATCGCAGGTGGCGTTTTCGACGTGGACCTGCAGGCGGGTCAGGGTTCCGGGTTCCTCAACAATGCCGTGATCGACGATCTCTCTCCCGGCGCGACGGTGCTGAGTGGCGAGATCTCGTTGCGCACCCCGTCTTCAGCACCAATCGAACGGATTCGCGACTGATCGCCTATCGGGACGATACGCGCGACTTTCATGTCGAAATATACGCTGTCGAGGGCGTGATGAAGGTGACGGCCGACACCGGCTTCGGGCTGGAGGACCTTTCGGTGGCGAACAACGACGGCCAGCCGCACGCCTACGGCTGGGAGATCGATCTCGTCAACAAGACGGTGGACTATTACTTCGACGGCGCGAACATCGCGCCCGGCCGTCAGGCTCTGTTCACACCCGTCAACGGCAATGAGCATCACTTCGGCGATGCGACCGGGGGCGAGACGCACCACGACATCTATCACAGCTTCTGGATTCGCCAGACCGTCTATCCCGAGCCCGGGTCGATCATCTTCGTGGGCGGTGGCCTGGTCATGCTGGCGTTGCGCCGCAGAAGCGCGTAAGACGGCGCGAATGGAATCAGAACCGTATACAAACGGTGTCGGATACCGTCTTCGACGCGGTATCCGACACCGTGTTTTGATGCAGGCTGAATGTTCGACTCCCGATGAACGCACCGCGAAGACGCGCGCAGGGGATCAGAGTTGATTGACGGTTGACGGCAGCGCCGGTGAGCGATCCGGGAGCGCTATACTTAGATTCTTCCGGTGTAACTTCTCGTCACGGTGACGAGAAGTCGAAGGTCCAAGGTCGAATGCGGAACTGTCGATGCGCTTCCGCGCCGGCCAGAGTCAGGTTCTTTCGACCTTCCGACCTTCCGACTTGCGGGCGAAGCCCGCGTCAGGACAAGGAGAACGAGACGACATGAAGCTTTCGCCCTGTCTTGTGCTGTGCTCGATGGCAGCGGTCTTCGTCCACGTGGACGACTCGTGGAGCACGCCCCTCGACGACTACGTCTCGCTGCCTGATCCCGCCTTTCAGTGGGCGCTGGAGAACACGATCCAGGGCCAGGGCTACACGGCCTACGTCCTCGACATGACCTCGCAGAGCTGGCGCAGTGCGAGCGAGGTCGACCGGACCGAATGGCAGCACTGGGTGAGGGTGATCCAGCCGCACGCGGCGACCAGCGGCACGGCGCTGCTCTGGATCGACGGCGGCAGCAACGACAGCAACCCGCCGGCGCCGACGACGGTCGATCCGATTCTCGAGCTGGTCGCCCTGCAGACCGGATCGGTCGTCGTCGACCTGTCCTACATTCCCAACCAGCGGTTGAAATTCTCCGACGAAGCCGACCCGAGGTACGTCGCGAGCGGACGCACGGAGGACGAGATCATCGCCTACACGTGGGACAAGTTCCTCCGGACCGGCGACGCGACGTGGCCGCTTCAGCTTCCGATGACCAAGGCTGCGGTGCGGGCCATGGACGCCGTGCAGCAGTTCATGCCTGGCGCGCCGGGCGGAGCGCTGACCATCGACGATTTCGTCGTCGGTGGAGGCTCCAAGCGCGGATGGGCCACCTGGACGACGGCCGCCGTCGATTCGCGGGTCAGGGCGATCCTGCCGGCCGTCATCGACGTGCTCAACGTCGAACCGTCGCTCCAGCATCATCACGACGTCTACGGTTTCTGGTCATGGGCGCTCCAGGACTACGTCGACATGGGCATTACCGACTGGATCGACACTCCGGAGATGGCGGCGCTGCTGGACATCGTGGATCCCTACAGCTATCGCGAGCGCTACACGATGCCGAAGTACGTCGTGAACGCCACCGGGGACGAGTTCTTTCTGCCGGATTCGTCGCAGTTCTACTTCGACGATCTGCCGGGCCCGAAGTACCTGCGCTACGTGCCGAACGCCAGTCACTCACTGTCCGGTTCCGATGCCGCCGTGAGCCTCGTCGCGTTTCATCGAGCGATGCTTGCCGATGCGGAGCTTCCTGCGTTCAGCTGGAGCATCGACGGCAACACGATCATCGTCGAGTCGGACGAGCCGGTGGCCGCGCGCCTGTGGCAGGCCACGAACCCGACGGCGCGGGACTTCCGGCTGAACCCCGACGGTCCGGGACAGGGCACGGGGCCGCAATGGACGAGCACGCTCCTTGCCGACACGGGTGGCGGCGTCTTCGTGGGCGCGGTCGAGCCGCCGTTCGACGCGTGGACGGCGTTCCTGGTCGAGTTGGAGTTCGACAGCGGCGTCCCCGGCCTTCCGTACAAGTTCACGACGCCGGTGCAGGTGATTCCCGAGCCCGCGGCGTTGCCGACGATCGTTGCTCTGGTTCTGTGCTTCGTGCGGCGAATGCGTTGCCTTCGGCCATCCGCTCACCGCGCAATGTCGCCGGTAGTGCGAGCGCGCCGACCACTTCGCGGCCCGGCGCAAGCCAGCTCATCTGCTCGCGATAGGTGGCGAGGTCCGCGACTTCCGGCGTGTTGCCGATGAGCCTATGGTGCGACGGGCTCGCGTCGCTCCGCAGGCCGAGGTGAATGTGCGAATCGAACAGCCGATCAGGCACGAACGACGCGAGCTCACGATCGAAGAACGCGCGATCCTGGTCGGTGAGACTGAAGGAGGGAGATGTTTCGGACATGGGCGCGAGTATAGTAGCTGAAGTCTGGCGAATTCGGTCAGCCAGGGCGTGCCGGGAATTGACAGCTTCCCGTCATTCCCGGAAAGTGTCGCCCGATGAGCAGCCGGCTTCACTTTTCACTTCGGATCGACAGCGAGGCGACGCAGCCCGCAGTGCAGGATGCGGACCTCGGCCGCCGCTCCAGCCTCGCGATCGGAGCGCTGCTCGAGGAGGTGGGTGGTCGAGGGTCGTTCGTCTGCATCCCTTCGGAGGTGAAGGCCAACGCCGACGCGTACCGCGACTTGGCGTCGCGCGGTCACGAGATCGGCCTGCACGTGCATCCTGCGGATCTCGGATACGAGGAGTTTCTGGGCATCTACGGACCGGACGAGCAGCGCGCGATTCTTGCCGAGAGCACCGATGCGTTTACACAGGTGATGGGGGACCGGCCGACCAACATCTGTCTCGGCTACGGTTCGTGCAATGACTACACGCGACCGATCCTCGTCGAGCTTGGCTACGGCCATGGGATGACGCAGATTCCCGGGCGCGTCCTTCCGGAATGCGCTTCGGTTGCGGCAGGGGCTCCGACCGAGCCGCATTACGCACACCCCTGGAACCGCGTGTTGAGCGGCAACCTCGATTTCGTCGAGCTACCGCCCACCACCGATCCCGACTCGCGCATGTGGGGCGGCAAGCACCCGCAGGATCTGCGGATCGAGCTGGTCGACGCCAAGAACCACTACTACACGATCCTCAAGGCCGTGAAGCGGCAGCTTGATGCCGACGCGCCGATCAACGTGGTCATGGCGTTCACCCATAATTTGTTTCCCTACCACGAGCCGTATGACTTCCGGCGCGAGACGCTCCTGGGCGTCATCGAGCACACGAAGCGCCTTGCCGACGACCACGGTCTCGAACTCGTATTCTCGACGGAGCAGCAGATCGCCGCGGCGTACCGGGCGGCCGTTCCCCTTCCCGCCGAACGCATCAGTCTCGACCTCGATCGCCGTGGTCACGGGAGCTGAGCATCACGGAGAATCCCTGTCATGTCGACTGAATCACCCGGCGTTCCCTTCACGGCGCTCGGCGGCGCGTTCGAGCAGGACGACATCGACGCCGCGCTGGCGATCATGCGGGCGGCAGCCGATCCCGGCGGCGATTTCTTTCCGCTGCCGGAGGAGCCGCAGTTTCAGAAGGCGTTCGCCGAGCACGAAGGCGCAGGTCATGCCGTCGCCGTCAACTCGTGCGGGACCGCGCTTGACGCATGCATGATGGTGCTCGGGATCAAGCCGGGCGACGAGGTCATCACGACGCCGCTCACGTTCGTATGCACGGCGACCTGTGCCGCCGCCCTGGGAGCGAAGATCGTTTTCGCCGATGTCGATCCGGTGACGTTGTGCCTTGATCCGGCCAGAGTGCGCGAGAAGATCACCGCCCGCACCCGGGCCATCATTCCGGTCCATTTTGCGGGTTTCGCGGCCGATATCGACGGCTTCGCCGAGATCACGCGCGAGTCGGGTATTCCGGTCGTCTACGACGCTGCGCATGCCGTCGGGACGAAATACAAGGGAAGGCCGATCGGCGGCGCGGGGCATGCAAGCTGTTACAGCTTTCAGTCGAACAAGAACATCACGACGCTCGGAGAAGGCGGGGCGGTCACGACCGACGACGCCGAATTCGCGGAGTCGGTTCGGCAGAAGAAGACGTTCGGGTACGTGTACGGGGGCTCGCTGCGAGTCGCATCGATCGGGTTCAACTATCGCCTGACGAAGCCGCAGCTGGCCGTCGGCCTGACCCAGATTGCAAAGGCCGGCCGTCTCATCAGCGCCAAGCTCGCGGCCATGCGGAAGATGCAGGCACTTCTGGATGGCGCCGAAGACGTGATTCTCCCCGGCGGCATCGAGGACGGGCACGGCGCCCACCTCTACGTCATTCGCACGCCGAACCTCGAGCGCGGAGCGGTAGCGGCTCACCTCAAGGAGCAATACGGCGTCGGTACGGCGTATCACTATCCGATCGTCTGGACATGGGAGGCGTTCGATTCGCTCGAATACGACTCGAGCGACTGCACGCACGCCGTCGCCGCCTCGGAGCACGCCCTGAGCCTTCCCGTCTTTGCGCATTCGACGGACGACGACCTGCGACACCTCGCGGATGCAGTGAGGGGGACGGTGCGGGAGCTTTCCTGAGATGGTGCGCGCGGAGGGGTACCACGGATGGACACGGATGATGAGGGACGATTCCAGTCCATGAACTTCACCCCGGCGCCCGAGAACGATTTCCGTCATTTCTACGAGACGTACCTGTCGCGGTGCCGCGCCCGGGTGCCGGGCATCCGAGGAATCGCGGCGAAGTGGGCTTTCGAGGACCTGATTCCCGGGCTGAGCGACTTCGACACGCGCTTCATCCTCCACGACGCGATGAGCGTCGACGACTGGCACGCGATGTCGCTTGCAGTCGGAGAGGTTCACACCGAGCTTGCCGTGGAGGTGCCGCAATGGGCGCGCACCCTCGAGCACCTGCCGGGTCTCAACCTCACCGTCAGCGAGATCACGAACCCGCTGCTGTATTACCCCGAGTTTTCGCAGTGGACGTTCTACGACGGAGATCGCGAGGCGCTCGAGGCGATCGAATCGGCGCTGGGCGCGCACCGGTGGGGCCGGCGCGACGAGATCTTCCACCTGAAGAAGATCGCCGTTTACTACGGTCCCTATATCCGGGGCATCGACCCGGAGATCAACTACGGCGCATGGGCGAGCAAGCACCCGCTGCACAGCCGATTCATGCACTATTTCGCGCCGCCGGTCCAGTCGATGGTGTCCCTGGTCGAAAGACGGTCTGTTCGCGGCAAGCTCGAAGCGCTGCGCCTGGCCCGGCGGCTGCTGCCGAGCGGGGATGTCATCGACCTGGTCTTCGATTCGCTTGACCGCCATTACGAGGTTCCCGAACTCTACGAGGAGCCGGAGCTGACGAACCTGGAGCGCCGGCTCGAGCGCTACCTCACGGAGGCCTGGGCGGCGCTCGCCGACCATGTGACGCTGCTGCACCCGGACCCGGGCGACACGCGGCGGGCCGTCGAGACGAAGGTGAAGCAGCTTCCCTACGACCCGATCGAGGCGTTCTTCGCCGGCACCAAGTTCTGCCGCCTCATGAAGGGACGCCTGCTGTTCTACAGCAGGCACATCGAGTGGTTCGACTCGATCCCGCTCATCGAGAACGAGCTTGGACGCATCGTCAGGAACTTCTGCGCGGCGCCGCTGGAGGCTTATGCGCGGACGCACTGGGAGCAGACTCTCGACATGGACGCCGCGCTGGAACGGTTGCGCGGCCAGCTGACCGTGGAAGAGATCGCGGGCGTAAGACGGTTCGCGAGGATCGCATCAGCCCCGCGGGTTGACGGCGAAGCGCGGGCACAGTCGCGGGCGGCGGCGGACACGTTCGAGCCCGTGCTTTCCATGATCGAGAAGCTGAGCGAGAACATGATGAAGCACGCGAAGGCACAGGGCGGCACCGATGCCCCCGGGACACCGAAGGACATGAGCTGATGGCGGAGCAATCGACACGATGGCTACTGGTCGGAACCGGCGACATCGTTCGCAAGCGTGTCGGCGCCGCTCTGGCACCGCATCTCGTTGGCGTCTGCGGCGGGCGCGAACGTGCCGAGGCGATCGCCGGCGAGCCCGGCGCGACCGAAGTGTTCGATGATCTCGACAGGGCGCTGCGCGAAACTTCGGCCGATGCCGTCTACGTGGCGACGCCTGTCCATCGACATCGGAGCGAATCGCTCGCCGCGGTTTCGGCAGGAAAGCACGTGCTGATCGAGAAGCCGCTCGGCATCGACGGGGATGATGCGCAGCAGATTCATGATGCTGCCGCGTCCGCTGGCGTGACCGCGGGCTGCGCGTACTACCGGCGGTGCTCGCCGCGCTTCGCCCACCTGGCGCAGCTTCTGGAAAGCGACGCACTGGGGCGAATCGTCATGGTGCGGCTTTGCTTCTGGTCCTGGTTCCGTCCCGCCGCGGATGATCCGAAGCTCTGGCGCGTCGACCCGGCGCTCAGCGGCGGGGGACCGCTGGCGGACATGGCCTCGCACATGTTCGACCTCGTCATCGCGCTGTTCGGTCTGCCCCGGAGCGTTTCCGCGAACTGCGCCACGCTCGCGCACGACTACGCGGCCGAGGACACGGCATCGGCCATCATGACGCTGCAGCATGGCGCCCAGTTGGCCGCCAGCATCGGCTGGAGCAGCCGTACGTGGCGCCACGAGTTCGAAGTGATCGGCACGGAGGGGAAAGTGCTCTGGTCGCCGGCCGACGCCGGTAAGGTGACGATCACGATGGGGCGCGATATCGAGGAGATGGTTCTTCCGAGCGCGGAGAACGTGCATCAGCCGCTCGTCGATGATTTCGAAACGGCGATCGCCGCGGGCCGTCCGCCGATCGTGCCGCTCGAGGACGCGGTGGCGACGAACCGGGTGCTGGACGCGATCTACGAGAGCAGTCGAAGCCGGCGCGCGGTTGAGCTCTGATTGGCCCGCGGCCGAATCCGCCAGGCTTCGGACGCGAAGCAGGCTCGTGCGGCTGCCTTGCTTACAATCCATCCCCATGGCCTCCACTGAATCCTCGAATCTCCAGGCCGGCGTCGGTAAAGTCGACATGACCTGTCGCGAGGAAGGGATCTGGGATGATCTGCTTTCGGAGAAGGTGAAAAGGCATATCCCGCCTGGATACCTTCGTCAGCGGATCGAGGTCTCCGATCCGTTGTTCGCCAGGGCGCTGGTGCTGGACGACGGTTGCGAGCAGGTGGTGCTGGTCACCATCGATGTCACCGCGATCGGCGCCCGATCGATCAGCCAGAATATCCTGGCCGACAGCGCCGATGACTTCATGCCGCGTCTGCGCCGCCGCGTCGAAGACGATCTGAACATGTCCGGTCGTTGTCTGAGCGTGTGCGCGTCGCACACCCACCAGGTGCCGCGCATGCTGTGCGACGACGAGGCGCAGATCGAGAGGACCGTCGACGCGATCAGGCAGGCCAGGCAGAGCATGGTGCCCGTGACGGTCGGCGTCGGTTCCGGAAGCGAGGACCGGCTGACCTGCAATCGCACCATGATGCTGAAGAACGGGTCGGACCAGACGATCAGGGCTTACCACGCGCCCATGCCGTGGAACGACGAAATCGAATGCCTGCGCCCCGTCGACCCGGAGATCGGCGTGCTCAGGATCGATCGCGCGGACGGTCGGCCGCTTGCCGTCGTCTACAACTTCGCCGCGCACCTGGCGCTCGGCGCGCCAGGCGGAACGATCGGCACGATCACTGCCGATCACACAGGCGTCACGCTGCGATTCCTGGAGGAGCGGATCGGCGACGGCATCATGGCCTTCGGCCTGCAGGGCGCGCTCGGCGACGTGCAGGAGGTGTGCATCTTCGATACGCAGCATCCTTCCGATGCGCAGGACTTCGGGACGACGCTCGGTCAGAGCATCCTCGATGCCTGGGCCGGCATCGAATGCGGACCGGCGACACTCGGACGCTCGAGCAGGGCGATCGATCTGGCGTTTCGCACCGACATCCCGCAGCGCATCGCCGCCCTTCGAAGCGAGCAGGCCGGACTGCTCGCTTCGCTGAGGTACACCTCGCTCAACTTCGAGGCCTTCCTGCCGCTCTTTCTGAGCCACTCATTCGACCCGGATCACCCGTCGAGCTGGACGTACCGTTACATGCAGGCCGCCGGCAGGGGTGACATCGGATTCGAGGCGATGGACGAGCGAAATCGAGAGGCGGTCGACAAGTACCTCGAAAGCATCCGGACGATGGAGCGCATGGCCGATAACGAGGAGAACATCGCGACGTTCGTCAAGCACCAGGAGGTGATCGACGAGATCGGCACGTCGACCGTGCCGACCGAGTTCCACGCGATCCGGATCGGCGACGGGATATTCGTCATGGCGCCGATGGAGCTTCTTTCGGAGGTCGGTCTGAACGTCAAGAGAAGTTCACCGTTCGAACGAACGTACGTGGTGTCGCTGTGCAACGGATATCTCCATTACGCGCCGCCGGCGTCGTACTACCCCCGCGGCGGATACGAGGTCACCGAATGCCTGTTGGCGCCGGAATGGGAGCAAGCGTTCGAGCGCGTGGTGCAGGAGTTGCTGGACGAGCTTCGGGGAGGAGGAACCAGGGACGGACACGGATGAACACGGATGAGCTCGGATGGAGCGGCGCGGATCATGCTGCGCTACCACTGCTCTGTCCGTGCCTCCATGTATTCGTGTGAGGTTCACGCCCCGAGATCAGCGACGTCGTTTGACCGCAGGCACCTCACACCTGACCTTCGCGTCGGTGGTCAGGACGCATGTACCATTGCAGCATGAAGTCCTTTCGCTATGTGCTCGTTACGCTGCTTTGGGCAGTGGCAAGCGTCTGTTGGTCGGCGGAGAATGACAACGCGCGATACGACTTCGCTACCGCCAGCCTGTCGCGATGGGCGATCGTGGGGCCCGGCGACTGGAAGATCGAAGCCGGAAAGCTTCATCAGACGCATCCGCCTTACGTGGAAACGGCGGCAGCGGCGCCGCACGTCTTCCATGAGGGTGTCGTCTCGTTTGATGCATCGGTGCCGGTTTCAGCGCCCGGTTCACCGAGGCAGCACGGCATCGGATTCGTGCGATTCGTCGATGGCAGGAATTACTGGTGGGTGAGATTCGGCGACTACGGCGGCATCGCGCTGAAGGGACGGGTGAACAATGAGTCCGTGCATGTCCATCTCGGCACCTGCACCCTGGAGAAGGGCCGCGTCTACCCGATTCGTTTCGCGCTGCGGGACGGACAGGCGCTGGTGTCTTTCGATGGCAAGCTTCAGTTCGTTCTGGCAGATCCGCTCGGCGACCGACCGGGCCGCGTCGGATGCTACACCCTGGCGAACGCGGTGTTCGAAAATCTCGTCATTCGACCCGGGCGAGTGACGAGATCGCAGCTTGAAGATTTCGTTGCAGCCGATTCACAGCACGGAGCCGCGCACCCGACGCCGACGTTCGTCACCGAACTGCCCGAAGAAGGCAACTTCATGCAGGACTTCTCGAGTCCGTCCGACGTGCGCTGGTGGAATGCCGGGGCGGTCGGCCGCGGCGGTGAGCGCCAGTACGTGCACGTGCGCGACGGCGGGCTCTGGATCGGCAGGGACCGCCCGGAGGACGTCAGGATCATGAGCGCGATCCGAATCGGAGAAGGCACGGTCTCGGCGCGCGTGAGGTTGAGCGGTGACGGGGAGCCGCACCATCATTGGTTCGGATTCGTGGTGCCTGCGGGATCGGTGTGCATCGGCCGGGAAAATCGCTGTCGCATCTACGACGGCCGTCGAGCCGTGTCGCCGCCCTTTGGCAAGTTCAAGATCGAGTCGGGGCAGGACTACGACGTACGGATCGAGGTGTCGGAAGGAAGGATCGCGATCGTCGTCGACGGCGACGAGATCGGCGCGGTGAAGCACGAGAACGCGGGGCGTGTCGGCCAGGTCGGGTTGCTCGCCAACGTGATGACGCGGTTCGACGACTTTCGAATCGACCCGTGTGTGCCGTACGACACTGCACCGGCGGCGACGGTTTCCGGTTCGCCGCGCATGCAGGTGATACAGGTGCTTTATCGTCCGGACGACACCGACGGGATCGAAGCGTATCCCATACACGGCACGGTAAGCGTCTTCTTGCGAAACGAAGGTGACGGCCCGGCGCGCCTGGAAGAATTATTTCTCGATGATGCGCCGCTGCACGCAGGCCAGTCACCGCTGCACGTCGTCTGGTCGCGTCAGCGCCCGTGGGAGATCGCGCCGGGCGAAATCGGCGAGGTGCAGGTCCGGTTGCGCTCGCTGCCGCCGAAGCAGATCGTGGCGATGTTCACGGGCTCCACCGAGGCGGCCCGGTCCGGGATTCGGCTCAGGCATGTGAACGGCAATATGGCCTCGGCGGGGGTCGCATATCGCTCGACGCTCCCACCCGTTCAGATCAACTTCATCGGGTTCAGCGACGATCTCAGGGCCCTGTACGTTTACGTTCAGAACAACGCTGCGGTGTACCATGACGTGCCGGGCAAGAGGACTTATCACATCGATTCGGTCGAAGTGAACGGGCGGGACGTGACGGCGCGGAGTCGAATCCCCCAGCGCGTCATCTCGGACGACGTGCTGCCGATCGTCGTTCTGATCGATGAGCCGCTCGAGGAAGGTACCGATGTCTTCGTGCGCGTGGGCACGACGGAAGGGGAGATCGCTCCACACGGCGTGCGGGCCTTCCCGTCGCGCCTGTTGCTCCAGATGACCCAGGTCAGCTGGCCCACCCGGCCCGACATGATGGAGGACATCCGGAACCACGGCTTCAATGCCGTCCACTTTTCGACGAAGCGGCCTGAATGGGGCGCGAGCGCGTTGGAGCAGGGACTGTGGCACGGAATATACGGGGGCAGCTTTCTCGGCGACGTGATGCGATACGACCATCCCGAGCACGGAATCACCGTCGGTCTCTGGCTCGACGAGGTGGACAAGGCGTCGCCGGAGTACAACTTCGGGGCGCTGGACTGGATGGAGACGTTTCTGCGGGTGCAGGGTCGACGGGCACCGTTCCATTACAACGGCCTGGTCCGCGCGCGCACGTCGGGGGCGCCGAATTACTCCGTCCTGACCGACGGGATCTGCCGCGCGCAGCAGATGAAGGATCTGGACGAGGCGGAGACCGGGCGCGCGGGCGCACTGCGTTACATGGAGCATCGCCAGGTCCGCCGGCCGAGCCTGCCGTATTACCGGGACGCGGAGATCCCCGTGCCGTTCAGCCCACTGACACGCGAGGTGCTCGACCCGGCGCCGTCGCGACGCCGGTGCATCTCGCCCCGGGAAGAGCGCTTTCTGCAGTACTCCAATTTCCTTCAGGGCGCGAAGGGCGCGTACCACTGGGCGTACTCGTGTTACCCGAAGGCAGGTTTCTACGAGATCCATTCGCCGGTGCTTCGCCTGGGGAACGGCGGAGGGGTCGTGCCGGTCGTCTACGACTACGCCGTTCCCGAGCACGTGCGTCGAATGATCATGGCAACGTGGGATGAAATAGGCAGGATCAATACGGAAATCGCCTCGGTCGGCCCTTTGCTGGCGCGCGGGGACGTGTGTTACCGCGCCCGAGTGGTACGCGCGTCGCCGTCGCGCGGTCGAGAAGACGATTCGAGCGTCGAGGTTTCCGCAACCCTCGTCGGCGATGACAGCATCGTGCTGATCGTGCTCAACCAGAACTTCACCTACCGGCCCAAGAGTTCGCAGGGGCCGTCACGATTCGATCCGGTCGACGTGACGGTCGGGGTCAAGGTGCCGAAGTGGCTGCAAGTAAAGAGCGTGTTGCGCATCGCCGCCGACGAAGTGACCGAACTGCGACCGAACCGGCAGGGCGACGAGCTGTTCCTTGACTTTCCTGCGCTTGACGTGAGCGAGCTGGTGTTGGTGACGTCGAATGCATCGGTCGCTGCGCGAACGCGAGAGCGCCACGCGGAGCAGAGGGCACGCTTTGCGGCGATCCGCCGGGACGATTTCACGCAAATTGCGTGGAGCGAGATGTACCACGCGCCGGTGACGTATCGCTGGCATGAGAGCGATCCGTACGTGTCTCTCAGTGATCTGCGGCCGAAGCAGGTCAGGCCGGACGCGGCGGCGTTGCGGCGCAACGAAGGGGCAGGCGGCGGGAACATCTCGGTGCTTCGCATCGAACCCGCAGGTGGGCGCATGCCCGAGTATCAGCGCAGGGTGACGTTCGAGAAGGCGCTTGTGCTGGAGCCAGGTGGGAGCGTGGGATTCGATCTCGATGGCGGTTACACGTACTTCGACTGCATCCTTGCCGTCGACCCGGAGATCGACGGCGGCCTGAAGGTGAAGGTGGAGCTGGATGGGAAAACTGCATTCGACAGGACGTTTTCCGCCCGAGCGCCGGCCGCGCGGGTCAGGCTGAAGCTCGACGGCGTGAGGAAGCTCTTCGTCATGACCGGTGCCGATCCGAACTCGTCAGCGCCACTTGTCGTCGGACACCCGCGCTTGCTCCCGGTTGGAAAGCAGGACGAGGCGACGGATCTGGGGGTCTATTGATGCATGTCGCGCCCCGTAGCTGAAGTCGCCGGACTTCAGAGAACGATTGGCGAGAGGTCGCCAGACCTCGGCGGGTGTCATTGGGTGCTGCGCGCGAGCGTCCTTCCCGAACTCTGGCGAGTCCGGCTACGAGGCGATCGACGACCCGTCTGCCGGCACCACACGGCGCAGGAACGCGATAAGCTCGCGGTTGAACTGCTCCGGCGCCTCGGCATTGATCCAGTGACCGGAGTTCTTCACGGTGATGAGAACGGCGTCCTTCGCCGGCAATCGGGATTGCAGCTCATGCGCTTCCGGATCGCCCTGTCCGATCCGCCCGCGTCCGGCCGCGAACACCAGCAGCGGCACTTCGCACCAGTGCTTCACGCCTGCCTGGGGCTCGGCGATGTCGGCTTCCGCCGGATTTTCCGGTCTGGAGTCCAGTTCGGCGGTGAGCACCTTGAGCTGCGCGAACCAGTCGAGCCGCGCTTTCGTGTTGTAGTCCGACGGGTATTCCCATAGCACGTCGATCGTCGCGAGGCGCGCCTTGTTGCGGTGATACGCCTCGACGGTTTCGGGATCGAAACGGGGGTCGAGCCCTGCGTCGAGCAGATCGTCGCTCGCCGGCGCCACGCGGGGATGGAAGTCCTCGTGGCGAAACTTACCGAAGGAATCGCTGTCGATGCTGACCAGCGCGATGACCCGCTCGGGCCGGTTCAGGTACATCTGGCGAATCACGCCGGAACCGGAGCTTCGCCCGACGAGCACCGCCAGGTCGACGCCGAGCGTGTCGAGAATCGACCACGCGTCGCGCGCTTCGCCCACGCCGGTGAACTGGAACCGTCCCCAGTCGCTCCGGCCGCGACCTTCCCGGTCGAGCCGGATCAGGCGATAGCCGGCGTCGCGCAGCGCGTCGACCTGTCCGTCGTACACGTCATGTGTGCCGGCGGCTCCGGGCATGAGCAGAACGGCCGGGCCCGCTCCGGCATCCAGGTATCTCAGTCTGACGCCATCGGATCGGAGGAAGGTCTCCATCCTGATTTGATCTCTCCATCGTGTGGCTTGAAATCCCTTTGGGAATCACGGATGCTCTTCGAATGTCATGGAATCATATCGCTCGATGTCACGTTGCGATACGCATGAGCCCAAGGTTACGGCGGGACCGTTGGATCGCCGTCACGGCACTCTGCGTCGCGATCACCAGCGCCGGCTGTGCGACGAAGCACGAGGCGAGTTTTCCCTACTCGGTCGAGTACCGGTGCCGAAAGGCGACCGGGCCGGTCACGATCGACGGCGAACTGGATGAAGCGGCATGGAAGCAGGCGGGTGTTCTGCACTTCGTCGTGCCGGACACGCTCTCGACGCCGCCGACACGGACCGAGGCGAGGATGCTATACGACGAGGAGCGACTCTACCTCGCGTTCCACGCGTTCGACGAGGACATCTGGTTCGCGCACACGAAACGGGACGAGCCGATTTACATGGAGGACGTCGTCGAGGCGTTCTTTCGCACCGATCCGCAGGCGGCGCCGTACTACGAGTTCGAATTCAGCGTCAACGAGGTCATCTGGGACGGTCTGTACCACGGCCGGAGAGGCGCCGGCGGGTCGGTGCGGGCGAAGACCTGGAACAGCGAAGGCACCGAGGTCGCGGCGCGCGTCCAAGGCACCGTGAACGACTGGCGTGATCGCGACACGTCATGGACGTGCGAGGTCTCGATTCCCCTCGACGATCTCACCGTGCCGGTGGGCAGGCGGCCCCGAACCGGAGATCGATGGCGATTCAGCCTGGCGCGATATGACTACTCGGTCTACGTGCGCGGCGGGAGCGTCTTGAGCAGCAGCGCGCCGCTTCGCGTGGCCGACTTCCATCGGCTCGAGGATTACATGACGCTGGAGTTCGAGTGACGGTGGTTTCAGGAATGGGTCAGACCCCGTCTGTCGGCGTGACTGCGACGCGCGGGGGACGGGTGTCGATCGCGTACCGGAAGGCGGCCTCGACGTCCTCGAGCGCGAAGGTGCGCGTGACAAGTTCGCCAAAGGGGTAGCGGTCGGCGGACTGCTCGAGGAAATCGACGGCATCGGCGAGATCCGCGGGTGTGTAGTTGTGCAGGCCGTGGATGTTGAGCAGCCGGCGCACGATGAATTCGGGATGGATTTCGACCGGTGGCGTGGGGGAGACGGCGCCGACCCAGACGTATCTGCCGCCGATGCGCAGCGCGTTCAGGCCGTGTGCAACCGCGTCCGGCGAGCCTGACAACTCCACCGCCAGGTCGACACCGCGGCCATCCGTCGCGTAGCGAATCACCTCGTCGAGACGCTCGGCGCCTTCGCGCACGCTGACACGATCCTGTGCGCCAAAGCTTTCGGCTCGTGCCAGCCGGGCATCGTCGACATCGCACACGATGACGCGCCGTGCGCCGCGCCTCGCCGCCATCGCGCAGGCCGTCAGACCGAGCATACCTGCGCCCTGCACCAGCACGACGTCGTCGCGGCAGCCACCGCCGGTGCGGAGGGCGCCGGCGACGGTCGCCGTCGCGCAGTTGGCGGGGCATGCGACGTTGTCGATCAGTGCGTCCGGCACACGGATCAGGGACGTTCCGGGCGCGAGGTGACACATTTCCGCCAGGCCGCCGCTCAGCGCGTGGTCCCGCGTGATCCTTTCGTGACCGTACTTGCGGAGCGACACGCATTTCTGCGGAACGCCGCGCTCGCAATAGAAGCAGTCTCCGCAGTGGGCCGCGACGGACCAGGTCACGCGGTCGCCGATCTCGATTGGGCGGCCGGCGAGGTCCGTCACCCGGCCGCCGATGCGACGGACCTCGCCCAGGATCTCGTGACCGAGAATCGTGGGCACGTCGACCGCGCGGTGTCCCTGGTAGGTGTGCAGGTCGCTGCCGCAGAGGGTGCAGCACGTGACGCGCACGAGAAGCTCGCCTTCGTCCGGCTCCGGCGCCCCCAGCCGTTGCAGCTCGAGCATGCCTGGACCAAGAAAAACAGCCGCCTTGACCTCGGTCCCGTTCGTCATCGGTTCGCCTCCAGGCGGGGGATCAGCTCCTGAAACGACGAGCGCAGACCGTCGTTGGGAACCTTTGACAGGGCCTCGTCCGTGTGCGTGCCGAAGGGCACGCCCGGATTCAGGCCGCGATCCCAGCCCAGGCGCTCGAGGATGATGTCTTCCGAAACCTCCAGGTTCGTCTCCGCCGCGCGCATGAAGCACGCGGTGACCTCTCCGCCATCGTGGACGGTGGTGCCGGCCATGTCGAAGATCACCGCTCGAACGGACGTGGCGTGCATGACTCGACTCTAGTCGCTTTCACCGATCCCGTCGACCGTTCGTTCGGGAATATCGTCCCGTCGAGTGCCATCGTCTCACGCGAACGGTTGTCGACAGGATCCGCCCCGTTCGTTCATTGCGGCGGACCGCTCAGCGCCGTTTCGATATGATCGAGTTCTCGGACGCGCGGATGTGGTGCCGTTACAGTTCTCCCGGCATCTGACCGAAGTCAGCGCATCGGCACGTTGGACTGGCTCCAGCCCAAGGAAAGAGCGTCGCATGGTACTGTTTTGGAAGAAAGAGCGGCAGGTCGAGCAGGTCCTCGATGAGTACCTCGGGCAGGCGGCCGACTGCGTCCGGACGTTCGTCCTTGCGATCGACGCGTATCTCGATGACGGGATCAACGAACGATTCGAGCAGCTGCTCGAGCAGACCCATCATTACGAGAGCGAGGCGGACGACAAGCGCAGGCAGATCGAGCGGACGATGTACCGCCGGGAGTTGATCCCGGAGTCGCGGGGCGACATCCTGGGCGTGCTCGAAGCCCTCGACCTGATCCCGAACCGGTGCGAGTCGGTGCTCTACCAGATCTGGACACAGAGCATCATCTTCCCGGCGCAGTTCGCGGTGGACCTGAAGGAAATGGTCCGCATCAACGCCGAGTCGACCAGCGTGCTGTTCGACACGGTGCGCCTGCTGTTTCGCGGCACGGACAAGGTCGACGACGGCGCCCGCCACGTCGACGACCTGGAAGGTCAGTCCGACCGCCTGGAGCGGCAGATGATACGCTCGATCTTCCAGTCCGACGTCGACAAGGTGGACATGCTGCTCCTCAAGGAGCTGGTGCTCGAGATCGGAGCGATCTCCGATCGCGCGGAGAACGCCGCCGACCGACTCAGCAACATCGCGGTCAAGCGCAGCGGCTGATTGCGATCGTGTTCGCCCTTGCCGTGTCACATCGCGGCGCTGCGGAGCCCGGTACATGTTTCCATTCGTCGGTGGCGCGTTGTTCGGCTGGGCGCTCGGCGCCAACGACGCCGCCAACGTATTCGGCACCGCCGTGGCCTCGAACATGATCCGGTACCGCACGGCCGTGCTGCTCGCGAGCCTCTTCATCCTTCTCGGCGCTCTGCTGGAAGGGCAGGTCCCTGCACACACGCTGGGGAGTCTGTCCGAGCAGACGACGCGCACGGCCATGATCACGGCGACCATCGCTGCCCTCACGGTCATCGTGATGACGGGCCTGAAGCTGCCCGTCTCGTGCTCGCAGGCCGTGGTGGGGGCCATTCTCGGTACGGGGCTGTGCGTGGCGCCGGGGGCCATTCGCTGGGAAGGGCTGGTCAGGATCGTGATCTGCTGGGTGGGCACGCCGCCCGCCGCCGCGTTGCTCGCGGCAGGCCTGCACGTTGCCATCGGAGCGCTTCTGATGCGACTGAAACTCGGCATCGTCACGCGATCGATCGTGCTGAAGTCGGGGCTGCTGATCGCCGGCTGCTACGGCGCATACGCCCTGGGCGCCAACAACGTGGCCAACGTCACCGGCGTCTACTACCAGACGAGCCTGCTGGAGAGCCTGGGGCCGAATCGATCGATGATGCTGGCGCTGATGGGCGGGCTGAGCATCGCCGTGGGCGTGATCACTTACAGCCGCAACGTGATGCTGACCGTGGGCCGCAGACTGGTCCAGCTCGGGGCGATGTCCGCACTGGTCGTCGTGCTCGCCCACGCGATCACCATGCATATCTTCACCTACATCGGCGTGCCCGTGTCCTCGTCGCAGGCCGTCGTCGGCGCGGTGCTGGGCATCGGCCTGATCAAGAGCGTTCGCACGATCAATCGCTCGACGCTGGTGCAGATCCTGCTCGGCTGGGTCATGACCCCCGCGATCGCCGGGACGGCCAGCTACCTCGTCGCCGCGGTCGCCACCTGATTCGTCAGGTCGACCGGAACTCACTGCCCCCACGCGGCGATCACGAGCATGCCGCTGGTGATCAGGACTGCGGCGGTCACACGCACGAACACGCCGCGCTCTCTGAAGATGACGAAAGCCGCCACGACGCCGATGACGATGCTGAACTGGCGGCATGCGACGACGTAGCTGACCTGCTCCGTGTCCTGGTAGACCCAGATGATCAGCGAGTAGCCCACGAAGCACATGGCGGCCGCGAATGACGGCCGGAGCCAGCCGATGGATCGATCGTCTGCAGGCGGTCCCACGACGCAGCGCGCCAGGGCCAGGTAGATGATCGCTGATACGAAGAAGTACCAGTATCCGTACCGCAACGCCGGAATCAGTCCGTCAAGCTCGTCCAGGGACGACGCCGCAGCGTTGTCGATCAGCGAGTAGCCGACGGTGCCCAGCCCGGCGAGGACGATCCAGACGACCGCGCGGTTCAGGTAGGCGCGCGGGTGAAAGCCGCCGAACGACGTCAGTGGCGCGAGCACGCACCCGATTGCGACCAGTATCAGGCCGATCCACCCGGGGTCGGTCGGCACGCGCCCCATCGGTATCTCCACGACGGCGACGAGAAGGACCGGCATGGCTCGAGCCACTGGATAGACGACGGTGAAGTCCGTGGCCCGGTAACCCCGGTCCAGTCCCAGCAGGTACACGCCGCAGCACGCCCCGGAACCAAGAAAAAACGGCCACGCCGTCGGAACGAGTGGGTCGAGCAGGAACTCGGCGACCACGAACGGCAGGAGGCCCGCAACGCCATGCACGATCATCATGCGCCGCAGGAACACCGACTCGTCCCCGCCGTGCTTGACGAGCAGGTTCCACCCCGCATGCATGAAGGTCGACAGGGCGACGATGAGAAGGGCGGCGATCGTCAAGGTCGGAAGAGTCGAAGGTCAAAGGTCGGGGGTCGAAGGTCGAAGGTCGGAGGTCGAAGGTCGGAGGTCGAAGGTCGAAGGTCGAAAGTCGAAGGTCGAAGGTCGGAGGTCGGAGGTCGGAGGTCGGAGGTCGGAGGTCGAAGGTCGGAGGTCGGAGGGTCGGAGGGTCGGAAGATCTAAAGGGTCGAGCGGCAGCAGGTCGATGTAGTCGCTCCCCGCTCCCTGCTCCCCGCTCCGTCGCTCCTCACGGTCCGTAGAAGCGCGGGTTCAGGTGGGGCGTGAAGTGCTGGATCGTTACGTCCTTGACGTTGACGGCTTCGACGTGGCCGTCGAAGAACGCGATGCTGGAGTTGCCGTTCGGATGCCGCTCGTCGTCAATCATGCGCGTCGAGGCCGGGTTCCACCATGGGTGCGTCTCGTGCCAGACGTCGTGATTTCCGAAATCGGAGAGCGAAAGCTCGGCGTTCGCCTCCAGCAGGT
The DNA here is from genome assembly GCA_002686995.1 of Phycisphaeraceae bacterium. Lineage (GTDB taxonomy): Bacteria > Planctomycetota > Phycisphaerae > Phycisphaerales > Phycisphaeraceae > NYZC01. The sequence continues at coordinate 1,981 of NYZC01000091.1, read as the reverse complement.
ACGAGAGCCCGGCCGGGTTGGGGATCTCCCGTTCGTCGTCGAGGCGGGTGACCCCGCGCGCCAGGGGATCTGAACCGGCATTCGGATAGTTGAAGTTGCCGTTTTCGGTGTAGGACACGCGGACCGCATTCATGACGTACGTGAACGTCTGCCGGTCGATGGACGTCTGCCTGCCGGTGATGGGATGCGTCGCCGTGAAGGGCGGATCCGTGACCTCCGGAAAGGCGGGGCACTGCAGCACCGCCATCCCAAGGAAATGCGCGGCGAGGGCGCTGTCGCGGCCGCCGGCGTAGGGCACCACCGGGTTGTCCATGCTGCCCATGTCGTCGCTGCCGAGGTAGGACGAGAGCACCTCCGGAAGCAGGACGGAGGGCCGCGGCCAGCCGATGATCGTGACCTGGTTGTAGTTGCGCGGGACGAACTGGTGGTAGTCGTTCCCGTACGCCATCGCGGCGATACCGAGGTTGTGCAGGTTCGTGCTGCACTGGACGAACCGCGCAGTGCCCTTGGCCTGCTTGATCGCCGGCAGCAGCAGGGCGATCAGCAGCGCGATGATCGAGATGACCACCAGCAGCTCGATGAGCGTGAAGGCCCGGCCGTCGACGCGCCTCCCCCCCGACGCAGAGGCTGCGGGAGTGATCAATGCCTGGCTCTCCAGTGGCCTGGTTGCCTCGATTCCCCCGGTTGGGGGACCCTGATCATAGGGCATCGCCGCGGCCCCGGTGTGGCCCGGGGCCGCGGTCGCGCCCGTGTGATGCGGAATCAGCGTTGGCGCCGAAGCGCCAGCAGCCCGGCAGCGGCGAACAGGCTGAGCGTCGCCGGCTCCGGAATGATCCACTTGCTGGTCAGGTACGCCTCGACCGTCTGCCGGTCCTGCACCGACAGGGCGGTGTCGAAGAGGATGATCTCACCGAACGTCATGCCGGGTCCGTCGTTGTCGGGATTGGCCGTCGCCTCGTCACCGAGGATGGTGATTGCCGAGGATCCCGTGAACTTGCTGTTGAGGGCGTTCGAGCCGGTGCCGACACCATCAAGGTAGAGTTCCTCGTTTCGGACCCAGGTGAAGATATGCGGCGCCGTGGTGTCGCTGAACGCCGTCCCGTACGGCGGCGTGTCGGCGACGAACCACTGGCCGGAACGCACACCCATCACCTTCCACGGGTTACCGCCGAGCATGAACTGCTGGCCGCCGATCACGTCGACCTGGGCGAAGATGACGATCGACTCGGCGTCGACCGCACTGTCCAGGGGCATGCGGTCGTCGTCGTGATCGAACCGTACGCCCGGCAGGCCAAGCGGCGACCAGCCGGTGACGAGAGTGGGCTGCGCGGTGCCGCTTGCCGTCGCCGCGTTGGCCGGACCGTCGCTGGTTCCCCAGGTCGCGACCGAGGCGCCGTTGCCGAGGCCGAGCGCGTCGGCTTCAAGGTGCAACGTCACCGGCGAGCCGACGGCAGGCAGGGTGGCCCGCGCGGAATCGGCAATGGCCAGTAGTGCGGCCGTCATGACGGCGATCAACAGAATTCGATTCAACATTTCGATTCTCCTTTCTGAAGAAATATGCCAATCCTCACAAAACCACGAAGAAAAGTTTGCGTTTCCCTCACAGGCGGGGTGTCCACTCCGTCGCGAATCATAGTTATCGCTTTCAAGCCAGTCAACGTACGATTCGAACTGCATTCTTGTCGACAAGATGTCGGTGAGATGCGCTCTGGTCAGACCCAATCCTCCGGCACGGACTTCGTTTCGACTTGCGTTGCCGAGCCGGGCCGTCTCCGGCCCGGAGTCGGCAACGCCCTCCGGGCCGAGACGGCCCGGTTCGGTAAGGCGATCCCGGGGAACGCACCGCGGACCGGAAACGGGGTCTGAAAAACACGACCTAGCCCGAGTTGCGCAGTGATGCGCCGAAAAGGTGTGAAGGGCGGAGTAAAAGTGCGGCGTGAGGCGGAGAGAAAGTGCAGCGCCCGGTGCGTAATGTCACCCG
>NYZC01000090.1 GCA_002686995.1 Phycisphaeraceae bacterium | reverse complement strand
TCTTCTGGGGCCTTGCGGCCGTGAAATCTGGGCGGCCGCACTTTAAGGGAGCGTCCAGGACCGCTCCGTGTGAGTGCCTCCTGCGCGAACCCGTCCGGCGCCACGATCTGGGCCGGGTCGGCGTTGATGTGCCACCCCTCCGCAAGCCGGATGACCACGCCGAGCGTGACCTGCTCGCCGGGCAGGGCCGCGCTCCGCGACCAGAGCAGCTCGGCCGACACGACCGAAGCGCGGCCCGCGCCGCCCAGAGGGCCGCGCAGGTCAAGCTGGGCCCGGGCGGGCCCGGCAGTCCAGGCGATCAGGACGACCGCGAAAATGCCCGGCCACGAACGCAGGGAGGTCCTGGCGAAGAACGGCGTGCCTCGGGTCTTCTCTGACCTGTCCATGTCCATTCGCCGAAGGTTCTGGGGTGTCAGCACTTACGCTCTCGACCGACGTCTTATCGGATGTTATCAAGCCGCCCGCACACTTTCCCCGATAAGACCCACAACGCATCGGACCGCAGTGCGGTTCATCGGAGGTCTCATGGCCGAGGTCCTGGACCAGAACGACATCAACGCCCTGCTCGACGCCGTGGAGGAGCCCCAGGGCGAGACGGACGACCAGCCCTCCGGCGATGTCTTCCACGTGCAGGGCCGGGACACGGGACCGCGCGACGTGCGGCCCTACGACTTCAAGCGGCCCGAACGCGTCAGCAAGGACCAGATGCGGGCGCTCGAGAACCTGCACGAGGGCTTCAGCCGCAGCTTCGGCGCCCAGCTCTCCGGCTTCCTTCGCACGATCATGGAGGTCCGGGTCGCCAACATCGGGCAGATGACCTTCAGCGAGTTCACCCACAGCCTGCCCAACCCCACCTGCTTCAACCTGCTGTCCTGCGAGCCGCTCGAAGGCAACATGTGCCTGGACGTCAGCCCCCTGATCATCTACCCGGTGATCGACCGGCTGCTCGGCGGCTCGAACGCCGACCTGTTCATACCCCAGCGGCCCCTGACCGCGATCGAGATGCGGCTGGTCGGCAAGATCATCGACCGCGCGATCAGGGCGTTCGCCGAGGCGTGGGCCAACGTCATCCCGATCAACTTCCAGCTCAAGGAGACCGAGTCCAACGCCCAGCTCGTGCAGATCGTGCCGCCGAACGAGGTCGTGGTCGTCGTCGGCTTCGAGCTCAAGATGGGCGGGCGCACCGGCACGATGAACCTCTGCATTCCCTACAAGGTCATCGAGCCGGTCATGGACAAGCTTTCCAACGAGACCTGGGCCGCCTACCGTCGCAACCATCAGGACGACCGGCTGCGCCGCCAGGTCGCCGACCACCTGGGCGCGGCGAAGCTGACCGTCTCGTCGATCCTCGCCGAGACGACCATCAAGGTCAGTGAGCTTGCGAACCTCCAGCGCGGCGATCTCATCCTCACCGACAAGTCCGCGACCGCGCCGCTGGTCCTGCTCATCGAGGGGAAGCGCAAGTACATCGGCCACCTCGGCCAGCACAAGGGCAACCGCGCCTTCAAGGTGAGCCGCACCTATCTGAACAAGGATCGGGTCTGAGAAGTGCGAGGGACCCAGAGCGCAACCAGTAGCGCGTGATCGCGGTGCTTGCGACTCGTTACCACACCACCTGCCGTGCGTCGAAGACGGGTCCGTCCGTGCACGCCAACCGATACCGCCACGGGCGATCGTTGTCGGCCTTGCCGTGAGCCGACGCAGGATCCGACTCGATCTTCACGACGCATGACTGACAGGTGCCCATGCCGCAGGCCATGGCCTGCTCCAGGCAGACCTGGCAATCGGTGCCGAATCGAGACGCCAGCGAAGCGACCCCCCGCATCATCGGCTCGGGCCCGCAGGTGAAGACGACGGCGCGGCGCCGGTCGTCGGCGTCGAGCGTCTCCAGGTATCTTTCCACGCCCTCGCCGAGCAGTCCCTTCGCGCCGAGGCTGCCGTCATCCGTCATGACGACCGCGCCGACGCGATGCCTGGTGAACTCGCGGGCGCACATCGTCGGTCGGCCTTCTCCGGACGGGGTCTGCCCCTCCATGGTCAGCGCGAGCAGGTCCGCCGAACGCGCGGCAACGAACGCGACCGCGTCCCACCCCTCTGCAACGAGTCGGCGCGCGAGGTAGATCATCGGCGGCAGACCGACGCCTCCGCCGACGAGCAGGCCGAGGTCGCGCTGCGGCGGCACGTCGAAGTGATTGCCGAGCGGCCCGATCAGGTCGACGGACTCGCCCGCCTCGAGATGGGCGAGCCAGTCGGTCCCGACGCCGACGACGCGATGAATGACCTCGATCCAGTCGCCCCCATCGTCTTCGCCACGCTCGGCAATGCTGAACGGGCGCCGCAGCAGCGCTACGCTGCCGCACAGTTCAGGCTGATGCAACTGCGGCCATGCGCCGATCGGCGCTGACGATTCGTTTCCGATCCAGGTCTCCGCCTTCGGCGAACGACATCCAAGCTGCACGAACTGCCCGGGCATCGTGGGCGCCAGGTCGCCGATGATCCGCAGCCGAAGCAGCCAGTGCTCGCGACAAAGCACCCGATTGAAAACGATCTCGGCGTCGTAGCGCCGGCGCTGCGGAGACGGCGTTGCCCCGTCATCGACGGCATGATGATCCCGAGGTCGCATGGTGCGAGTATAGGAGTTTTGGATTCCTGATTACCGATGGCTCCGACGATCACAAATCAGCAATCAGGAATCTAGAATCCCCACATGTCCGGATCAGGGTTCGCCGTTCATCGCGTGCGGAGATGGCTCGACGCTGCGGCGCATGTCGCTGACGCGATCATGCCGCGCTGTCATGCCGGACCTGTAGCCGACGCGGTTCAGGCTGGATGGTCGATCGACCTGCCCGGCGAATACTGCCGTCGCTGCGGTCTGTCGATCGGCCCGAGCAGCGCCACCGAGCGCGGTTGCAGCAGGTGCCTCGAGCAGCGCTGCGCGTGGGATGGGATCGTCCGGCTCACGTCCTACCGCGCCCCGATGACGACGTGGATCACGGCGATGAAGTTTCGACGGCAGTGGTCATGGGCCGAATGGCTGGGCGATCGCCTCGCAGAGCGGATCGACGTTTGCGACAACGCGACGATCGTCTGCCCCGTGCCGATGCACTGGCGGCGCCGGCTGGCCCGCGGATACAACCAGTCCGCGCTGATCGCCGACACGATTGCCCGCCGGAAGGGCATCCAGTCGGCCGCCCTGCTTCGCCGTCGGCGGTTCAGTCCGCCTCAGACCCGCACGACCGCGACGGACCGCCGACTGAACGCGCGCGGCGCCTTCGCCGTCGGAGCCGTCGACCTGTCAGGGTGGACCGTATGGCTCGTGGACGACGTCAAGACGACCGGTGCGACGCTGTCAGCGTGCTGCAGCCACCTGCGTCAGGCCGGTGCAGGCAGGATTCACGTCGCCGTCGCGGCGGTTGCGGACCCCGGAGGCTGATCTGCCCCTCGCCCCTCGGACCGGCCGAGAAAAACTCCACGTGCCACCTTTGCGCACGTCACGTGCGAAGCTTCGCCCCGACGGCCTCCTGCAGCCGCTCGATCAGCACCGTCATCTGCTCGTCGACCGCCTCGGCGCGCAGCGTCTGCTGAGGATCCAGAAATCTCAGCCGCGCGCTGACGCTCTTGCTGCCCTTGGGGATCGGCCTCCCCCTGTAGGTGCCCAGGAACTCGAGATCCTCCATGAACTTCAACGGCGGCTCGCGAACGGTCGAGGCGATCCGGGACCAGGTCACCGCCTCGTCGACGATCAGCGAAAGCTCGCGCTCGATCCCCGGAAACCGCGGCAGGCTCGTTACCTGTCGCTGCGGCGGATAGGCGGCAATCAGGTCGTCGATTTCGATCTCGGCCGCCACGACCGGAAGTTGCAGGTCGAACTGTGAGGCGATTCGATCGCAGACGACACCGAGCGCGCCGACGCGCGAATCGCCGAGACGCACTTCGAGCCCGTCGTCGAACCAGACGCCCTTTTCCGCCGCCGTCAACTGCAGCCGGTCCTCCCCGGCCAGGGCCGCGACGAGTTCGGTGAGCGTGCCGCTCATCGACCGTAAGGCCGGGCCCGGCTCCGCGGCGTCGGCGAGAAGACCGAGCCTTCGGCGCTCGACGATGCCTCCGTCGACCTCGCCGTGCCGTTGCACCCACGTCGCGGCCTGCTCGAACAGCGCGACGCCCGCGTTGCCGACCTCCTGGTTCATCTTCCGGCAAAGCAGGAGGCTGGGAATGACCGACGGTCGCAGCGCCGGCTCCGAGCGGGTGCCGCCGTGGCGCGCCTGCGGGTCGATCAAGGCCGCGTGCCGTCCCGGCTCCACGAAGGCCTCGGCCTGCGCCGGGCTCAGGAAGCTGGGCGTGATCGTCTCGTGAAAGCCGTGGGCGACGAGAATGCGGCCAAGTTCCTGCCGGGCCTGGATGGGCGGCTGCGCCGACCGCGCGACGATCTCGATGCGCTGATTGATCTTGACGTCGTCGAGCCCGCGTAGACGCGCGATCTCTTCGATGAGATCGACCTCGCGCCGCAGGTCCAGCCGGAACGTGGGGACGGTGCAGCGGATCTCATCGGTAGGCCCGTCGTGCGTCGCGTCGAGCCCGAGGCGGGACAGCATGCCCACCATCTCGGACGACGGGATGTCGCATCCGAGAAGCTGCCGGCACCGCGCCGCGCGCATCGTCACCCGGCGCGGCTCAGGCAGCGGACGGCCCGTCTCGATCACGCCGGGCGCCAGGGTGCCGCCGGCCAGTTCCACGATCAGGGCCGCGGCGCGGGCGCTGGCCCTTTCGACTCCTTCCGGATCGACGCCGCGCTCGAATCGGTAACTCGAATCGCTCGCGAGCTTGAGGCCGCGGCTGGTGCGCCGGACCGAGAGCGGCGCGAAGATCGCGGACTCCAGGAGCACGTCGGTGGTCCGGGTTCCGACCTCGCTGTCCTTGCCGCCCATCACACCCGCCACGGCGACGGGGCGCTCGCCATCCGCAATCATGAGCATCGCGTCGTCGAGCCCGTGCTCTGAAGCGTCGATCGCCGTGAACCTCTCGCCCTTCGCCGCGCGACGCACGACGATTCGGCGCCCTTCGAGCAGCGCCATATCGAAGGCATGCAGCGGCTGACCAAGCTCCAGCAGGACGAAGTTGGTGACGTCGACGACGTTGTTGACGCTGCGCAGGCCGACGGCCTCCAGGTTCCGCACCAGCCAGTCCGGGCTCGGGCCGACGCCGACGCCGCGGATGACCCGGGCCGTGTAACGGGGACACGCGTCTTCGTCCTGGTGCTCGACCGACGTCAGGTCCGAAACCGGTTCGCCCTCGCCCGCCGGCACACTGCAGTCGGGCGGCTTCAGGGATACCCCGGTGCCTGCCGCGATCTCGCGCGCGATGCCGACGTGGCTGAGGCAGTCCGATCGATTGCTCGTGATCTCGACGTCCAGCACGGTGTCCACGCCGGCATCGTCGACGTCCTCGATCGGAAGCCCCTGACCGGTCAGCACCTTTTCCATGCGCTCCGGGTCGACCGGTGCGTCGAGGTATTGGTTCACCCACTGGACGCTGATCTTCATGGCCGGAGATTGTATTCGGATCCGGGACTCGGGTTCCGGCTTCCGCGTCCCGGACGCCCCCAATGGACCGGCTCCCGACCAACGGCTCGCATCCTGCGGCCCGGGCGGGCGGGTATCCAGCGACTACCATCAAGGTGATGTCGGGCGAAACACGGGTCGCGATCTCACTGATGCTTCTGGCCCTCACGGCAGCGCCGGGCTGCCGTGGCACGGAGCGCGCAGCACCTGCAAAAGACCAGACGAGTGACGCCCCCCCCGCGGATTTCGCGCTGGTCCTCTACATCGAAGGGCACGATCGGCCCTGGGATCCGGCGCGGTTCCGATCGCAATACGTGCTCGAACCTGATCGGGGTCTGCGGGTCGCGCTCGGCCCAGGGGCGGAGCCTGGGTATTACCCCGCGCTGACACGCCGGCTGACGCCTGCCGAGCAGGGGGACGTCTACAGGTGGATTCGCAGCCACGAGCTTGATCGATTTCCTGCCGGGATGATCACCTCTGCAGATGATGTCAGGTACGTCGTGCAGATCACGTCGCACGAACAAACCAGCCGATACGCGACGAACTCCGCCGCATCGCCGGCGACCCGCCGGCTCGTGGAGATGCTCGTGGCGTGCCGGCGGACGGTGCTGCCGGTGCCCCCGGACCCCGATCAGGCCGACCGGTAGCCGGCAGCGAATTTGGCAAACTCCGTGCCGGCATGTATACTTGCTAGATTCTCCCCCACCCGGAGCGCCCCGAATGATCGACGCACTCAAGGACGACGAGCTCGTCAACCGAATTGGCGGACGATTCCGTTTCACGGCGCTTGTCCAGCACCGGATGCGCGAGCTCATGGACGGTGCACGCCCCCTGATCGAGCGGCATGGCCGCAACCACCTCGAGGTGGCGATCGCCGAGATCGTCGAGGGCCGTATCGTCCCCGAGCTGCTCAACGCGGGCGATCAGTCCTAATAGCAAAGCCTCAAACGATGCCCGGCAACCCGGAAACCGGCGCGGCCTCCAACGACAACCCGTGGCACGGCAGGAAGGTGATCGTCGCGGTCACCGGAGGGATCGCGTGCTACAAGGTCCCGACCATCGTCAGCCGCCTCGCCCAGGGCGGTGCGGAGGTGCGCGTGCTCATGACGCCCGCGGCAACGCGGTTCGTGACGCCGCTCACCTTTCAGAGCCTGAGCGGTCACGCGGTCCTCACCGATCCGTGGCGCGATGACGTCGAGCACCCGGAGTCGCCGCACATCGGGCTGGCTCGCTGGTGCGATCTGTTCATCGTCGCGCCGGCGACGGCGGACATCATGGCGCGGCTGGCCGCGGGACTCTGCCAGGACATCGTGAGCCTGACGGCATCGGCACTGCCGCGCACGACGCCGGTGCTGCTGGCGCCGGCGATGAACGAGCAGATGTGGGAGAACCCGATCACGCAGAGGAATGTCGAGACCGTGAGGTCAGTCCTCGGTTACAACCTTGTCGGCCCGGCGGAAGGCTGGCAGGCGTGTCGCATGCGGGGTGCGGGACGAATGAGCGAGCCGGATGAGATTCTCTCCGCCGCGAGTGGGATCTGAGGTCTGGGGTTGGGGTCCGAACCGGCATCTGGCCGCCATGGCATTCGACCCGCGGGCTTACGTCACGCGGTTCGCCAAATGCTTGATGCGCAGGCGTACCCCCGGCGTGAGACGGGGGGTGGGCCGCGTGACAGCACAATCAGAAACACGTCCCCAGACCCTGGCCCAGGACCCTGAATCAGATTGCCCCCATGCAGATCAATCACCACTCCCTCAAGCTTCAGGCCGGGTATCTCTTCCCCGAAATCGCCCGGCGCGTCGATGCGTTCACGACCGCGCAGCCGGACGCCGACGTCATCCGTCTCGGCATCGGCGACGTCACCGAGCCTCTGCCGCCCGCGATCGTCGCGGCGATGCACGACGCGCTCGACGAGATGAGCCGAAGGGAGACCTTCCGCGGCTACGGGCCCGAGCAGGGCTACGCGTTTCTCCGCGAGAAGATTGCCGAGCATGACTACCAGGCCCGTGGCTGCGCGGTCGACGCCGACGAGATCTTCGTGTCCGACGGCAGCAAGTGCGACACCGGCAACTTCCTGGACGTCCTCGGCGCCGGCAACCGGATCGCCGTGCTCGACCCGGTGTACCCCGTCTACGTCGACACGAACGTCATGGCCGGCCACACCGGCGAGGCCGACACCGAGGGGCGATACGAGGGTCTCGTCTACCTGCCGGCCACCGCCGACAACGACTTCGCGCCCGCCCTGCCGTCCGAGCCCGTCGACCTGATCTACCTGTGCTATCCCAACAACCCGACCGGCGCCGTGGCCGGACACGCCGCGCTGAAGGCATGGGTCGAGTACGCCCGGGCACACGACGCGCTGATCCTGTTCGACGCGGCCTACGAGGCGTACATCACCGACCCGGACGTGCCCCACTCGATCTACGAGATCGAAGGCGCGACGGAAGTGGCCGTCGAGTTACGCAGCTTTTCCAAGAATGCCGGTTTCACTGGAACGCGCTGCGCCCACACGGTCGTCCCGCGCGGTGTGACTGCCCCCGGACCTGGCGGCTCCGACCGCGTGCCGCTGCACCAGCTTTGGACCCGTCGCCACACCACGAAGTTCAACGGCGTCTCCTACATCGTGCAGCGCGGCGCTGAAGCGGCGTACAGCGACGAAGGACGTGCCCAGATCCGGTCGCTCGTCGACTTCTACATGGAGAACGCGAGCATCATCAGCCGGACGCTGACCGAGCTCGGCATTTCGGTGTACGGCGGCACGAACGCCCCGTATATCTGGCTGCGGACACCCGACGGCGAAGATAGCTGGTCGTTCTTCGACCGACTGCTCAAGCAGGCGCACGTGGTCGGCACGCCGGGCAGCGGCTTCGGCGCCGCCGGGGAAGGCTACTTCCGTATTAGTGCGTTTAACAGTCGGGAGAACGTCGGGGAGGCGATGCGCCGGATACGGGAAAGCGTCTAGAACGGGCTCGGTCATGCACCCGGACGACGTACCGCCCGCGTCAGCCGGCGGGTGGACCGCGCACTGAACTCCATCAGGCCTTTTGCGCTATGTGCACACTTGCCCGCAAACCCGCGGGCCTACGCCGCGCGGTTCGCCGGCCGATGGCGCGTTGAGTGACGACACCGACCCGTCAGCCACGTCAGGACGCCCACACCAAGCATCACGATCGTCCCCGGCTCCGGAATCTCCACGATCGTCAGCCGCTGATCGACGGCGATGTTCTCCAGCGTCTGAAAGCCGCCACCGGGCCAGTAGATCGTGATCTGCTGCACTGTCGTCGCGGCGCCCAGGCCGATCTCCACGGGAAGATCGTTGAACGATCCGCGGCCCGCGCCGCCGCTCGCCTCGTGCAAGGTCGTGCCCAGGTTCGTCGCCACCTCGATCACCGCGCCGATCGCGCTGGCGTTCGCATCCGTCCCGACCAGCTCGAGCGTCAGCCAGTGGTTGTCGTTCTCACTGTCGTTGCGCCAGAGCCGGTTGGTGTCTGTCTCGTCGCCCGTCAGGATCAGGTCGACATCGCCGTCCAGGTCGAAATCGGCAAACGCGACGCCGCGGCCGTCGAACGCGGCGCCGTTCTCGAGCGATGAGGTGACGTCGTCGAAATCGCTGCCCTGATCGTTCCGGAAGAGGATGTTCGGACCTGATCCTGGATCGAAGCCGTTCGTGACGAAGAAATCCATCCAGCCGTCGTTGTCGATGTCGCTCGCGTTCGCGCTGATCCCCCAGCCCGGCGCGTCGGTCGTCATCGTTCCGGTCGCCACGTCAGTGAAGATCGGTACCGCCCCGCCGTTGTTCCGGTACAGGGCGTTTTCCTCGGGCTGGCCGCCGCCCGGCCATGTCGTCCAGTAGAGGTCGAAATCGAGGTCGTTGTCGTAGTCGTAGTCGAGCGAGATGACGCCCATTCCCAGGCCGACCTGGTCGATGCCGGCATCCCCGGTGATGTCCGTGAACGTGCCGTCCCCGTCGTTGAGGAACAGCCGGTTGAGATCGTTGGAGCGGTTGCCCGTGAACAGGTCGACGTGTCCGTCCCGGTTGACGTCCGTGGCGACGACCCCCACGCCCTGGCCGTCGACGTCGTCGACGCCGACATCTCCGGCGACATCGGCGAACGTGAGGTTCCCGTTATTGCGGTAGAGGATGTCGTCACCGATCGCGTTCACGTAGATATCGAGCAGCCCATCGGCATTGAAGTCGATGAACGCCATGCCGCGGCTGGAACGATCGAGACGGATGCCCGCGTCGAATGCGACGTCCGTGAACGTCGTCACGCCTCCGGGTCCGACCGGACCGTTGTTGCGATACAGCACGTCGGGTCCGGTTCCGAAGTTCGTCACGTACAGGTCGAGATCGCCGTCGTTGTCGAGATCCCCAAACGCAGTACCGACGCCCCACAACGCGTCGCCGACGCCGGCCTCGTCGGTGACGTCCACGAAGACTTGCTGACCGCCTGTCCCGGTCTGCAGGTCGTTGCGAAAGAGGCGATTCGTGCCGCGGACCGTCAGGTAGAGATCGGGATCGCCGTCATCGTCGTAGTCACCCCACGCGACCGACTCGGTCAGCACGCTCGTCAGGCCGACGCCCGTCGTCCCGGTAATGTCGGAGAACGCGATCGTGTCGGCCACGGCCGTCGTTCCGAACGTGATCAGTACAAGAAATGCTGCAGCCAGCTTTCTCATCGATCTTCCCATTCCTCACCCCGGCGACACGCATTGGCAAGGTGAGCGCGACGAGAATTATATCGCCGTCCCCCCACGCATCAATAATCCGCAACGCAACTTCCGACCCGATTCGGCACGGTAGGGACCGCCCTTTCGGGCGGCCCCCCGCACAGATCCCAGCGTGCGGGACTACCGCACTGGGCTCCTACCTTGGGTACTGACGCCCAGA
>NYZC01000089.1 GCA_002686995.1 Phycisphaeraceae bacterium | reverse complement strand
CGGGGGAGATCGCCTCCCAGAGCCTGCACATGTAGCTGCAGTCGGCCGCGAAGCTGTCGCGGGTCTCGTTGTTGGGCAGGCACTCCTGTGCCGCGATCAGGCCTTCGTAACCTTCAAGCGTGCGGTCTACGCCGGGGAAGTACGCCAGGCATTTCTGCACCGCCTCGGGAAGCTTGCGCACCAGTTCTGAGATGTTCGAGACGACCTTGGTGATGCCTTCCTCGTCGAATTGGATCGCCTGCGCTACATCATCGAACACGCCGAGGTAATCAACGATCAGGCCGTGCGACTTCTCCTGGCCGTATGGTCGGTTCGTGCGGCAGATCGCCTGCAACAACGTGTGGTCGCGCAGCGGCCGGTCGAGGTACATGGTCTGCAGGATGGGCGCGTCGAAGCCGGTCAGCAGCTTCGAGGTCACGATCAGTATTTTGAGCGGATCGTTGGGATTGCGGAAGCGGTCGAGTAGCTTCTCTTCGGCGTCCCGGTCACGCCGAAACGGCGCGTATTCGTCCTCCCCGGGATTGACCGACATCACAATGTCGGAAGTCTCCGGGGGGAGATGCTTGTCGAGTTCCTGCTTGTAGAGCAGGCAGCTCTCGCGGTCAAAGGTGACGACCTGGGCCCCGAAACCGTTCGGCACCACCTTCTCTTGGAAATGTTGGGCGATATCGGCGCACACGGCCGCGACGCGATCTGGCGACTTCAACAGCACTGCCATCTTCGCAGCCGTCTTGGCCAGCTTATCCTTCTCAAGGTCGCTCAGGCCCCCAGTGAGTTCCTTGAATGCCTTGTCGATTTCCGCTTGGTCAATGTGCATATCAACAAGGCGAGGCTCGAAGTGCAGTTCCTTGGTTGCGCCATCGCGGATTGATTCCTCGAAGCCGTACCGGCTCATGTAGCCGTTGGCATCCTCCTCGGCTCCGAAGGCGTAGAAGGTGTTCTTGTCGGCACGGTTGATCGGCGTGCCCGTCAGGCCGAACAGGAACGCGTTTGGCAGCGCTTCACGCATCTTTCGGCCGAGGTCGCCTTCCTGCGTGCGGTGGGCCTCGTCGACTAGGGCGATGATGTTGTGCCGCTCGTTCAGGACACCGTCGGCCTCGCCGAACTTGAAAATCGTGGTGATGATGATCTTGCGGACATCCCTGTCGAGCAAATCGTGCAGGTCCTGTCGGCTCTCTGCCTTGACGAGGTTCGGCGTGTCGGCGGCGTAGAACGTGCTGGAGATCTGGCTATCCAAGTCGATCCGGTCGACCACGATCATCACCGTCGGATTCTTCAGCGCCGGGTGCAGTCGCAATTTCCTTGCCGCGAACAGCATCAGCAGCGACTTGCCGGAGCCCTGGAAATGCCAGATCAACCCCTTCTTTGGGGAACCCGCCACGACGCGCTTGACAATCTTGTTCGCCCCTTCGACCTGCTGGTATCGGGCGATAATCTTGATCCGCTTTTTGCCTTTGTGCGTGGAGTACGCCGTGAAGTTCGCCAGCAGGTCGAGGATCATCTGCGGGCGGAGCATCGATGTTACGGCCATCTCCACCTGCTGCATCGACGGCATCACGTCTTCGTCGTCGAGCCGCCACGGCCCCCAGAACTCCACCGGCATACGGATCGAGCCGTAGCGGTATTCCTTCCCCTCGGTGGCCACGGAGAATACGTTTGGTACGAACAACTCCGGCACGTTCTTCTCGTAGTCGTCATGGACCTGGAGCGCCCCGTCGAGCCAGCTCTGGCTGTTGCGGACCGGCGTCTTGGCCTCGATGACCACAAGCGGAATCCCGTTGACCAGCAGGACCAGATCCGCCCGTTTTTCTGTCTTGCCCGCGCGGAAGGTCAACTGCTGCGTCACCACATACTGGTTTTGCTCGATGTCCTCGAAGTCGATCAGCTTGATCGTGACATGCTCGCCGTTCGGACCGAACGGCATGGACCGCTCGCCGGTCAGCCAGGCGGCGAATTCCTCGTTGGCCTTGACCAGGCCGTCGCTGCGAACAGCCAGGATGACCGCACGAAGCCGGTAGAGCACGTCGTCAACCCGGCTGGGCTCAGCAGTAATCGTCGGGTTCAGGCGAATGAGGGCCTCGCGAAGATGATCTTCGACAAGAGACTCTTGTGCCTGTCGTGGCAGGTTGCTGGGACTAAGGAAGTGCCAACCGGAACCGACGATTTGGCCATTGTGTCGAGCAAGACCCGTCGGAGCGTCAGGTCGGTCAGTGATGCCCCCGCACAGCAGGTCGCGAACAAAGGCTTCGACGGTGTTGGATTCGTTGAAGGTCATGCTCCCTCCGCTGTTGTCGCAAACAGAAGCCGCTTTATCTCGACAGCCCGCTCTCTCCGAGCCGCTACGCCAGCAAGACGATTGCTCTGTTCATCCAGTGCCGCGACCATAGTGTCCTGTTCTGCAATGCCTGGAACTGGGCACGGCAGCTTCTCAAGCAAACGCACTGACGCAACATTGGCCATCGCCGACCCCATCGAGAGACGCGCAACCGCCTTTAAGAAGCTTGGGCTCCGCAGATAAGCCGCAAGGAATCTAGATCGCACTGTCGAATGATCGGGACGAATCTTCAGCAAAGCCTGATTGATCACACCTGGCGTGGCGTCATCGGGAACGATTGCAATCTTTCCAATTGTTCCCGAACAGCTCATAATCAGATCGCCGCCAACAAGCTGAAACCGGGCCATCGACTCATACTTTGGCTCATCAATGAAGTATTGTAGCGGCCCAAGATATTGTTACTTCCCCGTAATCGACTCCGTCAGCGTGATTTAAGCTGCGGCGTCGATCGATCGGTTAGCATGGTCCTCAAGCCCACTCGGGAGAGACAGATCATGTCTGTCTGGTCCATTTCGACCGTCCTCCATCTGATTGACGCGATCGCCATAGCCATCGCCCAAGGTTACATGCTCGTGCGCGCGCGTCTGACTTCGCATCCCTCGCCCGTGATTCGTCTCGCCGCGGCCAGAGACGCGGCCTCGTGGGACGCACGGCTCCTCGAGCGGGAACTGGCCGTCTTCCGCCTGCAGCGCGAGCGACTCCCGGCGAAACAACGGCCACACTATACGCCGGTGCATCGTCTTGAGATCCTTCAGATCATGCGGCTACGAGAGTGGTCCGCAGCCGAGACGGCCAGGCGATTCGTCCTGCATCCGAATTCGGTCCGCCAATGGTTGAAGCAGCTTCGGACGGCCGGGACGTCGAGCCACCTGTTCACGGGTCCCGTGTGGAACCGTGTCCACGACGCAGTCCGTTGGACGGTTCATGAATTGAGGCGACTGTGTCCTGAGCCCGAAGTGGGCACGCGAACGATTGCTCGGCATATCGTACGAGCCGCCGTGCAGATCAGCCGGTCGTCGGTCCAGCGTATCCTCCGTGAAGAGCCGCCCAAGCGACGTTCCGTCAAGCCGGCCATGGTGCCGCCGGAGGGCGTCGAATCTTATCATCTGCTCGCGCCACAAACGACCAATCGTGTTTGGCAGATCGACATGATGGAACTTCGAATCCTCTGGTTCCGGTTCACTTTCGCCGCCTTGATGGACGGCTTCTCCCGCAAGTTGCTTCGGCTGAAGGTCTTCAACGGAACTCCCGCGACGGCTCACATGGTTCGACTCGTGAGATCGGCTGTCAGGTCGTTCGGCAAGCCGCGCTTCCTCATCTGTGACCATGGCGGTCAGTTCGCCGGCAGGTTCACAGCGACGATCGAGACAGATGGCATCACCGTTGTCAAGGGCAAGGTTCGCCAACCGTCTTTCAATGGCAAGATCGAACGGTTGTTCCGGACGTTGCGAATCTGGCTCCGGTTGGCAGTCCTGCCGATCAGTGTTCGTCCGCTCCAGCAGCGAATGAACCAATACTTGGATTGGTACAACGAGCATCGGCCACATGCATCGCTCGGCGGACGAACACCCGACGAAGCGTGGAATGGCATCGAACTGCCTGAGCCAATTCCGATACGAGCCACGGATCCGGATGAGATCGTCGTACAGGTTCGGAGGCGATCGTATCGCGACGATCCCGCGTTACCCATCTTGACCATTCGTATGGATAGAAAGGAGGCTGCGTGAATTGAGCAAAATCTGAGTTGGCAGCCCGGGTTCCGCCGGCTGCGCTGCGCGAGCTTCGCGTGATCCGACCATGATTCATTCTCGCTCAGGCTTACGCCCGGTTATCAGAGAACCCCACAATCTGCTGGGCCGCTTCACTCCCCCTTTCTTCGCCGCGGGAGACGGCGGTCACCTCTGAATCGCGTGCGGCTTGTACGTCTCCCCGCCGGGATTCTCACGCCGTCCCTGGATCCGTTTCCCCGGTGGGGTCAGGCCCGGGGGTATTCAATGGACCGTCCAGTCGAGGTTGGTGTAGAACTCGGCATGGTCATAACGGCGGACGGAGGAATCGACGGCCCCCGCCTGAATGACGGTCTCGCCGTGCCATCCCGGGATGCTGTCGAAGACAAGGACCAGCTCCCCTCGCGACACGTTGCCCAAGTTTCTCCCTGACAAACTCGACGCCGGGTCGCTCACCGCGAGCGTGTCACGCCATCCATAGCTGATCCCGGCTTCCAGGGTCGTCGCGTCGGCGTCCGCCGGGCACGCATAAACCCCGCGATCGTTGAGGTAGGGGTGCAGGAGTTCCTCCCACATCGTCTCAATCTGTTCGCCGGGAAGTCTTCCGTCATTGTCGTCGGCATAGATGTGGAATCCGGATACGAGTTGCTTGAGATTGACGAGGCACACCGCGGATTTTGCGTCGCCCAGCCCGCGCGATAGGGCCGGCAGCATGATGCCGACCAGCAGGGTGACGATCGCCATCACGACGAGCAGTTCGATCAATGTAAAACCATTCATTGTCTTCTTCATCGCATGATCTCCATCATCCGGACGTGGGCCGATGTCCTCGAACCCCGGGCCACCGATTGGCGGGCGTGACCGCCCGCCAATCGGTGGTGTGTGCTCTTGAATCACAAACCCATCGGGATCAGTCGGTCACCGTGGGAACGGGGACCAGGTTCAGACCACCGAACCGTCCGGCGAACCTCGCCGCGGCGTTCGAGCCGTGCCGCGATGCGAATTTTCCGTGAAGGACCAGCCGGCCGTCGTCGCGGCGGATGATTTTCCCCTTGACCTTGAGACGGAAGGCAAAGCGGGAATCTCCGATCACGACCTTCGCGGCGCCCTTGCCGCCGAAAGTACGGTTCCGACCCCATTCCAGGGGATTCCTGACACGAATCTTGGCGGTTCCCTCTTGACCGTTGGCGTCAAGAACGCTGAACCGGATGGTCACGCCGTGGGCGTCGGCCTTTGCTTTGCCCTTGCCGACAAATGTGATCGGCACGGGCACCGGAGAATCCGAAGGGGTGATGACCCGTGTCAGCGCCGCCTTGACCCGGAGTTTGAAAAAGTTCTGCGGCGACTCCACGGCGTCCGATGACGCTGACGCCGTCAGCGAACTGATGCCCATCGTGATCAATACAAGGCAAACGATTTTCGTAAGTTTCATGATTCATTCCTCGAAGGGGGCCTCGCCCCGTGTTCGTGACTCAGGCTGTAAATTGGCCGGCAGGTTCACACGAACCGCCGGATCGGCCTTGGCAGCCCTCCAAAAGGCCTCGGTGTCTGTGTTTCGCTGCTGCCCGCAACGGCGGGACGGGGATCTGGCCGAAAGGACCAGGCTGAACTAGACCGTCTGCTACAAAGGTGTGGGTTTCTAAGCCATGGATCGCACTCCTCGGCCGCTCGCCGGTTGAGGTACTCGGCGCCAACGGTTCACCTGGGCGTCTCTGTGATCGCCTGGTTCTGGGCCGTATGGCGCTTTTACGGCCCTTCGGTACTGATGCCATCTCCACCACCGCCCCGGCTTTCTCGAAACAGCACTGACCGCGTCGTAGGCAGATCTGCACTCCAAGGGCCCGCCCACCTTCACACCGGCCCGGCACGGGGCCGTCGGAGGCGATCGCGGAACCGCTGGTGATACCGCCGCAAGGGACTCCGTCGTCCTGTGCGTCGAATTCGGATCCCTGCGGAAGTCGGTGATCGGCACCAGGGCTGGCGGTCTCTGCCGGGATCCGCATGGTCTGATAACGGAGAAACTGCTGCCTTGCCGGATCTTCATCCAGAAGCCCATCCCCGGCGGGAAACACTCTTGGCAAGCTGAAATCCATCGAATTTCGAAAGGGGATCCGGGAAAGGCGTTCCGCGTGAACGGCATCCAACGCCGGACTTCCTTCTTTTATCCACATGTCTTGTTTCATGTGATCGTCTCGCGTCTACAGAGGACTATACGCACCAAAACAGGATATATTTCGAATAAAGACTACTAAATTATAAATAGACACATGGGTTTTGGTGTTTATTGGCGAACTTAGCCCGGCTGCGCCGGGGACTCTGAGGGTCGCCCCTGGACAGCTTGCCCCTCTGTCCGCCTGATGCGACGTTGGTTGTCTCGGGCGGACAACCATGGCCAGGGACGGCATCGACAGCAGTACGTTCAAGCAGATCTTCCGAGATCACTGGCCTCAGTTCAAGGCTGTTTATCCCCGCTTTGACACACCGCACTATGACGTGGCCGTCCAGAAGATGCTGGACTGCGGTGATCCCGAAAAGATGGGCTTCGTGCAGTACCGCTGCATGAGCTGCGGACAGACCCGACGCATCGCCTTCTCTTGCAAGTCCGCCTTCTGTCTCTCGTGCGCTCGCGTTTACACCGATCAATGGTCGAACTTCATCGGACGACGCCTCTTTCCCGGTGCCACCTACCGCCACACGGTCTTGACCGTCCCAGACTTTCTCCACTCGTGGTTCTATCGCGATCCAACCCTGCTCGACCCGTTCATGCGGATCGGTCACGCCTGCTTGAAAGATATCTTCCATACTTCGACTGGTGTCCAACTCGACATCGGTACCATCATCGTTCTGCAAACCGCTGGTCGATCGGGCCACTACAACCCACACCTTCACATCCTGCACACGGCAGGCGGACTCAGCCCGCATGGACGATGGAAGTCAGTCAGCTATATCCCTTACGAGATCATGCACAAGAAATGGCAGTACCACCTGCTGACCATGCTGAGGCAACATGTACCCGATCC
This sequence comes from Phycisphaeraceae bacterium, assembly GCA_002686995.1. GTDB lineage: Bacteria > Planctomycetota > Phycisphaerae > Phycisphaerales > Phycisphaeraceae > NYZC01. The sequence continues at coordinate 14,482 of NYZC01000089.1, read as the reverse complement.
CGCTATCGAGAAGGACCTCGATCGAGCGTGGAAGAACTACCCCAATGGTTTCGTCGCTTACCTACAACCCGGCGACGTGCCCCCAGGGGGCCAAGGGTTGGCCCAGTACCTGGCGAAGTACGTGGTCTCTCCGCCAATCTCTGTCAGACGGATCGAGAACTACGACGGGCAAACCGTCCGCTACTGGTACAAGGACCACAAGACCGAGGCGATCCAGCACGAAGCGCTCCCCGTTCTCCGCTTTATTGGCCGAATGGTCCAGCACATCCTGCCCAAGGGCTTCCAACGCATCCGCTACTACGGCCTGCATGGCAACGTGCGCTATGAAAAGGCCCGACAGCAGTTGGAGCGGCTTCTGCCAACCGAGACTCCGCCGGACCCCAGAGGCTATCGGGTCGTGCCCCGCAAACGCTTTTCGCAACTGTTCTTCGAAAGCTTCGGGCACAACCCCTTGCTGTGCCCCCGTTGTGGCAAACCGATGGACCTGGAATTGATTTCTCACCCTGATTACGGCACCATCAAAGACTACGGATTGTTCGACATGGAGCCCTACATTGAACCAGAACTCCAAGGGCGAGCAGCCAGACTGGCTGAAGCAAATGCTGGAGGACATGCCCTGGCATCAGCCTACGGAATGGGCCAACTACCGTTGCCATTCATGTAACCATACGGATTGGATCGAAGACGTCGTCGTAGATGCCTTCCCGCCCACGGAACCTGGGGGATACCCTGCGCTAGGGTGTCCCAAGTGTGGTGGAAGCTTCCTCCGTGATACCTCCGAACCCGACAGACGTTCGTTCACCAAGCCCGAATGACCTCGGAAATCGAACATCGGCTCCACAATGCCGCGCGGCAACCCAGGCAACGTCCCAAATACAAATTCCTATGGGGTTAAAATATTATAAAATAACATCTTATATATAGTACCGCCGGGTCCCGCCCGCGGTACGGGCCTTGCCGTTACGATGGCCGTGATGACCATGTCGCTCGGCAACGTCTCCATCGCTGGCCAGCGCACCCGCCGCCTGGCGGCACTGGCCATCTGCGCCACCGGCTTCACGGTGCTGTTCGCCGGGGCGAAGCATCTTGCCGGCGACCTGTCCGTCGCCGGGCTATCCGACGAGTTCATCCGCGGGATGGCCCACTTCTGCGGCTTCGGCCTGCTCGCCCTGATCCTCGCGCGGGCGATCGGCCAGCGGTTCCTGCTCGCCTGGTTGGTGAGCATGGTGCTGGCCACCGGCGAGGAGGTCCACCAGCTGGTGGTGCCCTTCCGCTGCTCGTGTCCCGGGGACTGGCTCATCAACGCGATGGGGATCAGCACGATCCTGATCGCCGGCTGGCTCTGGCACCGCCAGCAGTCGACCCTGCCCCTCAGTGCCGCTCCTGCGGCCGGCACCCGTCTCCCGCTCGTTGGTAGCGGCACGGCCATCTGATATACTCGCCAGCCACATACATGGACGTTCCGGAGTGACGCTATGACACGGAAGACGGTCTGGATTGCGTTCTGGATGACCCTGGTTTACTGGCTGGGCGGGCTCCTGGGTTGTGCCTCGCCCGGCGGCGGTCACGGCCAGGGGGATGCCGCCGCCGAAGGGGACGCCCATTATCAAGCCGACGGTCCGGGCCTCAGGAGCCGCGAGGAGATCGCCAGAACGCTCGGCATCACGCTCGACGAGGACACCGAGCTGATCACCGAGTCGGGCCCCGTCGAAGTCCATTCCGAGCCTGTGGATGTGCCTGAGCCCGAGGCGACCGTCGAGGTGACGGAGCCGGCGGCCGAGGCGCCGTCCGAACCCGAGGCTCCTGAAGCTCCCGAATCGGTCGAAGCGGCCGAGTTGCACGCCGAGGCCGCACCGGTTGCGCCCGAAGACGCGACGGACGACGCGACGGATGGCGCCGGGGCGGTGGAGATCATCGAGGCCGAGGTCGAGGAAGCGTCCGATAGCATCGTGACGGCCGTCGAGATACCGGACGACACCGTGGCCGTCGAGCCCGAGAAACCCGACGCCCCGTCCCTCGTCGCAGGCACGATGGACCGATCGCACTGGCCGAAGCGCACGGTCGGCCCGAGTGATGGGGGCACCCGGCATCGTCCGATCTACTTCAAGGACGTCGATCTGCGAGCCGACGAAAAGGTGAAGAAGGACGAGGCGTACGAGCAGCAGTGGCACACCGGCCTCGATGGCCATCGCAACCAGACCCTGCTGAACCCGACGAACATGCTCGACCTCGTCGTCCAGCCCGCGAAGTTCGGCCTCGACATGGCGCTCATGCCCTTGAAGGCTGTCCTGAAACCGCCCTTTTCCGCCAATACGTCGCCATCGCATGGTCACCGTTAGTTACGACGGCCAAAGCCTGATCATCGACGGCCGCCGCATCTGGCTCGTCAGCGGGTCAATCCACTACGCTCGGATTCCTCGGGACCTCTGGCGTCGCCGTATCCGCGCCGCGCGGCAGGCGGGTCTCAACTGCATCGACACCTCGGTCTGCTGGAACCTGCACGAGCCCACCCGGAAGAAGTTCAACTTCAAGGGCGATGCGGACCTCGCCGCGTTCATCAAGCTCGTCGGCGAGGAAGGCATGTACTGCATTCTTCGCCCCGGCCCGTTCATCGACGCGCACTGGGACGGCGGCGGCCTGCCCGACTGGCTCGCGCTGGCCGAGGGCGTCCGGATGCGCGAGAGCAACGGCCCGTTCCTCGAGGCGTCCGCCCGGTTCCTCGGCGCCGTCATGGACCAGGTCAAGTCGCTGCAGGTGACCTCTTCGAAGCGCGGCCCCATCGTGCTGATGCAGGCCGAGCACCAGTGGTGCTGCCGATACCCCAACCCGAACCCGGGGCGCATTCCCGACTACCTCCGCGAGATCACGCGCTACCTTCGCGAGAACGGCTGCGCGGTCCCGGTGCTGATGAGCAACAACCTCTGGCAGAGCGTCGACACGACGATCGACACCTGGAGTGGCCAGGACCATCTCGCGGCGGATCTGCGCCAGCTTCGCGTCGTCCGTCCCGAGTCCCCGCGCCTCGTCATCGGCTACCGCAGCGGCACCTGCGATCACTGGGGCGAGAAGTCGCGGCCGAACCGCGACCCCGCGCAGGTCGAGGTGGACCTGGGCATGATTCTGGCCAGCGGAGCGCAGTACAACCTCGAGCCGTTTCACGGCGGCACGAACCTCGGTTTCACGGCCGGGCGCAGCGTAGGGGTCGACGATCCGGCGATGAACATGAGCGATGCGACCGCGGAGGCCGTTGGCTCGGGGTTCAGCGACAACGGGGCGTCCGGTAGCTGGTTCGTCACGACCAGCTACGACTGCGGCGCGCCGCTGTCCGAGGGCGGCGGCCGGGGCGCGACGTACGACGCCGTCAAGCGCATCAGCACGTTCGCGAACGAGTTCGGAGAGGTGTTCGCGCATCTCGATCCGGATCCGACGCACGTCACCATCATGCCCTCGGGCGACCATCCCGTCAGCGTCTTCCATCAGCGCGGCGCGCAGGGCCAGGTCGTGTTCCTGATGAAAGCTGAAGGCGACCGGACGCGCGACGTCGAGATGCTGCTGCAGAACGGGTTGACGATTCCGGTCAGCTTCGGCCGCGATCGGCTGGCCTGGCTGCTCCTCGAGTCGAACCTGGGCGGCGTTGCGGAGCTCACCTACACCAACCTCCGGCCATGGGCCTGGATCGGCAAGCGCATGCTGGTGCTGTTCGGACCGTCCGGCACGAAGGGCCTCGTCTGCATCAACGGGGCGGTGCTGCCCGTCACCGTGCCGTCCGGACAGAAGCCGGTCGTGCAGTCGTTCGAGGACATCACGATCGCCGTGCTCAACGAGGCGCAGGTCGATGCCGCCGAGCGCCTCGACGACGGGCTGATCGTCGGCGGCGCCGGGCTCGACGACGAGGACAAGCCCCTGCCGCGCGCGGGCTGGTCGTCCATGGCGCAGATCAGCTCCGACGGCGGCGTGCGACACCGGAAGATCGCCCCGGTGCGAAAGGGCACGAGCCCGCGCCTCACGCAATGGTCCGTCGCTTCGACGACCCCCTGGCGCGCCGGCGCCGCGAAGCAGTTCAAGAAGATCAGCGAGCCGTCGAGCTTCGCCGAGCTTGCCGGCGTCGAAGGGTACGGCTGGTTCCGGTTCAACCTCGAGTCGGCAGGCCGCGAGAAGGTGCTGTTTCCCGCGTGCGCCGATCGCATCCACCTCTTTGGCGAGCACGAACGCGCTGCGGTCCTCGGCGTCGGCCCCGGCGCCGCCGACGATCCGGCGAACCTGAATATCGAAGGGTCGACCGTCGCCCTCGTCGACAACCTGGGCCGGTTCAGCCAGGGATGGTCGCTCGGCGAGCGCAAGGGCCTGTGGGGCCACGGCTACGCCGTCAAGACGCTGCGCCTCGCGCGAGCGAAGGTCGTCGATTCGGAGATCCCCGACCTGGGGGCGGTCGGCGGCTTCTTCCTCGGCCTCGATTTCGCGAGGCAGGGCCCGGCCCAGGCGCTCGTCTGGAAGTTCAAGCCGTCCGGCCGCAACCCGATCGTGCTGGACATCAAGGACCTGGCGCACCGCGCGCTCGTGCTCGTCAACCGCGAGCCGATCGGCATGGTCGACCCGCTGTACACCGGCGGCCGCGCGCGGTTCCTGCTCGAAGTCGGCGCCCAGATCACCGGCGGCCAGAACGAACTGCGCCTGAGCCTGTTCGACGAATACGACGGCGCGGCCCTTCACCCCTCGCGCCTTCGCATGTTCCAGTGCACGGCGAACCTCACGGACGGCGCACCGTGGGCGTACGCCCCGTGGACGATACCGCCGGCCAGCGCCTTCGAACCCATCGGCACGGCGCCGGACACGGCCCCGCGATGGTTCCGCAGCACGTTCGCGGCCGTCGACGCGCCGCGCCCGCTCTGGCTCGATCTCACCGGGATGAGCAAGGGGCAGATCTTCATCAACGGCCACAATGCCGGCCGCTACTTTCTCACGACCTCGACCGGCAAGAAGGTCGGCCCGCAGCAGCGCTACTACCTGCCCGAGTCCTGGCTGCGCACCGACGAAGCGAACGACCTGGTCCTGTTCGACGAGCACGGGCGCAGCCCGAAGCGCTGCCGGCTTCTCCAGACCGATCAGCAGTCGACATGAGCGGGCCCGCCGACGAGCATCGAAAGCTCGCCGCGGGACAGGTCGCCCGGTGCGCCGTGCTGACCGTGAGCGACACGCGCACGCGCGAGACCGACCAGGGCGGCCGCCTTGTCATCGACCACCTCGAGCGCGCCGGCCACTCCGTGAAGGACTACGAGATCGTCCGGGACGAGCCCGATGAGATTCGAAGTCGTCTCGAGAAGTGGCTTGCGCCGGCCGATCTCGAAGTCGTGTTCACGACCGGCGGCACCGGCATCGCGCGGCGGGACACGACCATCGAGGTCGTCCGGTCGCTGCTCGATCGCGAGCTGGAGGGATTCGGCGAGCTGTTCCGCATGCTCAGCTTCGACGACATCGGCGCGGCGGCGATGCTGAGTCGCGCGGTCGCGGGTCTTGCCGGAGAGACGCTGCTGTTCGCGATGCCGGGATCGTCCGGCGCCGTCGAGCTTGCGATGTCGCGCCTGATCGTCCCTGAGCTTTCGCACCTGGTGTGGGAAAGAAGAAAGTGATTCGGGTGTACCGGTGGCCGGCGGCGTGATCGCCACGAGAAGCCACGAACGAGAAGCCACGAAAAGGAGAAGCACGTGACACTCATCATCCTTCAGGGGTGCGTGACAGCTGTCGCGGGTCCCTTTGGAATCGTTCGCAGAGTGGGTGGCTGGGGTCGAGCGCAGCCACCCAATCCTCTGGAGCAATCTGAATCATGCCCGCGTCAGCCCATCCTTCAGGGGGGCGGTCCTTGCGAAGGCCGATGACCGCGGATTCTGCTACAATGTGGGTTCAATCATGAGCAGATCGACAAAATCGGAATCCTCGCTCGAAACCGTCGAGCCCATCGGCAAGCGCGTCCTGATCCGTAAGGACGAGGACAAGAAGCAGACGAAGTCGGGCATTCACCTGCCCGACAAGATCGAGATCCCGACGCTGACCGGCCGGGTCGTCACCGTCTCCGCCGAGGTCGCCTCGGATTCGAACTACCCCATCGAGCAGTACGACCGCGTGCTGTTCAACCCGAAGGAAGCCATCCCCGTCGACTTCGAGGGCGACAACCGCCTGTTCGTCGTGCCGGTCGAAAACGTCGTCGCCGTCTTCCGACGACCCTGAATGGGATTTCTGATTCCTGATTTGCGATTCTTGATTTGCGACGCGCAAATCGAGATCAAAAGGGTGTAACCGGTGCTCCGCGGGCCGGAACAGCCAAAAAAACCACGAAAAGCCACGAAAAGCGGAAACATACGATTCCGACTTCGTGAACCGACAGATCGGCGAATTCGTCGACCGCACCCACGAATCTCTTCTCATTCTTGTGGCTTTTCGTAGTTTTTCGTGGCTATGAATCCGCGGCCGACCGGTTACACCCAAATCAAGAATCAAAGATCAAAAATCAAAAGAATCCATGCCCCGATCCATCACCATCGAGCCGCTTGCCGCCTTCGAGGCGTCGATCTGTCCGCCCGGGTCGAAGAGCCTGACGAACCGGGCGCTGCTGCTGTCGGCGCTGGCCGAAGGCCGCTCGATCATCCGGCGCCCGCTCTGGGCCGACGACACCCGGCGCATGGTGGAGGCGCTGCGACGGATCGGGTTCGACCTCGACGCGGACGAGGATCGCATCGAGATCGAAGGCGGCGCGGTGCGCTCCGATCCCGGCGCTCCGATCCGGCTCGACCTCGGAAACTCGGGCACCTCGATCCGGTCGCTCGCAGCCGCATGCTGTCTATGGCCGGGAAGGTTCACCCTCGACGGCATCGAGCGAATGCGCCGGCGGCCGATCGGCGAGCTGGTGGACGCACTTCGACAACTGGGCGCATCGATCGCATACGAAGCCGATGATGGCTTTCCTCCCCTCACGGTGGACGGCGGCTCGTTGAACGGCGGCGAGGTCGAGATCGGGCCGATGCAGTCCAGCCAGTACGTGACCGCACTGCTGATGATCGGCCCGCGATGCGGCAACGGCCTGTCGCTGCGAATCGGCGGCGCGATCCCGAGCCGCCCCTACGTCGTGATGACCCTCGGCCTGATGCAGCGCTTCGGCGCCGAGGTCGACGCCGATGCGGCGCTGACACGAATCGACGTGAAGTCCGCATCCTGTCGGGCGATCGAATACGAAGTCGAGCCCGACGCCTCCAGCGCCAGCTACTTTCTTGCGCTGGCCGCCGTGATACCGGGCAGCAAGTGCACGATCACCGGCCTGGGGCGCCGCAGCCTGCAGGGCGACGTCGGGATCGCGGACGTGCTGCACCAGATGGGCGCATCGATCCTCTTCGGCCCGGATTTCCTGACGGTCATGGCGCCGCCGGACGGCGCGCGGCTGAAGGGCGTCGACGTCGACCTCAACGCCATGCCGGACATGGCGATGACGCTGGCCGCGGCGGCGCTGTTCGCCGACGGTCCCACGACGATCCGAAACGTGCCGAACCTGCGAATCAAGGAAACCGACCGGATGGCGGCCCTGGACCACGAGCTGACGAAGCTCGGGGCACGGGTGCGGATTGACGGAGGCGACCTGCACATCGAGGCGCCGTCGGACGGCGATCTGCGCCCGGCGGACATCGACACGTACGACGATCATCGCATCGCGATGAGCTTCGCGGTCGCCGCCGCGGCCAGCCCGGCGCGGATCGCGATCAACGATCCCGACTGCGTGAGCAAGACGTATCCCGGCTTCTTCGACGACCTGGAGGCGCTGAGAAGGATGTAGCTGAAGTCGCCGGACTTCAGAGGCAGCGCGCGACACGGAGCGGCTCCGAAGTCTGGCGACTTCGGCTACACGGTACCCTGTTGACCCCCATGCGTGACCCGTTTCTCATCACCGCGAAGATCCTGCTCCGCTACAAGTGGCCGCTCGGCATCGCCCTGTGCGGCGCGCTCGTCTCCGCGGTCAGCTTCGGGGCCGGCATCGGCGGCGTGCTCTGGGCGCTCTCCTTTCTGCTGAACAAGGGGGTGAAGGTCGAGCAGCTCGTCCGCGACAAGCTGATGAGCGAAGATCAGCCTGCGTGGGTCCAGGAAATCGGACAGGCGCTGCTGCCGCACGTGCCCGACAGTCCGTACCAGGCGTTCCTCTACGTCATGGCCCTCATCGCAGGGCTCACGGTGATCGGCAGCATCGGCCGCTATATCCACGAAGTGATCACGATCACGATCTCGCAGCGCGCCGCCATGGCCTGGCGCGCCCGCGTCTTCCGCCGACTCGTGCGCACGACGCTCGTGGACCTCCTGCAGCGCGGCAGCAGCGATCACATCAGCCGCATCACGTTCGACACGCGACCGCTCGCCCGCGCCTACAAGGCCATCCTAGGCAAGAGCATCGAGCAGCTCCTGAAGGGCATGGTCGCCGTGATCGTTGCCTTCTACATCGACGTATGGCTGACGCTCATCGCCCTCGTCGGCGCGCCGCCGGTCGCCATCCTGCTTCGGAAGTTCGGCAAGACGATCCGGCGCGCCTCGCGGCGCGCGATGCGGCAGCGCGGCCGCATGGTCAGCGCGCTGACCGAGGCGCTCGACGGGATGCGCGTCGTCAAGGTGCACAACGCCGAAGGCTACGAGCGCCGCCGCTTCGGACTCATCAACCGCGGCCTCTACCGCGAAGAGACCAAGACCCGGACCGTCGCCGCCCTGTCGTCGCCGGTCGTCGACTCGCTCGGTCTGCTCGCCGTGATCGGCGTCGCTTCGCTCGCGGCCTGGTGGGTGCTCGGACCGCAGGGACGCGACCCGGCCGAGTTCATGACGGTGCTGCTCGCGCTCGCGGCCGCGGCGAACAGCCTGCGGCCGCTCGCAGGACTGAACAACCGCGTCAACGAGGGGCGCGCCGCCGCGGGGCGGATCCTCGAGATGCTCGAGATTCCGGTCGAGCCGACGGGACCGGACGCGCGGCACGACCTGCCGCCCGCGCGCCGGGCCACCGAGTCGATCGTGTTCGAGAACGTGAGCTTCACCTACCCCGCTCAGCCGCAGCCCGCGGTGGACGGCATCAGCCTCCACGTTCCGCACGGGGAGACCGTGGCCGTCGTCGGCGGCAACGGCTCGGGCAAAACGACGCTGTTGAGCCTGCTCGTCCGCCTGCTGGAGCCGGACTCGGGCCGCATTCTGATCGACGGCGTCGACATCGCCGCGATGCGCCTCCGCAGCTTGCGCGAGCAGATCGCGGTCGTGACCCAGCAGTCGGTGCTGTTCGAAGGCACGATCGGCGAGAACATCAGCTACGGGCGCCGATACGTCGCGCAGGAGACGATCGTCGGCGCAGCGCGGATCGCGATGGCCGACGAATTCGTGCAGGCGCTGCCCGACGGGTACGACACGCGGCTCGGCGAGCACGGCGAAGGCCTGTCAGGCGGTCAGCGTCAGCGCATCTGCATTGCCCGCGCGGTGCTGACCAACCCGAGCATCTTCATCTTCGACGAGGCGACCAGCCAGATCGACGCGGAATCGGAAGCGAAGATCAACCAGGCGCTGCGCCAGCTTCGCAAGGGCCGAACGGTCTTCGTGATCGCTCATCGCCTCAGCACGGTGGCCGATGCGGATCGCATCGTGGTGATGGACAAGGGAAAGGTGGAGGATCAAGGCAGCCACGAGCAGCTTCTGAAGCGCTGCACGCTGTATCGGACGCTGACGCACGCACAGTTGCAGGCGGGATAAGGGCGAGGGAGGGGCGAGGGGCGGGGGATTAAGCTATCAGTCGTTAAGCCTAAGCCAATCGTTGTTTTTTATTTCGGATGCGCGACGGGGACCGCGTCCGAAATGAAGAATAACGATTGGCTCAATGACTAATCGGCACGCGGATTCCGATCAGAATCTGAAATCCAATTGGTTTCCCGTTAACGAGTCCGCGTGGCCGCACTTCAGCCACTGGGTGATCCTTCGCTGCTCGGCGAGGACGACGCGGTTCGCCAGGCGCTCGTCCTGCGCGAACATGTCGTGGATCAACCGGGGCCGATTGCACTGCGCCGAGCGGTGAAGCAGCACCACGGTGCGGGGATTGCCCCGCTCGGACCGGCCCAGGATCTCGCGCACGGCGGCGAACGCCTGCTCGTTCGAAAGATGACCCGCGCGCCCCATGATGCGGCGCTGCAGAAAGATCGGCCGGCCGCTGCTTCGCTGCAGGTGCGGATCGTAGTTGCTTTCGATGGCGAGCAGCTCGACGTCGGTGAAGTGCGTCACCAGTCGCTGCGGCACGTGCCCGAGGTCGGTCGCATACCCGAGCCGATCCGACTCCGCCTCCACGCGAAATCCGCACGTCCCCTTCTGGTCGTGGGCGAGCCGAATCGGGTGCAGCGTCATGCCTGGCACCGGCTCGAACGGCTCGTCGCCGAACGCCGTCACCAGGCCGGCGCGGCGCAGGCGCACCGATCCGGGAACGCGGGCAAGATCGTCGTCGTGCCAGCGATGGAGGAACAGGGGCAACTGAAGGCGCAGCAGCGCCGACACCCACGTCGGCCGGAAATGGTCCTGGTCGAGGTGCGTCACGACGACGGCCCCGAGATCGTTCAGACCGGCGCGAGCGGTGGCGAGACGCCGCGCGATGGTCCGCGGCCCGAGCCCGGCGTCCATGAGCATGGAGAAGGCACCGTGACGCATGATCGTGCAGTTGCCGCCGGAGCCTGATGCGAGGACGCACATCTCGAGACGCGCGGCATCGCCCGCATCCTGAAGCAATTCGCAATGACGTGGAATCGAGGACATCCGTGTCTCCGTCGCAGATCCTAGCGTCTGAGCGGCGATCGCGCCGTAGCAGGCTGGGCAAGATGGGTACCCCGAAAACCGTTTGACGTCTGCTCTATCGAAATTCCGCTCGAGGAACGACCCGCAAACCCTCGCCGGATGGTACGATTCGCCAGCGAACTCCGTCGTGTCCGGCGGAGGTTCGCGTTACGATCCTGGACGCACACTTCCGCATCCGAAGATCAAGGAGATAGAGATGAACCACGAATCGTGTATCAATCTGGCCAAACCCGGCGCACGACTGACCCAGATGCTCGTGCTGGTCGCGCTGTTGAGCCTGCAGGTCGAAGCCGTCGTCAATCCGCCGTTCAGCACCTTCGAGCTTCCCGGCACGACCCTGCTTGGCGACCAGTACACGCTCGCGGTTCATGCCGACAATCGCGAAGCCGCGCTCGACTTCACGCGCTTGTTCTCGAGCTTTCGCGGCGTCGGCCCGGTCGGCGCGGACCGCATCCTGATGGATTACGATCCCACGGGCGGCGTCATTCCGGGGATTCGCGCCATCGTAAACAACACGGTCGTCCAGACGACGGCACCACCGGCCGGTGTGACGAATCCCGGTTACCACCACTACGCGCTGACTGTCGACAACGGTGACGTCAGGATCTACTTCGACGGCTCGGAGGTCGCCACCGGCAACGTGGGAAACGGATACACCAACACCGCCAACCTTCATTTCGGCGAGGATCCCCATGATGGCGGCGGTTCCGCCAACGAGCAGTTCATCGGCCACGTCGACGAGTTGCTGATTCTGAATCGGGCGCTGTCAGCGTCGGACGTGCTTGCGCTCGTCACGAGCGGAGTCTCCGACGTGGTGAACCCGGGAAGCGAACTCGCCATCTACTACGACTTTGAAAGCGATCTCATGGACCAGTTCGTCGCCGACGGCGCACAGGACGGAATCGCTCGGCAGAACGCGACGATCGATGACGTACCCGGCAATGCGAAACGGGGCGACGGCTCGGGATTCCTTGGCGTCGCGACTCCGGGGTCCGTCAATCCCGAGGCCATCCCCGAACCGCTGACGGCGACCCTCGGTCTGATCAGCTTGTGCATGCTGGTCCAGGTCACCCGACGCCGAACGCGCGGCATCTGAAATGACAGTTAGCCATTGGCTTGATGACTAATACCTTGGACTTAGAGCCGCCAACAGAATGCTCCTGGCTTCGACCGACGACAGCGGCGCCTGGCTGCGTCGCCCTGCATCGCCGGCCTGTAGAGGCAATCTGCTTCGGTCTTCTTGCGACGCACCACCGTCGTCGGTCTCGGGCCTGACGGTTCAGTTAGCGACTCTTAATTTATCGAGCGCTGTACTTCCGCCTTGAGCTCCCGCGCCGCCGAAGAGTCAGGATGCTCCGCGATGATCAGGTTGATCTGATCCAGCGCCGACTGATCGTTGCCGCGCAGATGCGCGATCATCGCCATGTGAAGCTTCAGCACCACGTCGTAGCTTCGGCCCTCGAGCCTCTCGGTAAACATCGCCTCCGCCGCCGCCAGCGCCGCCTCCGCCTCCTCGTGCCGCTGCAGCGCCGTCAGGCTGATCGCCCGGTCCAGGTGCAACTCGCCCGTCGGCTCGATTTTCAGCGACGCGTCGAACGTCGCGACCGCCTGCTCGAACTTCTCCAGACGGTGAAGAATGTGCCCCTTCAGCGCGAGCGTTTCGCCGTCCTCGCCGAACAGGCGCCCTACCTTCTCGACGAGCACCAGCGCGGGTTCCGGTCCGCCCTCGCGCAGCACCTGCTGCACCTCCGCCAGACGTGTATCGCGATCGTCCGATTCAGACTCGGTGCGGTCGGCGCCACCGCAGCCCGCGAGCGCAAGCACCAGCAGCGCCTGCATCGCCCTTCGCACCCGATCTGAGAGGAGCCGTTTCATTACAACGCGACATACTGCATGTCGCCCTCGCGCTGCGGCGCCGTCGGCGGCGGCTCGATCTCGAGGTAGACGCCCCCCATTTCGCGACGCACCGCCTGCGGATCGAACGCCGTCGGTTCGGACAGGCCGCACTGCGCGAGCAGTTCCGTCGCGATCCGACCCTCGCTGCGCGCCGACTCGATCGGGTCGATCGCCTGCTCGAACGCCTGGATCCGGTTCGCCGCGTTTTCGAACGTGCCGGACTTCTCTGCCCACGTCACCGAGGGCAGCAGCACGTCGGCCTTCGCGCAAAGGTCGTTGGCGAGCGTGTCGATGACGACGAGGAATCGCTTGCCGAGCGCCTTGACGAGATCGCCGTCGGGCCAGGCCGCGGGGTAGTTGCCGCTGACCACGGCCGCCTTGATCGCGGACTTCTTGTCCGAAAGCCGCTCGAGGAATGCCGCGTAATCGATGACCTCGCCTCCCAGCGTGCTCAATGCCCGCTGCACGCCGTGCCGGTTGGGGCACTTCTCGGCGTGGACGCGGTATCCGCCGGGGAACGTGCGGTCCTCGCCTTCGACGGGCACGGGTCCGATCACGAGCACCGCTTCGGCGTCGAGGCCGCGCACGAGTCGCCCGAGCAGGTAGGCCTCTTCGCAGGTGAGCATCGGGCTGACCATGACCGCCAGCGAGCCGGGCCCGGATTCGGCGGCCTCGCGGAGCCCCTCCTCGACCTGCGCGCCGGCGCGGTCCCAGCCGGCTTCGATCTGCTCGCCGAACTGCATGCGGCGCGGCGTCGTGAGCCGGTCCTCGCTGTGCACGAAGTGCCAGCCGTAGCGGATCTCGTCGCTGATCCACCACTGGTTGACCTCGGGATTCGGTCGCGGCTTGACCCGGTAGATGCGCCCCTCGTTGTGATGGATCCAGATGCTGTCGCCGGAGGCGGTGAGCGGATCGATGCTCGCCGTCTGCCCGAGGAACCACACGCGCTGCTCGAAGAGGAAGTCCTTGTCCAGCAGCGCCCCGACCGGGCAGATGTCGACCACGTTGCCCGAAAGCTCGTTTTCCAGCGGCCGGCCCGGGAAGACGTCGATCTGCTCGGTGTGGCCCCGGCCAAAGACGCCGATCTCGCTCGTACCGGACACCTCCCGGGTGAAACGGACGCAGCGCGTGCACATGATGCACCGGTCGGCGTAGAGCAGGACGTGCTCGCCGATGTCCTTCTTCGGCTGCTTGACCTTGTCCTCCTGGAACCTCGAAGCGCCGCGGCCGTGCTTGTAGCTGTAGTCCTGAAGGTGGCACTCGCCGGCCTGGTCGCAGACCGGGCAGTCGATCGGATGGTTGATGAGCAGGTACTCCATCACCGCCTTCTGGTTGGCGACGGCCTTGGGGCTACTGCTTTGCACGACCATGCCGTCCGCGGCCGGCGTCTGACACGCCGGCATCAGCTTCGGAATGAGCTCGACCTTGTTCTCGTTCCGCGGATTCGGCGCGGCGATCTCGACGAGGCAGATGCGGCAGCTGGCGACGACCGACAGGCCCGGGTGATAGCAGTAATGCGGGATCTCCAGACCGTGATCCAGCGCCACCTGAAGGATCATGGGCTGGCCGTCGAAGCTGACTTCCTGGCCGTCGATCGTGAGGCTTGGCATGGGGGGAGAGTGTAGCCGAAGTGGGACGGCGAAGCCGACGTGGACGGGTGGACGGGTGAGTGGGTGAGTGGGTGAGTGGGTGAGTGGGTGAGTGGGTGAGTGGGTGAGTGGGTGAGTGGGTGAGTGGGTGAGTGGGTGAGTGG
>NYZC01000088.1 GCA_002686995.1 Phycisphaeraceae bacterium | reverse complement strand
GGGAGCACATCTTCGAAACGGTCCAGCGGGAAATGGGCGAGAAGGGATTCAACCCGCTGATCTCCGAAGGGGAGTTCGGGGTCGACTACGTCATCTGGATGGCGTTCATGGGTCTGGTCGGCTGCGGCGTCTGGCCCACCGCCGTCGCCCGGGCCCTGGCGGCCGAAAGCCCGCGCACCGTCAAGCGGCAGTACATGTGGTCTTCGGTCACGTTTCTTGTCCGGTTTCTCCTGCCCTACTTCCTTGGCATCTGCGCGTTCGTGTACATCAGGACCGAGGCCCCGGAGCTGCGCGCCTTGTTCTTCCCGCCCGAGGACGGCCCCGAGGCGGTCGACAACCTGTATGCGATGCCTGTGTTCCTCAGCCGCGTCATTCCGGCCGGCCTGATCGGCCTGATCTCCGCCGGCATGATCGCCGCCTTCATGTCGACGCACGACAGCTACCTGCTCTGCTGGAGCTCGGTCCTGACGCAGGACGTCGTCGCTCCGCTCATGGGCGACCGGATGACGAATGCCGGGCGCATCAAGCTGACGCGGGTGTTCATCGTCGTCATCGGATTCTACATCCTCTACTGGGGTCTGATCTACGAAGGCGGCGAGGACATATGGGATTACATGGCCGTGACCGGCGCGATCTATTTCAGCGGCGCCTTCGCGCTGCTGCTCGGGGGCCTGTACTGGAAGCGTGCGAGCTCGACCGGCGCGATCATCGCGCTGTTCTGCGGGTTCGGCGCCATTCTGGGCCTGGGACCGGTCAAGAGTGCCCTTGGCATCGAGTGGAAGAGCGCGACGATCGGGCTGAGCACCATCGGCCTGACCGTCGCCGGGATGATCCTCGGATCATTGCTGTTCCCCGACCGCCGGAAGGAGCAACCTGCATGAGCTGGGAAATCCTGTGGAAGTTCGTGCTGATCGTCGGCGTTTCCCTGTTCGCCGTCATGGCGATCTGGGTGACGATCGCGGGCGCGCGTGATCTGCGGCGCCTGCTGACGCGGATCGACGAGTCCCATCATGACGGGAGCAGCGAGTAACGAGAAGCGAGAAACAGATCCCATGCGATATCTCACTGTCATCGTGGTAACAGGTGTCGTGTTCACGTCGGTGCTGGCGGCGCCGATTCTTCAGAAGCCGGAGAAGATGCCCGACGAACTGCGTGCGCTGGGGCGCATTCGCAAGGTGGGGCTGCGGGTCGGCCTGCTCGACGACTACCTTCAGGACATCGGCATCGGGAAGAAGGACCTGCTCGATCCGGCCCGCGCGGTGCTCGAGCAGTCCGGCTTCGAGCCCGTCGAGGAGGAAACCACGCCGAGGATCGACATCAAGTCCATCACCATGCGCAACGGCCGCTACGAGGGGGCCGTGGGCTTCGTCATCTTCATCGACTTCGTGCAGCGCGCGCGCGTGCTTCGGCTCGACACGGACCTGAACCTGCCGACCGCCACGCTGCCGTGTTTCGGCCTGGTCGACAAGGACGATCTCAAGGAGCGGATCAGGACCGAGATCACGAGCACCATCAAGTACTTCGTCGAAGTCGAGCGGAAGGCGTCGAAAACGTGGTAGGCTCAATGGGGCAACACAATGGAAATATTCCTCATCTACGGCGGCGTCATCGTCGTGCTGGTCGTGCTCGGCATCCTCTTCTACCTGCGGGCCGTGGCGTCGCGGCGGCGGATGCGCTGCCCCCAGTGTGGCGAAACGGTGCAGGTCGAGCTGATGGAGGCCAGTCACTGCAGTTCGTGCGGCGCGCCGCTGAAGAACGGCTGAAGCACGCCTGACCCGGAGATCGAACATGCTTGATCGCGACGCGCTGCTGTCGGGAACCCGGCCGGAGATCGACCAGGGCCGGATTCTCATGACCGGAAGCGACGGCTTCGACGGTTACGAGATCGTCGAATACAAGGGGATGGTCTGGGGCATCTCGGTCCGGGCCAAGGACATGGGCCAGGACTGCGCCATGGGGTGCAAGCAGATGACCGGCGGAGAGCTCGATTCGTACACCGCGCTCGGCGACGAGTCGCGCCAGCGCGCCATCGACCGCATGCTGGAGATGGCGGCGCGCCAGGGCTGCAACGGCGTCATCAACGTCGATTTCGAGCTGCAGATGACCGGCGCGGGCGGCGGCAGCAACGTCGTCGTGCACGGCACGGCGGTCGTCATCAAGCCGATTCAGAATTACGTCCCCACCGGTGCCATGGGCAACATAGTCGCCGAGATCGCGGACCGGATGAACCGTTCGTGAACGCGCTGCGCCGGCATGTCATGGCGTGGCGTGATCGCTGGTGCTGGTGGCGGTACACCTACGCCTTCCAGTTCGCACATGGACCGCTCTGCGCACGGCATCGTCGGGACGTGCTTCGGTTCGGCCATGTCCACCTCTGCCGTAGCTGCATCTGCCTGTACGGCGCCTGGGTGCTCTCCGCGGTGATGCTCGCGAGCACACCCGGATTCATCGGCACCCCCATGATCCTGGTATTCCATGCGGTGGCGCTGCCCGTGCTCGCACTCTCATGGCCCCCCTGGTACGGGCGCTTCCCGCGCCCGGCGCGCGACGCGCTGCGTGGTCTCGCCGGGCTGTTGCTCGGCATGCTGACCGCCCTTCTCCTGAACGGGCACTGGTTGCTCGCGCTGTCCCACCTCGCGATCCTGCTCGGCGTGTTCAAGGCCTTCGGCTGGAAGAGACCCTCGCTCCGCGCCCGCGCGTGTGAAGGCTGTGAAGAGCTCGGCAGATCCGCCGTCTGCTCGGGATACACGCATCAGGCAAGCTGCATTCGTCGTTACGAAGAAGCGATGTCCCGGGTGCTGGAGGTCAGGATCAGTGCTCCGCCCGCGTCCAGTCAAACAGACGGCAGGCACGCAGCGCCGTCGCGCGCGTGAACGTCGAGAGCCAACGCCTTATCGTGTCGTGATCGTGCGCCAGCATCCGGTCCGTTTACTCTCCGAGGTACCAGTCATGCCCGCCATCAGGTCAGGATGCGTCGCCCTGCTGCTGCTTTGCACCACACCCGCGGCGATCGCCCAGCAATCGCCCCGTGCAACCACCGAAAATGCACCGACGCCTCCGTCCAGGATTGCCCAGGTGCCCGGAGGAGGTCGCCACTGGACGACGATCGAGATCGTAATCAGCGTCGGCGTGCTCGTGTTCGGCGCGTTGATCTTCGCGCTTCAGACGTTTCTGATGATCCGCCTGCCGCTCGCATGGACCCCCGCCGCGATCCTGCGTTTCAACGGTCTGACCCTGATCATCGTGGCCGGCGTCCTGCTCGTCACGGCGGGTTATTCGAACCAGCAGATGGCCCCCGTCATCGGCCTGCTCGGGGCGATCGCCGGTTACCTTCTCGGCACCGGCGAGAAACCCGGCAGACCACCCGGAAATTGAAACGACACGCCTGGCGTCTCAGCCCCCACGTCAGGTCGCCGGCCCATATCACCCATCAATCATCAAGCGTCGGCCCCGCGGCCCCGAAGTGTGGCCACATCGGCGACGCACGCTATTCTTGTCGACCCGTGTCCATCCTCAGCATCTCCAACCTCGGTCTCTCCTACGGCGATCACCGCGTGCTCGCGGGCGTAAACATGACGCTCGCGGCAGGCGATCACGTCGGCATGGTCGGTCGTAACGGCTGCGGCAAGACGACCCTGCTGAAGCTGATCGCCGGCCTGGACGGACTTCGGCCCGACACCGGGCAGATCCAGGTCGCGCGCGACACGTCGGTCGGGTACCTCAGGCAGGATCCCGACCTCAATCCGAATCACACGCTGCGCCAGGAGGCCGCCACCGCGTTAGCGCAGCTCGATCACCTGCAGTCGCAGCTTGACGCGACGGCCGAGGAGATGGGCAGTGCCGAAGACGGGGCGCTGGAGCGCCTGCTCAAGCGCTACGAGAAGCTCGAGCACGACATGGAGATGGCGGGCGGATACGCCGTCGATCACCAGATCGACGCGACGCTGCACGGCCTCGGCCTCGAGGACGGCGCGTTCGAGACCCGCGTCGGCGACCTGTCCGGCGGTCAGCAGGGCCGGCTGGCGCTGGCGAAGCTGCTCCTGTCCCAGCCCGACATCCTGCTGCTCGACGAGCCGACCAACCACCTGGACATCGACGGCCGCGTCTGGCTCGAGCAGTTTCTCGCGGCGTATCGCGGCACCGCCGTGCTCGTCAGCCACGACCGCTGGCTGCTCGACCGCGTCGTGTCGCGCATCTACGAGGTCGAGAACGGCGCGATGTTCGAGTACCCGGGCAACTACGTCGCGTACCTCGAGCAGCGCGCCCTTCGCAAGACCGTCGAGCAACGGGTCTACGAGAAGCAGCAGGACAACATCCGCCATCAGCAGTCGTTCATCGATCGCTACCGAACCGGCCAGCGCGCGAAGCAGGCGCGGGGTCGCGAGAAGCGGCTCGAGCGCTACATCGACCAGGAGCTGATCGACAAGCCGTTCGAGGAGGCGACGATCCACCTGGAAATTCGTCCGAAGGCGCGATCCGGCGACCTCGTCATCACGGCGGAGCGCCTGGGCAAGGGCTACGGGACCCTGAGGCTGTTCGACGATCTCGATCTCGTGATCAAGCGCGGCGACCGCATCGGGATCATCGGCCCGAACGGCGCCGGCAAGACGACGCTCGTCCGGTGCCTCATCGGCGACCTGTCGCCGGACGCCGGCGCCGCGCGCCTCGGCTCACAAGTGGACATCGGGCACTACCGCCAGACCCACGACCACCTCGATCGATCGCTCACCGTCGTCGACTACCTGCGACGCTTCGTGCCGGACGGCAGCGAGCAGTCGGCCCGCGGGCTTGCCGGCGCGTTTCTCTTCCGTGAGCTGGAGCAGGACAAGCCGCTGGGCACGCTCAGCGGCGGCGAGCGCAGCCGCGCCGTGCTCGCGGGGCTGATCGTGTCCGGCCACAACCTGCTCATCCTCGACGAGCCCACCAATCACCTGGACGTGCAGAGCGCCGAGCAGCTCGAGCGGGCGCTGCTCGAATTCTGCGGCACGCAGCGCCGCGCCGCCGACGGCGCCCAGGGCACGCTGATCCTGATCACGCATGACCGCATGCTGCTCGATCACGTCGTCGACCAGCTCCTGGTCGTCGACGGGCACGGTCGCGTGCAGCATTTCCTCGGCACCTACAGCGACTACCTGACCGCCGCGGCAGCCCCTGCGCCAACGGCGGAACCCGAAGCGCCGCTGCGCCGGGAACCTCCCCCGAAACCGGCCGCGAAGCGCGCCGCCAGGTCAGCACGAACCGGCGGCGCAATGACCAAGCTCAGCCAGAAGGCCCTGGAGCAGAAGATCATGGAACTCGAGTCGGCGATCGCGGACGTGGATCGTCAGCTCGCGGATCCGGACGTCTACCGGGACGGCGCGAAGATGCAGGCGCTGGGCGAGCGGCGCGAAACGTGCGTCACCGAGCTTGCCCCGCTCGAAGAGGAGTGGGCGCGCCGGGCGGAGGAGGACTGAAGTCGTGGGGCGCGGCGCGGGGTGCGGGGCGCGGAGATCATGTTCGTGGCGGCGCACGGCGTTTCGGCGTGGCCTGTCGTACCATTTTGGTACTAAAATAGCTCGCCATTTCAGCTTGATTTGTCCTCTTTTTTCAGGCGCAGCCCCTTATGGGATCCGGCGCGCCGCTATAATCAGGCACAGTCGTGTCAAAGGAGAACTGGAGGACGTCCCGCTCGCGCGGAGCTCACGTCGCAGGTATTCGTAACATTCGATTCCATTGATTCGAAGAGGGATGAGGACTCACCGCAACTCCGCGTCACGTCGGCTCCGGCGCCCTGCTTAGCACGCGCTGGATGTCGCTGTCGACGCGGTTGCGCCCCCTCGGAGATTCCCCGGCCGTCGCGGCCGCTGAAAGGCAACCCATGCGCGCCACATCATTATTCCCGGCCCTCATGATGTTCCTGCTGGTGCTCCTGCCCGCCGCACCCGGGCATGGCATCACCGTGCAGTTCGACCAGAGCAACTTTGTCGTCGCCCAGCCGGGCGAGCCGTTCGACGTCGACGTCGTGTTCGACGGCGACGACGGCACGCCGGGCCTTCAGCCGCTGCCCGAGGGGCTGCACAGCTACTCGTGGGAGATCTCCGTCGACCCGGCGAAGGCGAGCGTCGACGGCATCACGGTCGAGCCCGACCTGGATTTCCTCGGCTTCGCGGCCGGCGCGCGGATCACGCTCGGCAGCGGCACCGGCGAGGCGAAGGGCAACACCGACCAGGTCGCGTTCATTCCCTACGCGGGCACGGATTTTGCAACCGTGTCCCTGACCAACCTGGCCACCGAACCCGACAGCTACGTGCTCTCACTCTCCATCGCCCGTGACTTCCCGAGCGAAGATGTCTTCATCGACGGCAACGGCGCCGTGCGCGACAGCGAGATCAACTTCGGCACCGCGCTGGTGATCGTGCCGGAGCCGGCGACGCTCGGCCTCATTGCCCTGCTTGCACACCTCGTCGGCGCCCGGCGGGCGCGTCGACACTGAGGATTCCGCTCGCCTTCGATCCCCCCCTTTCAAGACCAGGGATCGACTGCCCCGCCAATGACCGGACCGGGACATCCACGCAGTCAAGGACCCATCCATGTCAATTCGAGCCCTTCGATCGGATCGAACCCGACGCCGCAGCCCGGGTCGTCACCGCGCCACCCCTTCGGCGCGGCGGCACGACCCTCGGCGCCCGGTCATCAAGCCGACGCTTGATCTCCTCGAGCCGCGCATCCTGCTCAGCAACACGCTGATCGACGATGACGCCCACCTTCAGCTGCCCTTCGAGCAGGCGTCGACCGGCGACCAGGAGCATGCGCCGAACGCCGCGGAGGCGAACGCGTCCCTGTTCGAACTCGACCAGTGGTACTCCGATCTCAATCTCACCGTGACCGGCGTGACGGTCGTGGTGCACGGGTACGAGCCGTTCGACGACGAGGGAGACCAGCTTCTTCCGCTGGCCGAGGCGATCCGCAGCCGCGCCGAGTCGTTCGGGGCGAACACGAACGCCTGGCTGATCGACATCGACACGAACATCGGCGGCGTCGATCCCATCGACTCGACCCTGCCCGCCGAGGTGCTGGATCCGGTCGGGCACGTCGTCCTGCTCTATGACTGGGCGCTGCAGTCGCGCAACGGGTCGGCCGGCTGGGCCGAGGCGGCAGGCGACGGCCTGTTCGCCGCGCTCGACGAGCTGGGCTTCATCGCGCCGGCGTCCGGCGTCGGCGTCCCCATGCACCTGATCGGGCACGGCACCGGCGCCGTGGTGGTGAGCGAGGCCGTGGAGCGCATGGCGTTCTACGAGATCCCCGTCGACCACGTGACCTACCTCGATCCGCACGACTTCGACCAGGGGCTCGTCGTCGACGGCGCCGGACAGCTCGATCGCGCCGCCCTGCCCGATGGTTACGGCGCGGCGGTGTGGGACAACGTCGCCTTCGCTGACGCCTACTACCAGACGCGCGGCGCCAACGGCGCCGGTACGAACGGCGTCGACGTGCCCGAGGTGGTCGTCCCCAAGGGTCGGCCGATCCCTGGCGCGTACAACTTCCTCATCGACGACACGAACCATCTACCCGCCGCCAACGCGTACCAGAACCTGAACGTCTTCGGCGACCACCGCTACCTCTGGGAAGGTTTCTACCTGTCGACGGTCAACGGCACGGCGCCCGAGTCCCAGTCGGGCACGAAGGACACGCCCGCGCCCGCGCAGGCCATCCCGTCCACGCTCGGCTACGCGTTCAGCCAGGTTGCGGAGGTCGGGGTCGGCCCCAACCCGACGCGACCCGACCCGGTCTTCTATTCGCCGCCCGACCAGGGCGCCTGGCAGACAGGCACGCTCTACCACCAGTACGACATGGTGGAGCACAGCGGCACGAAGTACCGCGCGATCCGCACCCACACGTCGCAGCCGAGCGACTTCCCGAACCCGATCGATCCGAACACGGATCCCGACACGGCGCTGTGGCTCGAGCTGACGGGCACGCCGGCGCCGCAGGATCACACTTTCACCGATCCGACGCTCGCCGACACCGACGACGCGTCGGCGCACTTCGGCGCGCCGAACTACGCAGGGCTGTTCGGCCAGGAACTGACCGTGGACGGCGTCACGAACGCGAGCTTCGCGCCGCGCGTGGATCCGTTCGAGATCCTCAACGGCGACTTCGAGCGCACCGGCGAGCGGCGCACGGACGGCTCGCGCGAGCTACCGGGCTGGGCCTCGTCGGACGAGGTGCCGCCGTCGCTCGTCAACTTCCCGGGTCCGGTGCAGACCGACAATCCGACACCCGACCCGATCATCGCGGCGGGTCGAAACTCGCTGCTGATCGCTACGAACGACGAGTTCAGCCTGTACGACCGCGAAGGCGGCGTGATCGACATCCTCGACATCGACGACTTCTACCAGGGCATCGCCCAGCTGGCGGCGCAGGGATCCGTATTCGATCCGTGGATCATGTGGGACCAGGACTCCGAGCGCTACTTCATCGTGGCCATCGAGGAGGACGACGGCCTGCAGCAGGCGAACTTCCTCGTCGCGGTCTCCATGGACGCCGATCCGACCGACCTCAGCGCCGCCGAGTGGCACCGCTACCGGATTCCGTCGACGGTCATGGTCGGCGGCACCCTCACCTGGGGCGACTTCGAGAAGATCGGGACCGACGAGGACGCCGTCTACATCAGCGCCAACCAGTTCGCGTTCAGCAACGGTCTATACGAAGGCGCGCTGATCACGAGGCTCCCCAAGTCGAAGGCGATGGACGGCACGCTGGTCGACGCCGATCGCACCGACATCATCAAGACGTTCCCGGACGCCGTGTCGATCCTCCAGCCCGTGCAGGCGTTCGGACGCGACGCCTCCGAGCCGATGATCTTCGTCGAGGCGGTCGAGGCCGGGCCCAAGGCGCTGCGCGGCCTGCGCGTGTGGGAGCTGGACGACGCCGACAACCTCACCGAAGTCGCGTTCCTCTCGGCCCCGTTCCGCTTGCTCGACCGTGTCGGCCCGCCCATCCAGGGCGCGGCGCAGCCGAACACCAGCAAGAAGCTCGACACGCTTAGCGCCCGGCTGCAAAACGCGGTGCGGCACGGCGACTCGATCTGGACGGCGCACACCGTCCACGTCGACGGGAGCGGCGCGAACCGGCGGGCCAACGTCCGCTGGTACGAGATCGCCATCACGACCGACGGCAACGGCAACAGCTACGCGATCCGCCAGCAGGACACGATCGATCCGGGCGCCGGCGTGCACACGTTCGTGCCCGCGATCAACGTCGACCGTCACGGCAACATGGGGATCTCCTACACCCAGAGCTCGTCGACGCAGTTCCCCACCATGATGTTCGCGTCGCACGACGCCGACGATGATCTGGGCTCGACGCGTGCGGGCACGCCGGTCAAGGTGAGCAGCGGCTCGTACGACGACGGATTCGTGCAGAACCGCGCCGAGCGCTGGGGCGACTACGCCGGGCTTTCGGTGGACCCGGTCGACGGCCGGACGTTCTGGGTGTTCAACCAGCACGCCCTGTTCCCGTTCGAGTGGGGCACGTGGACCGGCGCCATCTCCTTCGCCGACGACCCTGACCTGGCGTTCGATCCCGACTCCAACAGCCTGCGGCTCTCCGACGCCTCGTCCCGCGTCATCCACGACAAGGTGTATATCCCGCCGGAGGCGACCCACCTCGTTCTGGACAAGATGGTCGTCCAGACCGACTTCTTCGAGTCGCTGCGGGTCAGCCTCGGCGGCACCGAGCTGAGCGTGGACGACGGCGGCATCACGGCGCTGGGCGACATCGACGGCGGCTTCGAGACGCTGCGGTTCACCATTCCCGACGAGCTGGGCGACACCGTCCAGTCGATCACCCTCGAGATCCTCGACGAGGACGAGGCGGCGATCGGCGCGATCGTGCTCGTCGACGACGTGCGCTTCGACGGCTACCACTACCAGGTCAGGGCCGGCGACGTCAGCTTCATCGACCTGTCGCTGATCGAGGGCGGCACGGCGTTCGTCCTGAACGATCTGAACGCGATCGCGCTCGAGGGCGAGATCATCAAGGCCGTCGACTTCGCCACGAGCGGCCGGTTCCACTTCATCCCCGACCTGACCGTCGGCGCCTACCCCGTCACGTTCGGCAAGGGCGACTTCGACGAGATGACCGTCGACGGCAACGCGCGACGGCTGCGCATCTCGATCGTCGAGGGGTTCTCGACCGAGGGGCCCGACTCGGTGCAGATCGCCGAGGGCCAGGCGGTGGGCGTCGGCGGCGCCGCGGACGACATGGACGTGCGCCGCGTCCAGCAGCGGCTGCGCTACCTGGACTTCCGGGGCGAGAGCGACGCCGAGGTCGTGGTCGACGCCGACGACGGCAACAGCTCGGCGACGGCCCAGGCCATCAAGCTCTTCCAGGCGGCCGTCGACCCGCAGGGCGACGGCGACCCCGGCGACAAGAACGGCAAGATCGTCTCGGGCGACGAGGTCCACGACTGGCTCAATACCGAGCAGGCGCCGCGATGGATCGAGCCGCGCGCCGGTCTGCGCGACCGGCTGGAGATCGGCAACGAGACGTTCGCCACGCACTGGACGATCCAGCTCATCGAGAACGCGGTCGCGTTCCGGCCCGAGCTGCTGCGCACCGGCAACGGCGACGAGTTCGGCGTGTCGGCGCTCAGCGAGTACCTCGACATCGGTCCGGTCATCCACCCGCTGCACGAGCACAAGGCCGGCATGGACATCGAGTGGGAGATCGACGAGGCGAGCATCCCCGGCAGCGAGCAGGACGTCATCGATGACATCCTCGCGTTCTTCAGCGTCCCCGGCGCCGAGATGGCCCGGGTGTGGGTCGGCGGCATCAATCCCGACCCCGACTACGCGTCCATCCGCTCGTCGCTCGACGACCTGTTCATCCCCAACGTGATGCAGGGGCCGAACAACCACCTCGACTTCCGCATCGACCTGATTCCGCCCCAGGTGCAGCGCGTCATCGACGCCGACCTGCAGACGGGTATCTCCGAGGCGCTCGCGTTCTTCCGCGACGACTACGCCAGCGCGATCGTCATCAACGACGACCTGCAGGCCATTCTCTCGGCGGCGGACGTCAGCATCGCCGACCACCTCAACCTCGAGCAGATGATCAACCTCGGGATCATCGCGCCGATCCAGGACCTGTTCGGCGCGTTCACCGACCCGACCGTCGGCCAGCTCCAGGCCCTGCTGGACGACCTCGCGGTCGACTACGTCGACGTCGACCACAACGTCCACGTCGAGGTCGAGGCCGTGGTCCAGGTGAACCAGAACGAGGATCCGTTCAACCCCTCGGTGCCGCTACAGACGCTCGAGATCGACTTCAACATGAAGGCGGTCCAGTCGGGCCTCATCGACCGCGGCGAGCTGGATCCGAACGCCGACCCGCCGCGCGGCGACATCCGCGAGCCCGCCACGCTGCTGAACCATCTCGCGGTCGCGATCGAGATGCCGTTCGAGATCCAGCTCGATCTCGACGACGAGGTCATCCTCGTCTCGCCGGGCGCCGACAGCATCCCGCACGCGCCCGACCAGACGCTCGTCACGGCGCGCGGCATCGACCTGAGCAACGCGTCTTCGCGGCTCGGCCTGCTCGAGCTGGACATCGCCAACGACCCGACGGTCCTCGCGATCGATCTCGAGCTGAGCTTCGACAACCTCGACGGCGAAGGCAACCTGGACGTCGACGAGCTCGACGATCCGCTGCTGGGCAACAAGGTGCAGTCGACGCGGCTGCGCAACGAGTTCTCGGCCATCATGCCGGTCGAGATCAACGGCCTCGACTGGCTCGACCCGCTCCGCGAGCCGGTCGTCACGATGACCGTCGTCGACCCGCTCACCGGCGCCGATCCCACCGTCGACCTGCTCGACTTCGACGAGATCATCGAGAACGCGGTCACCAACCTGTCGTTCTTTGATCACCTCAACGCGCTGGACATCTTCGCCGTCTTCGACCAGCTGGGGAACCTGATCGCCGGCGCGGCCGAGGGCCTCGACCTGCCCGACGGGCTTCCGTTCGTCAGCGGCGATCTCAGCACGCTGATCGACTTCTCCTCCTTCACCGGCAGCTTCTCCGAGAGCCTGCTCGACGAGAACGACCAGATCGTGCCGTTCGACACGTTCCAGGGCGCCCTGGAGGTCCTGCGCGCGGCGGGCGGCCTCGCCATCGACGAGATCGCGCTGCGCGGCGAGGAGTCCGAGAACGCCGTCTTCTTCGACATCGACCTGACGCGCGACGTCACGGTCCCGCTCGCCGACTTCGACTTCGGGCGCGAGGAAGGACCGTTCGACGCGGCCGCCGGTCTCGAGGCGGATCTGATCGCCACCATCGTCGTCGATCTCTCGATCGGCTTCGCGATGAACGACGCGCCCGGCGAGCTCGAGCTGACCAAGACCGAGCTCGAGAACACGCTCCTGTCCGACCTCAACGGGCAGGTCGGCGTGCGCACGACGGCGCCGGCCGTCGCCGACGTCGAGGTGCACCTGCACAGCAGCAGCGAGACGGCCGACACCCTGACGACCGCGGTGATCGACGACCTTCAGAACCTCGTCGTTCCCACGGACATGACGCAGGCACCGCTCAACATTGCAGCCAACGCCGTGGTCGAGATCGTGGCGGAAGGCACCGCCTGGGTCATCACCGACGGCAACCTCAGGTATCGCGTTCAGAAGAGCGGTCCGGACGTGTTCGTCAGCAACCCGAGCTGGCTGGTCGACCTGTCGGGCGCCACGACCGTCCAGGAAGCGATCGACACGATCGAGGCCGGCACCGGCAACGGCACGCTGCTGAGCGGTGCCGTCGTCGAGGACGCGGGCGTCGCGATCGGCATCCAGTGGACCGACAGCACCACCTCGACCGACGACAGCCGCTTCTTCATCACCCGCGCGAACAACTCGGAAGCGGGCTCGGACATCGGCATCCTCGGCGTCGCCAAGGACAGCGACGATCCGGACATGAAGATCGACAACACCTTCACGACCTTCGGTCCGCGCGTCGGCGACAACTCGCTC
Source organism: Phycisphaeraceae bacterium (assembly GCA_002686995.1). Taxonomy (GTDB): domain Bacteria; phylum Planctomycetota; class Phycisphaerae; order Phycisphaerales; family Phycisphaeraceae; genus NYZC01. The sequence goes on along the minus strand of NYZC01000088.1, from coordinate 17,309 downwards.
GACCGCATCTTCCTGGTGGAGGGCGACTCGATCCAGCTCAGCGCCGAGATCGAGGTGGACGACATCGATCTCGCCGCGAGCGTGTTCGGCCTGGGCGCCGAGATCGTCAACGGCACGTTCGACCTGGACATGACCAGCGGCGTGACGCTCACGGATCCCGGCACCGGCGTCGCGGCCGACCAGCGCATCTACATCTCCGAGCTCGTCAGCAACCCGCTGTCCGACATCGCGGCGGTGGACACCCCGACGCTCGTCGGCACCGGCCGCCTGCCCGTCGTGGGCTCCGACGTGGTCAACGCCCTGCTCGGCGGCGCGATCGACCCGAACCACCCGAACACCGACGCCGAGGACGGCCCCGAGCTTCAGCTCAGCATCGCCCTCTCGGGCAACCCGGCGACGAACGACATCACGTTCGCGCCCAACCAGGACTTCGAGGACCTGTTCAACAGCTTCTCGAACTTCGAATTCGGCTCGCCCTGCCAGGCGATCACCGGCATCCTGGACATGCTGGGCGACTCCAACCTCGGCTTCTTCAACGAGCCGCTGCCGGTGATCAACCGCAGTCTGAACGAGGTCATCGACCTTGCGTCGACGATCGGGCCGATCGCCGAGGCCGTCTGCACCGACCCGGAGCAGGTGCTCAGCGCGCTGCAGGACCTCGTGCCCGACCTCGACAGCGTCTCGGCGCCCCAGGGCGCGATCCCGGCGCTGCTCGACCAGCTCGACGAGCCTCTGCAGCAGCAGCTATTCGATCTGCGCGAGCGATTCAACGAGGCCCTCAACGCGCCGGTCGCCAGCGTGCCCACGCAGATGCTGCCCGCCGTCTCGGCGTTCCGCAGCTTCATCGACAGCCTGCCCGACGAGATCGACACCGCCCAGCTCAGCCACGTCGTCGACGACATCGAGGCGCTGCTCCCGAGCTTCGACCAGCTCGAGCAGACGATCGAGAACGCGCTCGGCGACCTGGTGGGACCCGACGGGGTGACCATCGGCTTCGAGAACGTCAACGGCCCGCGCCTGCTGTTCGACATTCCGATCGAGATCGCCGGCGGCATGGAGACGCTCGAGTTCTCGAACCTCAACGACCTGACCGACAACATTCCGATCCAGATCGAGGGCGAGGGCAACCTGACGCTGTCCTACGGCGTCAACCTCGATCTTGATTTCGCGGTCGACCTGTCCAGCGGCGTCCAGCCGCTCGACCGGCTCACGCTCGCCACCGGCAGCGACGGCACGAAGCTCGAGGTCACCGCCTCGATCGCGAGCAACAACGCCAGCATCGCCGCGACGATCGGCGGCATCGAGGCCGCGAGCCTGAACGACATCGAGATCGCCCTGAGCGAGGCGACGATCATCGGCACGACCGGGGCCGGCACCAACTTCACCCTCGACATGGCCCCGGGTGACGAGGATCTCGCATTCGTCGTCGTGACGGACGGCGGCGTCGCGGACACGATCCGATCGACCGAGTACACGCTCGCCGGGACGAACCTGACCTTCAACAACGCGATACCCGGCGGCGCAACCGTCGAAGTCGTCGAAGTCGGCGGCAGCCCGGCCTCACTCGGGTTCTTTCTGAAGGACACGCTCGGCGACTACGTGACGCTGGCGCAGGCACCCGGCGAGATCATGCCGGATCTCAACGCGGCGATCGGGCTGAACACCACGGTCGACCTGCCCATCGTGCCCGACCCGACCGACCCGATCCGCGCGTTCAGCCACTTGAACCGTCTTTCCACATCTCACGTCGAGTTCCCCGGGCTGAGCACCGCGCTCGGCGACAACGGGCTGGGCTCCGACGCGTGTAACGTCGACCTCGTCGCCGAAGGCATCCAGATCTTCCTCGACGGGCTCGAGTCGGCGCTGATGAGCGACCTGCTCGAGCAGATGCCCATCATCAGCTCCGAGGATCTCGACGACGTCAACACGTTCCTGGGCAACCTGCGCTCGTTCGCCGACCCGATCATCGAGGCCCTGACCGGCACCGACGAACTGCGCAACTATATCTTCGAGAACCTCGGCCCCGGCACCAACGGCGGCACCGGTCTCAAGCTCGACATCCTCGTCTTCGACGACGACAACAACCCCAACACCGCCCCGATCCCGCTGACGAGCATCGACGACATCGGCGGCGCCGTGGATTCCGGCGATAACTGGGCGGTGGTGGCCGACGGCGCCGACTGCATCCAGTTCGACCTGCACATCGGCGACGTGTTCACGATCGCGACCGACTTCGACCTGGGCCTGGACGGCGTCGCGCTGAACGTCCAGACCGAAGGCGGCGTCGAGCTCGAGCTCGCCTACGACATCCAGATCGGCTTCGGCCTCAGCAAGACGCAGGGCGCCTTCTTCATCGTGGACGATACCGCCCCCGAGATCTCGCTGACGGCGGCGGCGCAGCTCCAGGACGGCACCGAGCTCGACCTCGAGCTGTTCTTCCTGGGCGTCACCGCCAAGGAGCGCGAGGACGATCCGCAGGATCCCGACCCGATGCGTGACGGGGTGAACACGGGCATCACCGGCGAGGTCACCATTCAGTTCATGGAGCCGGCCGGCACGACGATGGACGAGCGCGTCACGTTCGCGGAGATCGGCTCATCATCGCTCGGCGAGCTGTTCGCGCCCGCGCTGGACCTGGACGTGTTCGTCGACCTCGAGCTGAGCGCCGGCATCGGCGTCGACGACAACCTGCCGCGGATCGAGGTCGACTTCTGGCTGAACTGGGAGATCATCGGCGACGACTTCATGGACGGCGACGCGCCGGACGTGCGGTTCATCGACCTGCGCCTGGACATCGGCCAGTTCCTGAAGGACGGCATCCTGCCGATCGCGCAGAAGATCAACGATGCGATCGCGCCGCTGCGTCCCGTGCTGGACGCGCTCAGCGCGCCGGTGCCGCTGATCTCGCAGATCTCCGAGCTGATCACCGGCGACCCGATCCTGGTCAGCGACCTCATCGCCATATTCGGCGAGGGCTTCGAGTCGATTCAGAAGGTGATCGAGGTCATCCAGCTCGTCGACACGGTCATCACCCTCTTCGACAACTTCGCCGAGTCGGGAGAGATCCTGTTCGGACAGTACCTGTTCGGTTCGGAGGACCTTCGCATCGGCGGTGACATCGAGGCCGACCCCAGCAAGGTCACGGCCGACCCCATGGGCGCCCCCACCGACCAGGCGGACGGTCAGCCGGGCAAGATCGGCCAGGCGATCAAGCGGCTCAACGAGCTGGGCATCTCGATCCCGCTTCTTGAGGATCCGACGAACGCCTTCGGACTCCTGTTCGGCGAACCCGTCGACATCATCCTGTACCGCGGTCCCGAGCTGCGCGCCCTGTTCCGCTTCGCGCCTCCAGGCATCGGCCCGCTCATCCCGCCCATTCCGCTGTTCATCAGCTTCTTCACCGAGCTCGAAGTGTTCGTCGACATCCTCAACCTCGGCCTGGACACGTTCGGCATCTTCGGGGGCAACAACTTCTTCGACGGCTTCTTCCTGATCGACGAAGGACCGGTCGCCGGTCTCAAAGCGCGGTTCGGCGTCGAGGCCAACCTCAACCTGGGGCTGATCCAGGCCGGCGCGCGCGGCGGCGTCGAGGCGGTGATCGGCTTCGGCTGGAACGACGTGAACGACGACGGCAAGTTCCGGACCACCGAGGTGCTCGAGCGCCTCAGCCAGGGGCCGCACTGCCTGTTCGAGCTGCAGGGCTCGCTCGGCGTGTTCCTGGAGGCCTACGGCGCGCTGGGCATCAAGATCTTCGGCAAGACGTTCACGATCTTCGAGATCGTCACGACGCTGCTGGAGTTCACCATCCTCGATTTCAACATCGGCTGCCCGCCCCTGCCCCCGCCGCAGCTGGCCGGCCAGAGCGGCGGCACGCTGACGGTGAACGTCGGGCCCAACGCGCACCTGCGCCAGGAAGGCGCCCTCGACGGCGAGGACGACATCGAGATCGACCAGGACGGCGACACGATCATCATCAAGGGCTTCGGCCTCGAACAGGAGTTCCCGAAGGACGGCGACCCGCCGGTCACGAAGATCGTGATCGACGGCGGCGCCGAGATCGACACGATCACGTTCTCGGAGAACGTCATGGTCGGCGCCGACATCAGCGGCGGCGACGGCGACGACATCATCCAGGGCGCCGTGATGGGCCAGAACACGATTTCGGGCGGCGCCGGCAACGACCGGCTGCTCGGCGGCGACGAGAACGACGAGATCTCAGGCGGCGACGGCAACGACGAGATCTTCGGCGGCGACGGCAACGACACGCTCGAGGGTGACGCGGGCAACGACACGGTCCGCGGCGAGTCGGGCGACGACCAGGTCATGGGCGGCAACGGCGAGGACAACCTCGACGGCGGCAACGACAACGACACGATCGAGGGCGGCAGCGGCGACGACCAGGCGAACGGCTCCAACGGCAACGACAGCATCGTCGGCGACGGCGGCGACGACGCGCTCAACGGCGGCGACGGCAACGACACGCTGATCGGCGGCGACGGCGCGGACGTGCTCGGCGGCGGCGCCGGCAGCGACTCGATGCGCGGCGGCGAGGGCGACGACCTGCTCACCGGCGACGGCGACGACCTGGCCGAGGCCCTCCCCGGCGCCGACAGCCTCTACGGCGACGGCGGCAGCGACACGCTCGACGGCGGCGAGGCGTCGGACACGTTCTTCTTCGAGACGGCATCGAGCCCCGAGCACGACGCCGTGTCCGACGCGTCCGACAACGGAATCGACCTGCTCGACTTCAGCGGCGTCTCCGACGACGTCACCGTCAACCTCTTCCACGGTGACGCGTCGCACGCGAACCGTCACGTCGACATCGAGAAGCCCCTGCGCTTCGAGAACGTGACGACCGGCGACGGCAACGACACGATCATCGACAACCAGAACGACAACACGCTGACCGGCGGGGCCGGCGACGACCTGTACGTCTTCGGGCGCAAGGGGACGCAGACCGACGAGGTCGTCGAGGCACCAGGCGAAGGCGCCGACGGCATCGACTTCACCGACTTGCCGAGCGGGACGCCGGTCACGATCGACCTGACGGTGATCGGCGCGGTCGCGACCCACACCGGCCGCACGGTGATGGGCGACGGCCCGAACCTGGAGAACGGGTTCGGCGGCGAGGACGCCGACACGATCACCGGCAACGCGTCACCCAACATCCTCGAAGGCAACGGCGACGACGACACCATCGTGGGCGGCGCGGGCGGCGACACGATCGCCGGCGGCGCGGGCAATGACACGCTGATCGGCGAAGGCGGCCCGGACAGCATCACCGCGGGCGCCGGGCTCGACAGCGTGCTGGGCAACTCGGGCGACGACACGCTTCTCGGCGGCGCGGACGAGGACACCCTGTTCGGCGGCGCGAACGACGACTCGATCCGGGGCGGCGGCGGCAACGACACCATCCTCGGCGAGGCCGGCAACGACGACCTGTCGGGCAACGGCGGCGAGGACACGATCCTCGGCGACATCGGCAACGACACGATTCTCGGCGGCTCCGAGGCCGACTCGCTGCTCGGCGATGCCGGCCACGACAGCATCGAGGGCAACTCCGGCCCCGACGACATCTACGGCGCCGACGGCAACGACACGATCCTGGGCGGCGCGGGCGAGGACATCATCTTCGGCGAGGCCGGCAACGACGATATCGACGGCGGACCGAACCGCGACTTCATCATGGGCGACCTCGGCGACGACACGGCGCGCGGCGGGTCTGGCGACGACCTGGTCAGCGGCGGCGGCGACTCCGGAATCCTGGGCGGCCTGATCAATCCGGCCAGCGCGCTGGAGTTCTTCGTCGACATCGAGGACTTCGGCGACTTCCTCGACGGCGGCAGCGGCCACGACCTCGTGCTCGGCAGCCACCCGCTCGGCGTGGTCGAGTTGGACTACTTCTTCCTCGACGCGCTGGTCACCGCCAACTTCAAGGACATGTTCGTCGATCGCGGCCTGCTCGCCGACGACATGGACGAGACCTTCCGGACCTACATCCGCGACCTCATGACCGACTCCGGCGAGGATCCGGGCGGGGCCGACGGCGACGACATCGTGCACGGCGGCCACGACAACGACCTGCTCACCGGCGAGGAAGGCACCGACTACCTCTTCGGCGACTTCGGCAACGACATCCTGTTCCCGTACCGCATCCTGTCGGTGATGCAGACGACGAACGACCGCGTCGAGGGCGGGCCCGATGACGACTTCATGTGCGCCACCCACGGCGACAACTACATGGTCGGCGGCACGTCCGACCACAACGAGCTGTACATCACGACCGATCCCGGATTCCCGAGCGCCGGCCCCTTCCCCGGCGGCTACATGATCACGTCCTGCGAGGCCGACCCGCCGGTCTTCCCCGACCCGCTTCCCGTGCAGATCCACGGCCAGAAGTTCGAGGATCTCAACGGCGACGGCATCCAGGATCCGCTCGAGATCGGCCTCGACGGGTGGACGATCGAGCTGCGCGACCCCGAGGGCGCGCTGCTCGGCAGCACCGTCACCCAGAGCGTCGACCTCAATGACGACGGCCTGATCGATCCCTACACCGAGACGGGCCTCTACTGGTTCATGGACATCACCGAGGGCGGCGAGATCGAGGGGCTGGTCGAAGGCACGTACTCGGTCCACGAGGTGCTGCAGGACACGCACAAGCTCACGTTCCCCGTCGTGATCGACAACGACGACTCGTTCACCGTGAACCTGCCGTCAGGCCAGGAGGCGACGGCCGAGCTCATCGCGACCGAGACCGGCGTCATCCCCGGCCTCACGGTCGGCATCGAGTCGGGCGACGCCGCCGAGGGACTCAACTTCGCCAACGCGCCGCTCGGCGAGATCAACGGTCTGAAGTGGGAGAACGTCAACGGTAACATCCTGCGCGAGGACGGCGAGGACGGCGTGCCGGGCGTCAAGATCTACCTGGACCTCAACAACGACCAGACGCTGAACGTCGGCGACGAGCCGGAGACGACGACCGACGCGAACGGTCAATACCGGTTCACCGGTCTCGAGCCAGACTTCTATCGCGTCCGCGAGGTCGTCCCGGACGGCGACTTCCAGGGCTTTCCGTTCTTCCACGCCTTCTTCCTCGACTGGGGCGAGATCGAAGACAACCGCAACTTCAACAACTACACGATCCCCCTCGTCCAGGGCGTGAAGTTCCACGACCTGAACGGCAACGGCGTCAAGGACGTCGGCGAGGGCGGCCTCGGCGGCTGGACGATCTACAACGACCGGAACAACAACGGCATCCTCGACGGGCTGGACGACTTCACCACGACGAACCCGGACGGCACCTACGAGCTGGAGACGGTGCCCGGCGTGGTCACGCTGCGCGAGGACCTGACGACGCAGCCGGGCTGGGTGCAGAGCTTCCCGGATCCCGACGGCGGCGGCGGCGGCGCGTACCAGTTCCTCGTCGAGTCGGGCAGCGTCGTGACGGAACGCGACTTCGGCAATTACCGCCCGGTGTCGATCCTGGGCTCGAAGTTCAACGACCAGACCAACACGTTCATCGACGGATGGACCATGTACATCGACGAGAACCGCAACGGCGTCCTCGACGACGGCGAGCCGACGTCGGTGACCGCCCTCGGCGCGTGGGCGTTCTCCAACCTCAAGCCCGGTAACTACATCATCGGCGAGGTGCTGCAGGAAGGATGGATCCAGGTCGCGCCCGGGCCGGATCCCGAGACCGGCCTGCCCGCGTTCAACATCGACCTCGTCTCCGACACGCCCTCGGTCAACAACGAGTTCCGCAACGTCGAGGACGTCGACATGAAGGGGGTCAAGTTCGAGGACATCGACGCGGACGGTCAGCGCGACGTCGCCGAGGATCTCAACGGCGACGGCCTGCTCAATGACGGCATCGCCAACCCGCTGCTCAACGAGATCGTCGACGGCGTCGACTACAACGGCGACGAGGACATGACCGACATCCTCAACGAGGACGTCGACGGCGACGGGAAGCTCGACGTGTTCGAGCCCGGCCTGCCGAACTGGACGATCTACCTCGACAACAACGACAACGGCATGTTCGACCCGCCGGATCCGCTGGATCCCGAGGCTTACAGCGATCCGTTCACGATCACCGCGTTCGACGACCCCGACACGACCGCCGACGAGAGCGGACAGTACGCGTTCGCCGAACCGGCCGGCGTCTACAAGATGCGCGAGGTGCTGCAGGACGGCTGGCTCCAGATCACGCCTTCCGCGCCCGACTTCCACCTGCTGGATCTCAGCCCTGGCGAGGTCGTCGACACCAACATCGACTTCGGCAACGTGCGCAGCGTCGTGATCAGCGGCGTCAAGTACAACGACATCAACGGCAACGGCCAGCGCGACTTCGACAACGCGAATCTCGACGCGATGAACGAGCCCGAGCCGGTGCTCGAGCCAGGCCTCAACGGCTGGACGATCGAGCTGCGCGACGAGAACGGCAACCTGGTCGACATGACAACGACCGCGGACGTCGACCTCGACGGCTCGCTCACCGACGGCATCGACAACGACGGCGACTGGGATCCGCTGACCGACGATCTCGGCGCCAACGGCGTCGACGATCTCGAAGGTTTCGAGGACGAGGGCGAAGGCGACGGCGTGCCCACGATCGGCGAGCCCAACCTGGACGCCAACGACCCCGATGAGGGCATCGACCCGGACACCGAGGTCGGCGTCTACAGCTTCAGCGGGATCGAGCCCGGCACCTACACGCTCAACGAGATCCCCATGGCGGGCTGGACGCGGATCACGCCCGGCCCGGATACCGGCTTCAAGCACACGGTCACGATCGGTCCGGGCGAGACCATCAATGACGTCGACTTCGGCAACGCCGAGGAGATCATCATCAGCGGCGTCAAGTTCCGCGATGACAACTTCAACGGCGTGCAGGACGGCGTCGAGCCGGGGCTCCCCGGCTGGACGATCTTCCTCGACGAGGACTTCGACGGCGTGCTCGACGTCGACGAGGACCTCAACGGCGACGGCAAGCTCAACAACGGCAACGGCCACCCGCTGCTGGACGAGGCCGCCGACGGCGTGGACTACAACAACGACTTCGACATGACGGACTTCGTCAACGAGGACGTCGATGGCGACGCCAGGCTCGACACGGCCGAGCAGTTCACCGTCACCGGCGCCGGCGGCATCTACCAGTTCACCGAACTGCCTCCCGACACCTACTCCGTCAAGGAGGTGCTGCAGCCCGGATGGTTCCAGACCTTCCCGGGCGAGATCAACCAGAGCCGCCACCTGCTGCGCCCGGTCAGCGGCGACACCGTGTCCGACGCGCATTTCGGCAACGTCAACGGCGAGGGCGGCATCTCGGGCAAGAAGTGGAACGACCTGGACGGCGACGGCGTGCGCGATCCCGGCGAGCCGGGCGTTCCCGGCGTGGTCATCTACATCGACCTCAACGGCAACAAGATGCACGACTCGAGCATCGAGCCGTTCACGGTCACCGACGAGGATGGGTGCTACCACCTGCCCGTGCCCGGGGCCGGCACATGGACCGTGCGCGAGGTGCTGCCGCAGAACACCGAGCCGACGTTCCCGTTCGACGTGGTCTACATGAACGACTTCGAGCAGCCGCCGATCGGCTCCGAATGGTCCAGCACCCAGACCGACTTCACCCCGACGGGTCAGCAGTTCCTCGGCCAGTTCGCCAACGGGCCGGTCAGCCTGACGCTCACCGGCCTGCCGATGCACACGCACATCCGCGTCGAGAGCGACGTGAACGTCATCGGCGACTGGGACGGCAACGCCGACACGCCCGACGGGCCCGATCGCTTCAGCCACACGATCGACGGCGCCCCGGTGCTCCAGACCACGTTCGCCAACGAGATCTTCCAGGCCGCGCCCCGGAAGTCGCAGGCCTATCCCCTCGATTATCCCGCAGGCAACTTCCCGCCGATGACGGGCGCCGCGGAGACGCAGTCACTCGGCTACGGACTCGATTCGGTCTACCGCCTCGACTACACGCGGATGCACATGGGGCAGATCATCCGGATCGACTGGAACGGACAGGGCCTCGACGGTCCCGTGCCGGGCGACCGCGACGACGACTACGTGTTCGACTTCCACCGCCTGTTCGGCGACTTCGACAAGGACCGCGACGTCGACGACCTCGATCGCGACGTGTTCCAGGCGACGCTGATCAAGCCGCTGGCCGATCCCGCGTACGACGTCCGCGCCGACTTCCTGCTCGACGACGACGTCGACTTCCACGACCAGTTCTTCTTCGCGAGCCGGCTTGGCTCGTCTCTCGCGCCGGCGGCGCCGCTCGACCTGTTCGCGAACCCGAACCCCGCGGGCCCCGAGGTCCTCGGCGTCGTGTTCGACCAGGACAAGGTCGTGCACGAGATTCGCATTCGCTTCAGCGAGGACGTATCCCAGAGCTTCGGGCCCGAGGACGTCGTGCTGCAGAACCTCACCACCGGCTCGCCCGTCCCGGCCGCGGCGATGGCGATCAGCTACGACCTGCCGAGCAACGAGGCGATCGTCACCTTCCCCGGACTGGGCGACGGCGCGACGCAGGGCGTCGGCCTGCTCAGGGACGGTAACTACCGGCTGCGCCTCGTCGCCGCGGGCATCACCAACGGCGCGGGCGAGTCGCTCGACGGCAACACGAAGCTGGCCGACGAGACGTGGGGCCTGGACGACGTCAAGGTGACGCTGCTGGGCCTCGGCCACACCGTCACCGTGGAGCCGGGCGAGGTCGTCGAGGACCTGGACTTCGGCAACAAGGGCAGCGGTCCGCCGATGGCCCGGGGCGACGGCGGCTCGTTCACCTCGTCGGCCGCGATGACCTACGTGGTCGACACGATCGCCGACACGGAGGATTTCAATGACGGCGTCGTGACCCTGCGCGAAGCGATCATGTCGGCCAACGCGAATTCGGGCGTGGACTCGATCCACTTCAACCTGCCGGGCCCCGGTCCGCACACGATCGCCCTGTCGTCTTCTCTGCCCCCCATTTTCGAGGGCGTGAACATCGACGGCTCGACGCAGCCTGGCTGGGTCGCCGGCGGCGATCCGCTCGTGATGATCGACGGCAGCGGCGTCGGCGGTGACGGCTTCAACGACCAGGGCGGCGAGAGCACGTTCAACGCGCTGGCAATCGGCGGCTTCGACGTCGGCATCCGCCTCGCCGGCGGCGTCGCGGGCACGGCGGGCTCGATCGTGTCGGGCAGCCGAATCGGCACGGACACGACGGGCGACACCGCGGTGCCGAACGACACCGGCATCCTCATCTCCGGCTCGACCCACCAGGTCATCAGCAACCAGATCTCGGGTAACACCGGCCGCGGCGTCCTCGTCTCCGGCGGCAGCACCAATACGATCACGGGCAACCGGATCGGCACCAACGCCCTCGGCACCGCGGCGCTCGGCAACGGCACCGGCGTCGTCATCTCCGGCGGCTTCGGCAACACGCTCGGCGCGCCGTTCGCCGGCAACACGATCTCGGGCAACTTCCTCGGCGTGCTGATCAACCAGGCCGCCTCGGACACCGTCGTGCGCGGCAACCGGATCGGCACCGACGCCAACGGCACGATCCCGATCGGCAACACGACCGACGGCATCCGGGTCATCGGCTCCGGTCGTAACGCGACGCGCAACACGCGCATCGGCGGCACGGCCCCGGGCGCCGGCAACCTCGTCGCGGCCAACCAGGCCGACGGCATCGTGCTCCAGGGCAGCGCGGTCGGCGGCACGCTCGTGCTCAACAACGTCATCGGCAGCACCGATCCGTCGCTGATCCCCGGCAACGCGCTGAGCGGCGTGCGACTGCTGTCGCTCGGCACGGATTCGGGCCCGTCCGCGACCCGGATCGGCGGCGAGATCGCCGGCGAAGGCAACACCATCGCGCACAACGGCGCCGACGGCGTCACGGTGGTCGACGGCGTCGGCAACGCCATCCTGATGAACGCGATCTTCGGCAACGGCGACATCGCGATCGACCTGAACGACGACGGACCGACGCCGAACGACCCGCCCGATCTCGACGTCGGCCCCAACAACCTCCAGAACTTCCCGCAGATCACGCTGGTCCAGTTCATCGGCCCGAACGTCGAGATCTTCGGCACGCTGCAGACCCAGCCGTTCCGCACCTATCGCGTCGAGCTGTTCAACGGCACGACGAGCGCCGCGCCCGGCAACGAGGCCGAGGTGTTCATGGGCAGCGTCCCGGTGTTCACCGACCAGACCGGGTTCGCCTCGTTCGTCGCCGTCCTGTCCTCCGACCCGGTCGTCGGCGACCTGTTCACCGCGACGGCCACCGACGAGCTGTCCTCGGACACGTCCGAGCTGTCCCCGTCGTTCACGACGGCTGCCGACGGCACCATCCAGGGCGAGAAGTGGCACGACCTCGACGGCAACGGCCAGAAGGGCGAGTTCGAGCCGCCGCTCGGGGGCGTCACGATCTACCTCGACGCCAACGACAACGGCGAGCTCGATCCGGGCGAGACGTCGACGATCACCAACGCCGAGGGCGACTACTCGTTCCCGAGCGTGCCCCCTGGCCACCACGTGGTCCGCGAAGTGGTGCCCTCGGGCTTCATTCCGACGTTCCCGATCGACGCCAGCGGGCTGCCTGCGCACCACGCGACGCTCCTGCCGGACCAGACGCTCAACCTCAACTTTGGCAACGTCGGCAGCGGATCGATTCACGGCACGAAGTTCAACGACCTCGACGGCAACGGGATCGACGCGGGCGACCCGCCCATGCCCGGCGTCACGATCTTCCTCGACGACAACAACAACGGCGTGCTCGATCCGGGCGAGCAGTGGACGGTGACCGACGCCCAGGGCCGGTACTGGTTCATGGACCTCGCGCCGGGCGTCTACATCGTCAACGAGATCATCCCGGACGGCTTCCAGCAGACCGTGCCCGCACCCGGCAACGGCGCGCTGTTCACCTTCAACGGCATGGTCACGGACGTGCAGGGACAGCTCGGCGCGCCCTTCAGCCAGGTGCAGCCGGGCGCGCTGTGGGAGCTGTCCTACAGCTTCGACAGCGCCCGCGCCGACGTGGATCCCAGCCCGGGCCGCGGCCACTACCCGGCCGTGACCGGCGCCACGCTCACCATGGCCGGCGCCACCGCGTCCGAGCCGATCAATCCCGCGACGAGCGTCATCGAGGCCGTCGACCAGGTCACGATCCTCGACGACTTCAACCTCCCGCCCTTCAACAGCGTCACGCTGCTGCAGCCCGCACCGGCCGTCGGTTCGAGCAACGCGAACCCTGCCGTGGGCGCGCTGGGTTCGATGCGCGAGATCTCCGCGGACAAGGTCACGGGCGCCGACGGCACGCGCCTGGTCGCGGGCATCGACGAGCGCGTCGGCACCTTCGACTACGAGAGCGACCAGCAGGTCGCCGGCGTGGCGACCGTGCGCTGGGACGGCGGGGCCGAGGGCCAGTTCAACCCCATCGGGCTCGGCGGCATCGACCTGAGCTTCGACAGCCTCGAAGTGGCCGTGAAGGAATCGACCGGGGCCCAGGGCGCGAACCTCAGGTTCCGCTTCTACTGGTTCGTCGACACGAGCGGCATCAGCTTCGCCGAAGCGACCGTCTTCGTGCCCGGCACGATCGACGCGCCGACGGTGCTGTCGATCCCGAAGGCGTCGTTCACCGTCCAGAGCCCGATCAACCCCGCGCTCACCGTCGATGACGTGCTCAAGAACGTCGGTGCAGCGGACATGACGCTCGACGCGTCCGCGCCCGGCGCCTCCGGCTTCGACGTGTGGATCGACGAGGCCCGCCTCGTGCGCAGCGCGCCGCCCGACGTCTACAACGCGACGGCGCCGCTCGGCCTGCCGCCGGCATCCAGCTCGTGGACGATCAACCTGGAGGATCCGACGGCGACCGCGCTCGACAGCGACGCGCTGCCGGTGCAGCTCGACATCTTCGACTTCGAGAACCGCACGTTCACCTACTTCGACTCCGGCGTCAGCTTCGTCAAGGGATCCATCGACGGGCACTCCCGCCAGCGTCTGGCCACCGGCCGCCAGGTGACCCTGAGCTCGCAGCAGATGCTCGAGGGCATCGACTTCGCCAACCGGCTGAAGCCCACGATGATCCACGGCGTCAAGTGGCACGACCTCGACGGCGACGGCATGCGCGACAAGGACGAGCCGGGCACCCCGGGCGTCACCATCTACGTCGACCTGAACGGCGACGGCATGTTCGATCCGACTTCCGAGCCTTCCACGACGACGATGCAGGACAACCCGTCGACCCAGCCGGACGAGACCGGCCACTACTGGCTCACCGTGTCGCTGCCTGCCGGCACCTACGACGTGCACGAGGTGCTGCCCGCCGGCTTCGGCCAGAGCTTCCCCGCCGACGGCGCGCCGCACACGATCGACATCGAGCCGGGCGACAGCGTCCACGACATCGACTTCGGGAACTTCTCGCCCGCGACGCTCGAAGGCACGAAGTACGACGACCACGACTGCGACGGCGTGTACCCGCCCGAGGCCCTGGACACGCCGCGCGAGGGCGTGACCATCTACCTCGACCTGAACAACAACAACATGCTCGACCTGGACCTCATCACGTTCCAGCCGCTCGAGCCGACCACCGTCACCGACGCGAACGGTCAATACAGCTTCACGGTCGCGCCCGGCCAGTACATCGTGCGCGAGGTGCTGGACGAAGGGTTCGTGCAGAGCTACCCCGATCCCGAGAACGCCCTGCTGGGCGGCCATCAGGTCACGGTCGTGAGCGGCCAGACCGCCAGCGGCCTCGACTTCCTCAACTACGACCTCGAGCCGGTTCCCGACGGCCAGGACTCGATCTTCGGTTCGCTCGGCAACGATCGCGTGTTCGGCGACAACCTGCTGACCAACCCGTGCATCATCAGCATCGGCCACGACGACTTCCTGTACGGCGAGGAAGGCAACGACACGATGGCCGGCCAGCTCCGCAATGACACGTACTTCTTCGAGCCCGCCTCCACGACCGCGGGCAACGACTGGATGGACACGGTGATCGAGCTGGAAGGCGAAGGTACGAACGAGCGCACGGACGAAGGCATCTTCGACCGCCTCGACTTCAGCGCCCTGCCGGACACCGAGCCCGTCACCGTCGACATGGCCGGCGGATTCGTGCCGGTGATCAAGATCGCCGAGTACACCAATGGCACCGCGACGCAGGAGGTGTTCGTCGACGTCGTGGCGAACCGCGACTACATCGAGCAGGTCCTGGGCGGCGACGGCGATGACGACATCACCGGCAACGCGGCCGACAACTGGCTCAACGGCGGTCCCGGATCGGACACACTCGCGGGCGATTCCGGCGACGACCAGTACGTGATCGAGGCCCATGACCCGACCGACGTCGACGAGGTGGTCGAGACCGCGGCGGGCGACACCGACACGCTCGACTTCAGCACGGCGACGGACGATCTCGTCGTGGACCTATCGGCGGCGGGCACCATCGCCACGTTCAGCTCCGGGCCTTCCGTGACCTCCCCGACGCCAGAGTCGTTCGAGAACGTGCTGACCGGCACGGGCAACGACGACATCGTCGCCAACGACGCGAACAACCTGATCATGGCCGGTGGCGGCAACGACACGATCGACGGCGGGCTGGGCGATGACACCATGCACGGCAACACCGGCGACGACGTCTACAAGTTCAGCGACGGCTGGGATCTCGACGACGTGATCGAGCTGGTCGGCGAGGGCGACGACACGATGGACTTCTCCATGGTCGTCAACCCCGTCACCGCGGTCATCGGCAGCATCGTCGTCACCGACGACGTCGACCCGACCAACGTGGCGACCCACACCGAGCAGAACGTCGAGAACCTGGTCGGCAGCATCGGCGGCATGACCGTCGTGGCCGCCGACGCGGCCAACACGTGGATCATCGACGGCCTGAACAGCGGCACGCTGAACGGCGTCAACTTCAGCGACACGCCCAACCTCGTCGGCGGCGCCCTGACCGACGACTTCATCTTCCAGGTCGGCGGACAGATCACCGGAAACATCTCCGGCGGTGACGGGATCGACACGGTCGACCTGACGCTCGGCGGCAGCATCGGCGGCACGTACGACGGCGGCAACGACGACGACGTGCTGATCGGACCGGCCGCCGTGACGAACTGGAGCCTGGTCGGCGTCGATACCGGCAGCGTGGCCGGCGCCGTGACGAGCTTTGCGGACGTGCAGAACCTTACCGGCGGCAGCGACGCGGACACGTTCGATCTCAGCGTCGGCGGCAGCGGCGTCCCCGGCGCGATCGACGGCGGCGCGGGCGCCGACATCCTGATCGGCCCGAACGCGGCGCAGGCGTGGACCCTGACCGGCCCCGACGCGGGCACGGCCGGCGCCACCGCTTTCAGCAACATCGAGAATCTCACCGGCGGCACCGACCAGGACACGTTCACGCTCGGCGCGGGCGGCAGCCTCAGCGGCACCGCCGACGGCGGCGCCGGCTCGGACGCGATCCTCGGTCCCGACGCGCTGACGACGTGGAACGTCACCGGCGCCGGCACCGGCAGCGTGCCCGCCCTACTCGGCGGCTTCTCCAACATCGAGAATCTCACCGGCGGCAACGCCACGGACACCTTCGACTTCAGCGGCGGCGGCAGCATCGCCGGTGGCGTCGTGGGCGGCGCGGGCGCCGATGCCATCATCGGCCCCTCGGCCGTGACGACCTGGAACATCCTCGTGCCCGACCAGGGCGACGTGCCCGGAGTCGTCGGCGCGTTCAGCAACATCGAGAACCTGACCGGTGGCGGCGACCAGGACACGTTCGACTTCGGCCTCGCCGGCAACCTCTCGGGCAACGTCGACGGCGGCGCGGGCTCCGACACCATCCTCGGTCCGGACGCGGCGGCGGTCACGTGGAACCTGACCACCAATGACGGCGGCAACGCGCCGGGCGTCGTGGCGGGCTTCAGCAACGTCGAGAACCTCACCGGCGCGACCACCGGCGACACGTTCGTCTTCTCCGACGGCGTGGTGATGAGCGGCGCCATCGACGGCGGCAGCCTGCCGGGCCTCGATACGCTCGACTACAACGCCTACACGACGGCCGTGACGGTCGACCTGAACGCGGGCACCGCAACCGGCGTGCTCGGCGGCATCAGCGACATCGAGAACGTGACCGGCGGCAGCGACGCCGACGCCCTGACCGGCGACGCGAACGACAACGTGCTCCGCGGCGGTGCGGGCGCCGACACGCTTAACGGCCTCGGCGGCAACGACACGCTCAACGGCGGCGACGACGACGACGTCTTCAGCTTCGCGGACGCATGGGGCGTCGACACGATCGACGAGACGGCGGGCGGCGGCAG
>NYZC01000087.1 GCA_002686995.1 Phycisphaeraceae bacterium | reverse complement strand
GCGAAGGTCACGGCCGAGTCGGTCCTGCCCATCCACACCCTGCAGCTCGTGGTCAACGGCGAGGTGGCGGCCTCGGTCGAGCGGCCCGGAGGGGCGCGGCGTCTCGACCTGGACGAACCCGTGAAGATCTCGAAGCATTCATGGATCTGTGCGCGCTGCGGCGGACCGGGTTATCACGACGTCGTCCACCACCACGATGGCTGGCGCCGCGGGATCTTCGCGCACAGCTCACCGATCTACGTCGCGGTCGGCGGCCAGTGGTGGATGTTCGACGAATCGGCGGCGCAGTACATGCTCACGCTTCTCGAAGGAGGGATCGACTACGTGCGCCACACGGCCCCGCATTCGTCGCCCGAGCATACGACGCACCACCATGGCGAGGACGACCACCTCGCATATCTCGAGCGCCCGTTCCACGAGGGCATCGCCGCACTGCACAAGCGGATGCACCAGTTGGGGATTCCGCATTGAACTGCATCGACGAGTCAGCGCCGGTCCGCGCGATCACCCGCGGCCCGAAATATCACTGGTTCGGATACTACGACAAGCTCGAGTTCGACCCGACATCCCGCTACGTGCTCGCGATGGAGGTCGATTTCGAGCATCGTTCACCGACGCCTGACGACGTGATTCGGATCGGGATGGTCGATCTGCAGGAGGACGATCGATGGATCGGTCTCGGCGAGAGCCGCGCCTGGTGCTGGCAGCAGGGATGCATGCTCCAGTGGCGGCCCGGCACGAAGACGCAGGTGATCTGGAACGACCGCGAAAAGGATCGATTCGTCTGCCGTATCCTCGACGTGAAGACGCGACGAACAAGAACGCTCCCCTTTCCGATCTACACCCTGAGCCCCGACGGCCGCACCGCGGTCGGTGTCGACTTCGGTCGCATCAACGATGTGCGGCCGGGCTACGGATACGCCGGCGTGGCCGACCAGAACCGGGATGAGTTGGCGCCGAAGGATTCGGGCATCTTTCGTCTCGACCTCGAGACGGCAAAGCAGGAGCTTATCGTATCGCTGGCCGACGTCGCGGCGTTGCCCTGCGCCCACGCCGACGTCAAAGGCGCCAAGCACTGGTTCAACCACCTGCTGTTCAACCCTGACGGATCGCGCTTCATCTTTCTCGACCGCTGGCCGTTCGGTGAGCGGGACTTCCTGACGCGGATGCTGACCGCGTCACCCGATGGTCAGGACATCCGCGTGGTGCATGATTACGGGCGCATGTCCCATTTTATCTGGCGGGATCCACGGCACATTCTTGCCTGGTCCTGGCATCCGTCGCACGACCACTGCATGTACCTCTACACGGATGGGAGCAGCGAGGTCGAACCGATCGGCAAGGGCGTTATGGACAACGGGCACTGCTCCTGCCTGCCAGGCCACGAGTGGATTCTCAACGACACGTACCCGGACCAGGATCGCAATCAGAACGTCTATCTCTATCACGTCGCCTCGAATCGGAAGGTGAATCTCGGAAGCTTCTTCGCGCCCGAAGCATACGGAGACGACGAGTGGCGCTGCGACACCCACCCGCGCTTCAGCCTCGACGGCCGTTACGTCGTCGTCGACTCCGCGCACGGAGGGAACGGGCGACAGCTGTACCTGATCGACATCGGTCACATCGCAGCGCGTGCGACTGGTTAGGCTCTTCCGTCGCCGCTTCGTTCGACCGCAGCTCGCGCACTGGTCGTCGGCGAACCGCGCGGCGTAAGCCCGCGGGTGGCAGACGTGAGCCCGTCCTGTCACGAACGGATCATTCGGCGCTTGTCAACCGCATCGGCTGAATGACGCTGTTATGGCATTCGACCCGCGGGCTTACGCCGCGCGGTTCGCCAACATTCGCGGCGGGATTCGTGGTTCCTTTCCGGTGCGGCTCCGCGGCGTTCGGTTCGGTCGGTCGCGACACGAAAACGTTCTCAGCGCCGACGACACGCGGTCACCATCGAACCGTGGTCAGCCATGTGTCGAGGGCGATGTAGACCGTGCCGTCGAGGATCATCCAGTCCCGCGGCGCGGCGTCGAGCCGGCCGACGATTCGAGTCGTCCATCGTTCTGGATCGAGCGCGCAGAAGCGGTCTTCATCGAGGAAGCCTACTTGCCCATCGGGCAGCGGCAGGAGCTTGCCATGCAGGCGAGCCTGAAGCCGAAGACCGTGGACGAGCTCGCTCGATCGAAGCTCGTACCGGTAGAACACGAACTCGCCGGACGCCGGATCATGCACGTATCCAACCAGCCGGCCGGGCTGCCATTCGACCAGGGCGCTCTCGTCGCGCGATCCGCCCAGAATCGAAGTGGACGCCGTGAACTGCCGTGCCCGGGTATCGAACACGAAGAGCATCGTGTCCTGTTCGATCTCGTGGCCCCAGCGGACGCCGCTGCACACGACATAACGGCGGTTCACGGCGGGGCATGTTTGCGTGATACGGTGCAATTCGAAAGGTTCGCGGTAGCCGGTGCAGGCGTTCGTCGACGGGTCGAAACAGCCAAGCAACCCGCCGGTGTTCCAGTAGCGAAGGTTCGCCGAGCAACCGACGTATAGTTTCTCATCGGCCGCGCGCGCGACGTCGTAGGCGCGGTGCTGCTCTTCCAATTCTCCGACCAGTCGCGGGTTGGCGTCCGGGTCGCGCCAGCTCTTGCCGTCCGGGTGCTGCGGATCGGCCGGTTGGATGTTCCACGGCTGCGCCGGATCCCACTCGACGACCGGGGCCCCCGAATAGCCGACGAAGAAGCACCGGTCGTGCCAGCCCTCAAACGCGTAGACGTGCGTGTTGTTCGGTGACGGGCCCAGCACCTCGAACTGACCGGTAGCCGGGTCGTACTGAAACAGGTTGTAGGGATCCTCCGAGGCGCCGACTACCTTGCCGTCACCGAACGTGCCGATGCGGAAAAGATAGCTCGGGCTGGTGCCGGCTTCGAATGTGATCGATTCGAAGTCCGCCTCGTGGTGTCTGAACCAGAGCGTGGCCGTGCCGTCCGCACGACAAAGCGGCGAGTTGGCGATGATCATCGGCTTCGGGTGATCGCCAAGCGTGTTGAGATAGGTGGGAACATCGGGAGGAATGTGGTCGACGTCGTGGAGCTGCCTGTCTTTCAGCGCGCACGGTTGATCGCGCTGCGGATCCGGGCCGCTCTTGCGCGCGAACACGCCGCTGCGCCGCGGTTCGAGCTCGAGTCGCCCGGGATAGGCGATTTCGAACAACACCTCGCTCTCACCGGTCTGCAGATCGAGGGCCGTGACGTAGAACGGCGCGTACCCCATGGTGGCATAGACGTACCGCCCGTCGCAGGCGACGTGGTAGATGCCGCCCTCGCATTCGGGGCCCTGCCGACCGTAGTCGGTGAACTTCCCGGAAACCGGGTCGAAGCGCAGCAGGTGGTGCTTGCGCCAACCCCCGATGTAGATCGCGTCGTCGGGACCCCACGTCGCGCAGTACAGCCAGCTCTCCGGCGTTTCCGGTTCGAAGATCTCCAGGGCTCCCTTTCGCGTGTTGACGCGGGCCAGACTTCCCTTGGGATGGATCGGGTCCGAGTAGTCCTCCGTGCATGTGTAGATGCATCCGTCCGGCATGGCATACATCCACCAGGCGTCACACAACTGACCGTGGTACGCCGTGACGGCCCGCGTCTGCAGATCGATCTCGAAGACCGTCCACGGATCCCGCTTGACGATGTGATCGCGGTATTGACAGTAGGCGCTGAACCCTTCGCCGGAGCAGCTTGGTCCGATGACGGCGCCTGACTTTCCCGGGAATCCAGTGAGGAAGGTGCGACCGCGGACGGGCTGACCGAGACGCTCGACTTTCATCATGGGCGGGAGTATACGAGTTATGCGGAAATGGCAACCATGAACGCGCCTTTGCTGGCGGAGCTGCAGGAAAAGTTCGATGCGGATGGGATCGTCGTGCTACCGGAATTCTTCACCGGCGAAGAACTGCGCGACGTGGAAGCCCTGCTGGATCGGTTCCTTGACGAGGAGCCGGATCGGCCGTGGGCGACGAATCCCGAGTACGCCGAACGATTCGAGACGACAGTGAAGGTCTGGTCCGCCGGGGACGAGCCGGCCTGCCGGCAGATCATGACGCACCCGCGCCTCCTTCCCGTACCCGAGATCTCCAGGATCACTGATCGAGAACCAGAATCCGTAATCGCCCGTGGACTTGGCGCCCTGATCGACACAGACGAGAAACCTATTCTCTCCTGTGGCAAGCACCGTATCCACGGAGGTCGCATCGGGCGCCCACCAATAGACACGATCTGACCGGTAGATGGCTTTGCCATTTTGCCAGATGGTCATGTTGAGATTATGTCCCAGCCAGATGCGCGCCTTACGCGAACGGGGGCTGTGGATGACCGTGCGGGCGTACGCACAGATCTCGGCATGGGGTGGCGTGGCGAGCATGAGTAAGTCCACGTACCCGTCGTTGGTCCTGTGCGCCTTCCATGCAAGCTGGCGATCGTCCACGCCGCGCAGCGCCGCGGTGTCGGGCTCGAGGGGCGCCATGGGATGGCGGGCCGGAAAGGGCCCGATGACCTCCCAGGCCGTCACCGGGTTTCCCACGCCCGCGGGCGGGTCGAGCGCCCGCAGGCCGAAAGGCACGCTGCCGGCGTCCCCCGGCGCCGACCAGATCCGCATCCGGGTCTGACCCGCCGGCAGTGGCACCGCCGGCAGCAAGACGTGTTGCAGGTTCGGAGAGGGCCACGATCCACGACCCCGGAGGGTCGTGAGCGTGGCGTCGCCGATACCGACGTGGACGTCGGCCTTGCCATATTGCTCGATCGCGAGTCCCAACCGGCAGCGGCCGGCGACATCGATGGTGACGGGCAGGGACAGCCCTGCCGCCGCGTCGGCAGGCCGCCATACGAGATGGCCCGTGGGGCTTGCCATCGGTTCCGCATCGGCGAGCCGGCGACCCAACTCGGCGCCGCGAAGCGTCGCGTCGGAACCGCGCTCGAAGGCGGGCTCGTAGCGCGGCTGGGGATAGCACAAGGGCGTCACGTCGGACTGCCACGCCGTGCGGCCGTCAGGCCGCAATGCGATGACGTTCCCGTAGTACGTGGCGGCCGCCGTGCGACCGTCGGCGAGCGCGAGCAATTGACACCCGCTTCCCACGTCGGCCTTCCACTTCAATTGGGCGCCATACAGATCCCATGCGCGGACCTTGCCGTCCCAGGCCGACCAGAGCAGCCGGCTCCCTTCGCGATCGAAGATCGCATCGCTGATCTGCTCGTCGGGATCGAACTCCCAGTGGCGCTCGGCCGCCAGATCGAACAGGTAAAGTCGATTCACGGCCGATCCGACCCCGTGTGAGGAGTACTGGTGGTACTCGAGCGGGCAGGCCGCGAGGAAGCGGCCGTCCGGGGTCAGCTCGAGATCGAAGACGCTGCCGTCCGTGTAGAGATCGCGCGGCAGCGTGCGCACCTCACGGCCCGTCGCGTCCCAGATCCGCAGGTTGCCGGCCATGTCACAGAGCGCGATGCGGTCACCCTGATGGTCAACGGCGAGACGCCGTCCGTCCTGGGTCGGCACGGTGGCCTGTCCGTAGGGGCGCGGCCCTCGCGACGGCACGCGACGATCCCATTCAATCTTCCCGTCGGCGGCCCGCACGCGCACGATCCGCGGCTCCACGCGCTCGAGTACGTCGGAGACGACGTCGGGCGACGGATTCGCGTTGATCTTGCCGAATCCGTAGGCGTGGACCGAGAGCACCAGAATCGCCCCGTCGCCACTGATCGTCATGGCGGGGACCCAGCGGTGGTGCGCTTCCGGATCGGGATCGGCAAGCGGCGTCGTCCAGAGGTCCTTGCCGCTGGCCAGCTCACGGGCGTGAAGCACGAGGTCGCGATCGACGAGATACACGACGGTGCGATCGGGGCTCAGCGCCAAGTAATCCGGCTCGGCGTTCCCCTTGGTGTTCCCGTAGTATCGGTCGTCATACGCCACGTTCAGCGCCCACCGCTCGCGATTGTCGGGACCGTAGGCGACGACGGCGGCGGGCCTCATGGACTCGGCGGCCACGATGGTGCCGTCCGGCCCGATCCCCGCCTGGTGGATGAACGGCGTGCCGGCAGCCACCGAACGCACGACATCGGAATCGTCGAACAGGAAGAGATTGCGATCCCATGAATCGGCCGAGACGACAAAACGTCTGCCGTCGGCCGAGGAGGACAGGGCATAGGTGCAGACGCCGCTCCGCGCGTGCCAGCGCCGCTCGCGCTCCGCGTCGGCCGTAAGGATCTGCGCCCGGGCGGATCCTGCCGCGGGCAAACCCTCGGCAAACCAATTCGCTCGCGCACCGTCGCCGCGCATACGAATGCTGCGCACGTCCTGGGGCACGAATGCCCGGCGGATCCGGTGCAGCGATTCCGCCTCGGTGACCTGGCCCGACCTTCGCAGCTCCGTCAGCTTGCGTGCCACCGCGTCCAGACCTTCACCGTCGGCCGCGAGTGCGAGCACGACGTCGTGACCGCCGTCGAGTGCGCCCGGGACCCAGAGGATCCTGCCCTTTCCGTGGCCGGGATCGTTCGGACTGAGGTCCGCGAGCGTGCTGCCTGTGGCGAGTAGCTGTTCGATCAACGGGTTTCCGACACGGGTGCCGGCCAGCAGCAACGGTTGCTCGCACCGTGCGCGGGGCCAGGTCGGCATGTCGGTTCGGTACACGAGCCACCCGTGCTGATCGGTGATGACCTCGCGCACCGACTTGAGCGGCGCTTCCAGGGAAGCGGACAGCTTCCTGATCGCAGTGGCGAGCGGCTGATCGGGATCCAGCGCGACGGTGTATCCGCCCCTGGTCAGGAACGCGCGGATGCGGTCGGCCTCGTGGACCACGACTTCGGAAACGTCGGCCTCGACGAGCCGAAGTGCCGGACGTCGCGCCGAGTTCACGACGATCTTGCGGTGGAAGCGGCGGCCGTCGAGCAGATTAGTCACGACAAGACCCCAGGGGCCGGAAGCGCGGTTGACGGGGATCTTGAGCACGATCCGGCGGCCT
>NYZC01000086.1 GCA_002686995.1 Phycisphaeraceae bacterium | reverse complement strand
TCGAGACGCTCGAGCCGCGCCTGCACCTCACGACCGCCCCGACGTTCGCCACCGCCCCCGTCGACATCGAACTGCCCGACGACACGCGGCGCTACACGGTCGGCATCGACGGCTTCGACGCGGACGACGACGACCTGATCCTGACCGTCGAGAGCGACGATCCGAACCTCGACGTCTTCGTGCCCCAGGGCAATGACTTCGCCCGCATGATCTTCGTCGAGGAGGACGAGACCACGCCGATCGGCGAGATCGTCTACGAGCTGTTCGGCGGCCGGATGCCCGACAACGTCGAGCGCTTCGTGACCCTCTCGACGACCGGCTTCGACGAGGACGGCGACGTCGACCCCGACGCCGACCCGTTCTGGACGCTCGTCCCGATCCACCGCGTGGTGCCCGACTTCGTCATCCAGTCGGGCGACGCCCAGAACGGCGACGGCACCGGCAGCAGCCCCCTGGGCACGTTCGACGGACAGGTCGACCCCGACGTCCTGAACTTCGCCGCCCCCGGCGTCCTCGCGTACGCCAACCGCGGCAGCGACCCCAGCACCAGCGACAGCCAGTACTTCCACACCGCCGTCCCGACGACCTTCCTGGACGACACCTTCGCGATCATCGGGCAGATGACCTCCGGCCAGGAGGTCTTCGACGACGTGATCAGCCGCGAGCGCGATGCGAGCGACCGGCCGATCGACACGCCGCTCGTCGAGCGCATCGAGATCTTCTCAGGCGGTCAGGACGGCAGCATGACCCTGACGGCGAACGAGGACTTCGACGGCCGGGCCGAGCTCACCATCACCCTCGAGGATCCCACGGGCCGACAGGTCGTGAGCACCATCAACATCGTCCAGCTCGGCGCACGGCCCACGATCGAGGCGCCCGCAACGATCGATCTCGAACCGGGCGGTACCGAGACGTTCGACGTCACCGTCACCGACGACCAGGACCAGCCGTTGGACGTCGCGATCACCACCGAGCAGCCGAACGTCAACATCTCGGTCGAGGAGAACCTCGACGCCGGCTCGACGCCCACCCTCACGGGCAACACGTGGCGGGCGATCGAGATGCCCTACCAGATCAGGCCGGCCACGGTGCTCGAGTTCGACTTCTCCAGCGCGGCCGAGGGCGACCTGCACAGCATCGGCTTCGACGTCAACGCCGTGCACAACGGCCTCCAGCCGGTGTTCGAGATCCGCTTCGAGCTCTACGGCACCGAGGTCGGCAACGAGACCGGCGAGGGCAACCAGGACTTCCGCGACTACGCCGACACCGCCCCCGCCGTGAAGCACTACACGATTCGGGTCGGCGACTTCTTCACCGGCTCGTTCAACTTCATGACCTTCGGCAACGAGCACGACGTCGACGACCCCACCGCCGAGAGCGTGTTCAGCAACGTGATGCTGTACGACGACACGCCCGACGAGGCAATCGACTTCCGCGACTTCGACGTCGTGTCCTACGGCCCCAACCAGGACGTGTCGCGCGCGTTCGAGGTCAACGACGCGAGCCACGTCGCCACCGTCGAGCTGCTGGACGACGAGCACGTGCTCTTCGACGTGTCCGTCACCGCGATCGAGTCGGCCATCGCCGACCTGGACCTCGAGCCGGGCATGCAGACGGTGTCCGTCTCGACGCTCGGCGACCGACCCGAGATCGAGGATCCCGGCGAGCAGCGCGGCCAGCCCGGCGAGACGATCAGCTTCTTCGCGGCCATCACCGACGACAGCGGCGCGCCCCTGGACGTGACGATCGACGTCGGCGACCAGCCGGTGGACGCGACCGTCGATCCGGACACCTTCGAGGTGTCGATCGAGCTGCCCGGCGACGACCAGTTCTTCTTCGACGCGACGATCTCCGCGGTCGAGACGGGCTTCGACGGGCTGACGCCGACCACCTCGATCTTCACCGTGAACAGCTTCGGGGACCGGCCCGTCATCGACGTGCCCGACTCGCTCCCGATCGCGCTGGATCAGCCCACGACGCTCGCCGCCGTGATCACCGACGACAGCGATCTGCCGCTCGCGGTGACCGCGACCTCCAGCGACCCCGGCATCTTCGTCGAGGTCGACCCCGACACCCTCGAGCTGACGTTCACCCCGGTGGACCGCAACTTCCACCTCGCGACCGTCACGATCACGGCCTCCGAGGATCACCCGGCCAGCCCGGCCGAATCGCGGCAGGTCGTCAACGTCATCACCGGCGCCGGTGTCTTCGAGCAGGAGCCCGGCGACAACGCCACGCACTCGGCCATCGAGGGCGCCCGGCTCTACATCGCCAACGGGGCCGCGGGGCTGAAGGTCTACGACGCGACCGATCCGCTGGCGCCGGTGCTGCTCGGCACGTTCGACGAAATCGAGGCGCACCGGGTCGTGCCGATGGGCGACCACGTCGTGATCGCGGCGAGAGGCGACGGCACCGTGATCCTCGACGTGACCGACCCCGCCGCGATCACCCGCGTCACGACGCTGGAGACGGAGAACGAGTCGCGCAACATGCTGATCGAAGGATCGCTGATGTACGTCGCGCAGGGCAGCGCCGGCCTGACCGCGTACGACGTGACCGACCTGACCAGCCCGGTGATGCTCGGCGAGCTGGACAACGCCGCCCTGGGCACCACCTTCGGCCTGGCCCTGAACGGCCGGCACCTCTACGTCGGCGACGCGCGCTCGAAGGGTGGCGTCGAAGTCGTCGACGTTTCCGATCCGACCAACCTGCGTCACCTGCGCACCGTCTACCGGGACGGCACCCCGCGCGAGATCGAAGTGAGCGACGGCGTGCTGTACGTCATCGACGACAACCGCGACCGGTTCGTGCTCTTCAACGTGCGCAGCAGCGGTAACCCGCGCTTCATCAACGAGATCTTCATCGGCGAGACCCCGCAGCGCTTCACGATCACGGGCAACACCGCGATCGTCAACAACGACAACGGCTTCCGGTTCGTCGACATCACCGACCCCGAGCGGATGTTCATCGACCGCGATTTCGACGCCACGCGCGGCCAGGATCCGCTCGTCACGGACGACGCGATCCTGCTGCCATTCCGGAGCGGCGGACAGGTCGGGGTGCTCGGCCTCGACGCGCTCGAGTCGCGGATGGTGGTCCCGAGACGCCACGTCTACCTCAACGAGAACGGCGAGAAGGTCACGGTGGCGCTGAGCGGCCCCGGCTTCATGGTGATCGAGCACGGCCCCGACGGTCGCCTGACCCGTCTCGAGATTCGCGAAACCGAGCCGCGGTCGGCCCTGCGGATCACGACGCGCGACGACACGACCACGATCGGCGACATCGTCATCAGCGGGTTCCTCCGCCGGATCTCGGCGCCGAAGGTCGACCTCGTGGGCGAGCTGTCGTCGACGCGCTCGGTCCTGTCGGTGCATTTCGACGACATCGTCGACGCCATCATCGACGTCGGTCGCCACTTCGACATTCGCAAGTCGATGAAGGTCCGGGCCGACCAGGTCACCGACCTGCAGCTCAACTCCCTGATGCGGCTGAAGCAGGTCAAGGTGAACAACTGGGAGGACGTCGACGAGATCCTCGACTTCATCCAGGCGCCGTCGATCGAGTCGCTCGACGTGAAAAACGACATGGAGGCGGACCTGTTCCTGTCGGGCCCGATCCT
Organism: Phycisphaeraceae bacterium; assembly: GCA_002686995.1. Lineage (GTDB taxonomy): Bacteria > Planctomycetota > Phycisphaerae > Phycisphaerales > Phycisphaeraceae > NYZC01. The sequence continues at coordinate 4,256 of NYZC01000086.1, read as the reverse complement.
CCGCGGCCGCTCCACGCTTCACCGGGCCCGTATCGGCGGCACCCTGCGCGAAGCCGAATGGAATCTCGGCGGCGAGACGCTCAACCTCGACTTCCGCGGCAACGTCGAGGACTCGACGATCGCGGTGTTCGTGACGAACGCCTTCTTCGGGTTCCTGCGCCGCGCGACGTTCCACCAGGATGTCGTGCGCTCCCAGATCATCTTCGCGACGCCGGCGGTGGCCGAGCTGCCGAACCTTCGCGTCAACGCGACCCTGCGTATCAAGGGCTTCATGAGGGAGAGCCAGATCCGCACCGACGGTCACCTGACGGGCACGACGATCGGCGGCATGATCGACAGCGAAATCCTCGCGGGCGTGGTCGACGAGTTCGAGCGCGGCCTGCCCCGGACGTTCCTCGACTTCAAGCCGGACCGGGCGCGCATCGACCGCGTCTCGGTCGTCGGCGTCCGCGGCGAGCCGTTCGCGGTCGTCAACTCCAGCATCGCGGCCTGGGAAATCCGGCAGCTGCGCCTCTTCGACGTGCGCAACGACAACGGCGGCGAGGAGTTCGGCGTCGCCGCGCACACCCTGATCAACCTCGTCCAGCCCGACGTCGACGATCCCGCCGAGGGCATCGGCGGCGGCGGACCGGGCAACGACTCGGTCCTGCGCCCGATCTGAGCCGGACGACGCACTTGCAAAACGCGGAAGTGAGCGAGACGGAGGCGACATTGCGCGCGGCCCGCATCCGGCCTCGTTCAGCCCCACAAGACGCTACGATTCGCCCCAACATGACCGACTCCATCAAGGCACGCGTCTTCATCGTGGGGTGTCCACGATCGGGCACCACGCTGCTGCAGTCGATGCTGGCGGCGCACCAGCAGATCACGTCGTTTCCCGAGAGTCACTTCTTCCTGCACCTCTACCCGCACAACCGACGCCTGACGGTCACGGGGCTGACCAGCAAGATGCTGCTGCCGCGCGTCGAGCGCTTCCTGGAGGAGATCGGCCATCCGCAGTGGCGCGACCGGCTGCCGCGCCGGCCGTGGCCGCGCGGCGCATGGGCCCGGCGCTTCCTCGCCATGCTCGACCGCGTCGCGCGCGACAACGGGACCCCGATCTGGATCGAGAAAACCCCGGACCACGTGAACCACGTCGAGACGATCGAGCGCTGGGTCCGCGCGCCGCGGTTCATCCACATCGTGCGCCCCGGCGCCGACGTCATCGCCTCGCTGTACGACGTCGGCCGAAGGTACCCCGACCAGTGGCCCGCGCACAGCGACCTGGACAAGTGCATCGACACGTGGAACCGCGCGGTTCGGAGCACGATGCGGCACGCGGACCGGCCGAACCACCGCGTGGTCCGCTACGCGTCGCTCGTCGAGCGCCCCGAGACGGTGCTTCGCGACCTGTGCGATTTCCTGCAAATCACGTTCACGCCCGATCTGCTCGATCGCCGCCGCGAATCCGTCTCGTCGATCGTGCAGTCGGACGAGGCGTGGAAGGCGCAGGTGGGTGACGGGATCGAGCGGGACCGGGCGAGCAAGTTCGCCGACCTGCTGTCGCCGCCGGAGCAGCAGCGCGTGCGCGAGCGGCTCGTCGACATCAGCGTGCTGGACGAAGCTACGATGGGGACGTCATGAGCGAGCGCATCCTGCTGATCGGGGCCCCCCGGTCCGGTACCAGCTGGATCTGCGACGTGCTGGCGCGGGCCCCCGGCGCCGAGGCCGTCTTCGAGCCGGACAACGAGATCAACAGCCTCACCGCCGTGATCCTGAAGGGCCACCTGCCCCGGTTCCCGACGCTCGACCGAGACAGCGACGACCCTCAGTACGAAGCGCTCTGGCAGTACGCGTGCGTGGGCCGTCACGCCCGCAACCTGCAGCGCAGCACGATCCTGAACCTGATGGACGTCTTCGCCGCCGACCGCGACGCACAAGTGCGGCGCAAGGAGGCGCTGTTCACGCACCTGGACACGCTGGCGCCGTCGCCCGGCGCCCGCCTGTTCGCGCGCTTCCTCGCATCGCGCACGGCCGCCGCCGCAGAGAACGACGCCCCGGTCCGGCTCATCAAGTCGGTGCACGCGGTGTTCGCCCTGGAGTGGCTCGTCGAGCACGTCCCGTTCAGCAAGGTGATGATCGTGATGCGCAGCCCCCACGGCATCATCGCGAGCATGCGGCGCATGCGCATGGCGGACGGGTGCCGGCTCGGCAGCCTCCATCGCCACCTTTCCGAGGCCGAGCGGCGACACCTCCGCGACGCACCCGAAGGCGACGACCGGTCGATCGACGTCATGGCGCTGCAGGTCAGCAAGATGTACCAACACCTCGAGGACGTTGCGCAGCGCCGGCCCGAGCTGGGGCGCGTGACGCACGAGCAGCTCTGCACGAATCCGCTCGAGCAGTTCCGCGCCGTCTACGAACAGCTTGGACTGACCTGGGACGAGGACGTCGAGAACGCCATCGCGCAGCACGATCAGCCAGGCGAAGGCTACAAGACGCGCCGCAGCGCCAGCCAGGAAATCGACAAGTGGCGCCGGCACCTGTCCTCGGAGCAGATCGACCGGATCAACCGCATCCTGCTCGAGCACGACCTGAACCAGTGGGCGGCGTGATTCCGACTGCCCGTCCCGGGGACCGTGTCAGACCACCTATGCCTGGCGGGTGGACCGCGCACGGACCAACAGTGAGGCCTATGGCGCATGGCGCGCCGCTGGCCGCAAACCCGCGGGCTGACGCCACGCGGTTCGCCAGGTTCGACTCGCCCCCGACGCCGTTCGAGGCGTTACGATTGCCGTCTTTCCCGAGTCTTCATGCCCCGTTTCCTGTTCGTGACGAGCCGGTCCGCGTTTCCGCCCACCTCGGGCGACCGGCAGCGGACTCACCTGATCCTGAAGGCCGCCGCGTCGGTCGGCGACGTCGACACGCTGCTCATGAGCCGCAGCGTCACCGAAACGGATCTGCAGCCCTGGCGGGAGACGCTGGGCCGCGTCGAGGTGGTCGTGCCGCGTTTTCGCGGCGAGGAGGCGCCGTGGCGCTGGATTCGCCCGGTCGCGCCGAAGTGGATCGATCGCGCGGCGCACAACCTTGGACGCCAGAGCCGCGCCTGGGCCCCCGACCGGGAAGTCGGCGGCTGGATCGCCCGCCAGCTCGGCCGGGTCCGCTACGACGCGATCATCGGCCGATACCTGCAACCCACGGCCCGCGCCGGCGCGCTGCGCTATGTCCCGGTCGTGCTCGACGTCGATGATCTCGATACCGAGGTGTACGCCTCGCGACTGCGCGTCCCGGGGATGTCCGGATGGCGGCGCGCCGTCATCCGCCATCATCTTCGCCAGCTCGAGCGGATCGTGCCCGATCACCTGCGCCGCTGTGCCCATGTCTGGCTGGCCAAGCCGGCCGACCGGGCGGTCGTCGACCACCCGTCCGTCTCCGTCCTGCCCAACATCCCGTTTCCCGGCGGACAGACCGCCGACGTCGCGTGCGAACCGGTCGACGCCGCGAAGGGCGTGCTGTTCATCGGATCGTTCACGCACCGCGTCAATCACGAGGGCGTCGACTACTTCCTGCGGGCGGTCTGGCCGAAGGTGCACGGCGCCTGCCCCGAGGCGCGATTCCAGATCGCCGGCTCGGGCCTCCGCGATGAAAAGGCCGCCGCATGGGAGAAGGAGCCCGGCGTCGAGATCATCGGCTTCGTCGACGACCTGCGCGCGTGCTACCGTCAGTGCGCGTTCGCCGTCGTACCGCTGTTCGAGGGCGGCGGCTCGAAGATCAAGGTGCTCGAGACGCTGGCCTTCGCGCGGACCGTCCTGGTCACCGACCACGCGCTCGCCGGTTACGAGGACCGGCTGCATCACGGCGAATCGGTCTGGGTCGCGCGCAACGAGACGGAACTGGCCGACGGGTGCCTGAAGCTGCTGAACGATCCGGCCCTGCGCGCGGACATGGGCCGGCGCGGCTGCGACATCGTGGCGGCGAGCTACAGCTACGAACGTTTCCAGGCCATCGTGGCCGAGACGTTCGAAGGCGTGAGCGCGGCGCACCCCGAGGGCGTGCGTCGTCGCTGAAGTCACCAGACTTCAGAAGACGCGCCCGAGACCGGGCCTGCGACGGGTCTTGCCCAATCCTGCTCGGCACTCGGGTTGCGGGACAGAAATCGGCACCGGCCCCGGGGTCAGCCCCGGTGATTGCTGTTTGCGTTGTTCCGTATCCCCGGACGCTTGCCGAGCCGGGCCGTACTCGGCCCGGAGTCGGCACGCGCCTGAACGCACTTCGGG
>NYZC01000085.1 GCA_002686995.1 Phycisphaeraceae bacterium | reverse complement strand
GGCGTCGACCGGCTGCATCGCCCGTTGGCGGCGTCGGCCTCCATCGACGATGCACAGCGACATCGCCTGCTTCGGCCTCCTTGCCAACGGACGATTCGCCCGGTCTTGGGCCCGCGGCAGAGTTCTGAGACAGAGCCTAACGGTCCGCCTTCCTGATCTCGACGAATCGACTGACGCTGTTGAGGTCGTTGATGACGTCGGCGGAGGCGAAGACGGTGCCCGTCTCGCCGATCGCGCCGCGGACCGGTGACTTGCGCTGCAACTGGAGTGCGAACTGGCGGCCGCCGCGCGGGGTCGTGCGGAAGTTCGCCCGGCGCACTTTCTCGTGCCGCTTCAACTCGGCGGCCACCGTCTCGTCCTTGCTGAGCACGCGTGCGATAGTCTTGGCGGCCGCCTGGTTCGTGGGGCGCTTGACCACGGTGACCTGCACGCGGGTACCGATCTGAATGTTGTCTGCCATGGCTCGTACTCTTGCTGGTCAGGGGTCGGGGTGCAGCCCGGTAAGTGTAATGACACGGCCGGACGGGTCAACTCGCCTGGATGGCCTGGTCGATCAGTGACGGCGGGGCCCCGATGCCGATCACGGCCACCTCGCCGAGCCACCGCCGGGCCTCCGGGCGGGAGAAGCCGGTCTTCGCCGCGACGAACGTCAGCGTCAGGTCGGCCTCGATCGTCGCGCCGGCGGCGGTCCCGTCGTCGCAGTCCAGGCCGGACGGCACGTCGAGGGCGACGACCTCCGCGCCGAGACGGCTCCGGGCGTTGCAGGCACGGATGACGCGGTCGAGCGGCGGCCGGACCTCCCCGGCGAACCCGGTGCCGAGCAGCGCATCGACGACGAGGTCGAACCGGTCGGCCGCGCCGATGCGCTTGAACCGTTCGACGTCCGGAGGTGCCCAGGCGCCGGTGCAGGGGATCTTCATGTTCCGCACGGAGTCGAGGTGCACTCGGGCGTCGGGCCCCAGGCGGTCGGGGTCGCGGGCCAGGACGATGTGCACGTCGGCGCCCGCGTTATGCAGGTGCCGCGCGACCACGAACCCGTCGCCGCCGTTGTTGCCGCCTCCGCACGCGATCAGCGTTCGCGGCAGGGCGTCATCGTCGTCGCGGCGACCGCGCCACCAGGCCAGCATGTGCTCGGCGGCGCCGCGGCCTGCGTTCTCCATGAGCACGACGCCGGGGATGCCGATCTGCTCGATCGCCAGCCAATCGACGAGCCGGATCTGCGCGCGGGTGAGCAGCGGGTGCCGGTTTTCGGATTCCTGGTCTCGGGAAGCTTCCAAGATGCGAAATAGGGTATCTTCGCGTGGCGACACCTGGAACCTGCGTGGAACCTGCCTGGGACCTACACGGAACCTACACGGAACCTACACGGGACCCGACAGCCGTGCGCATCGAGATCAAGGACTTTCAGCACAAGCGAATCCTCTCCGCCGAGGTCGACCTCGACGATCCGCCCAGCCTCGTGCGGCCGGTCGACGGCGGCGACCGCGAGGTCTATCTGCACTGGGACCAGGCGATCGACGACGAGCGGCACCTTCGTCGCTGCCCGGTCTGCGGCTGCGGTGAGCTGTTCGTGCGCAAGGATTTTCCCCAGGTCACGGGCCTGCTGATCGTCGTGCTCGCCGCCGTGATCGCGCTCGTGCTCTTCGGGGCGCGGCAGCAGGTGTGGGCGTTCACCGTGCTCGGCATGGTGGCCCTGATCGACACGGCGATCTTCGTCTTCGCCGGGCGCTGCCTGGTGTGCTACCGCTGCCGCAGCGAGTACCGCGACCTGCCGATCCGCGCCGACCACCCGGGCTGGGAACTGGCGACCGGGGAGAAGTACCGGTCGAAGTAGATGGCGTGAAGACAGCGCTTCGCAAGCCCTGAGCGGGATTTCGAATCGTTCGAGATGATTGAATCGCGCAGGGGATCGTGGTAACATGGCGCATCTTCGCGGCCGTGTTCTTCACGCGCCATCTGAAAGAGAACGTCGGTGATCATATCGTGGGCACTTGGAAGGAGAGTTGATGCGATTGAATCATGTTTACGCTGTCGTCTTGTTGTCGCTTGTCGCCTTCAGTTCGGCGCACGCCGATCTGATCGTCCTTCCGGAGGATTTCGAGCTCGTCGAAGGCAATGCCTATGAAGAAACCGCGCTCGGCGTTCAGGCCAACCGGATCCAGGTCGTCTTCGGGGAAAGCGAACTGACAGGATTGTCCATGGGAGACGTCATCACGGGGCTGACGTTTCGAATCGATGATGCAGCCAACTCGTCGCTGGGCACGAGGACATTCAGCAACTACCAGATCCTTCTGGGCCAGTCTCTGAACGTACCGGGTTCGCTCAGCACGACGTTCTCCGACAATTGGGGCGCCGACGTGGGGGCGGTCCGGAACGGCCCGCTGTTCATCGGCGCCAATGACTGGACGGCGGGCGGCTCGCCGAATGCCTTTGGGCCGACGATCGACTTCCAACTCGGCTACACGTACACCGGCGGGCCGCTCCTGCTCGAGTATGCGCACAACGGCATCAGCGGCGGATCTGGTCGACGGGTTGACACGGAAGGCTCGAACACCGGTCTGGACGCTCAAACAATTGTCGGGTCCGGCTTCTTCGCCGGGATCGCGAACCTGCAGAACAACTTGAACTCCGCTCCCATCGTGCAGTTCGAATTCACGCCCAGGCCGACGGCTTTCGAATGGGACGGGTTCATCGGGGACCTCTGGGACGACCAGAGCGGCCCCGTCTCGACCAACTGGACGCCCGAGTTGATTCCGGGCACCGGGGACAAGGTGATTTTCGGCGGCATCCCCGCCAACAACGATCTGACGCTCGATCTCAACGGTGACCGCGCCGTCTCGGAGGTCGAGTTCGACCGGGCCCAGGGCTACCTGATCGAAGGCACGTTCGCGGCGGGCGTCGACACGCTGACGATCGAGACGGGCAACATCACGGTTCTCGACGGCAATCACACGATCGACGGGAGCGTGAACGTCGCGCTGGCGGCCGAGGGGCTCTGGAACGTCGCCAATAGCGGCGACAGTCTGACGGTAGGCGGCGCGATCAGCGGAAGCGTCGAACTGGACAAGCGCGGGGGCGGGACGTTGACGCTCACGGGCAACAGCGTCTATGGCGGCCAGACGCGCGTGGGGGGCGGCACGCTCATCGCCACCGGCGCCGACGAGCGGATTCCCGACACCAGCGCCCTGCGTATCGACACGGCGGCGGCGTTCCGCGTCGACGGGATCACCGAAACGGTCGAGGGGATCAGGGCCTTCGACGGCTCGGTGTTCCTGGACAACGCCGCGACCCTGCAGCTCATGCCCGCGTCTCCCCGTTCGTTCACCGGCACGATCACCGGCGCCGCCGACACCACCCTCGCCGTGATCGGGGGCGGCCGCCAGCGGCTCGACGTCGCGAACCCCGGTTTCCTCGGCACGACGCGGATCACCGGTGGCAAGATGCAGCTTCTCCACGTCGACGCGCTTGAGAACAGCACCGTGGACATACGAGTCGACGACGGTCTGGACATCCTGACGCACGCCGTCAACGCCAATCTCGGGGCCCTGGCCGGCAATCGCGATCTCGATATCGGCGCGCTGTCGCTGACCGTCGGCGGCAACGACGCCGGCACGATCTACTCCGGTGACCTGTCCGGCAATGCCGGCGGATCGCTCACCAAGATCGGTGCCGGGACGTTCACCCTGAGGGGCAACAACACCTACACCGGCGACACCAACATTGACGCCGGCGTGATACTGCTCGACCGTGGCAATGCCAACGCGATTCCCGACACGTCCCCCGTGCGCATTCAGCCCGGGGCCACGCTCCGTCTCGACGGCGTGACCGAGCGCATCGAAGGGCTGAAGAGCACGGCCGGCGCCGTCGACCTGGACAACGGTGCGACCCTCGAGTTGTCGCCGACCGGTTCGCGGGGCTTCCCGGGCACGATCGACGGCGACGCCGCCACGACCCTGGCGAAGATCGGGAGCAACGTGCAGCGCCTGAACTCGGCCAATCCCGGTTTTTTTGGTACCACCCGAATCACGGGCGGCAGCATCCGTCTCAACGACGTCGATGCGCTGGTGAACAGCACCGTGGACATCCAGGTCGACGGCGGCCTTGACGTCACCGGCGTCGACGCCAACCTCGGCGGCCTGGACGGGACCGGTGATCTGGGCATCGGCTCGCGGGTCATCCGCAGCGGCGGCAATGATCGCGACACGGTTTATTCCGGTGACATGACCGGAGACGTTTCCTCGAGTTTCGTCCACGAAGGGGCGGGGACACTCGAGCTTGCGGGGACCGGTACCTCCATCGGGACGTTGAGCGCCAACGGCGGCGAGATCGACCTGAACGGCGCCGGGGTCACGCTTACGGCGACGGACAGGGCCGCCTTTCGGGCTTTGGACGGCGACTTGACCATGCGAAACGGCGCGACGATGCTCCTGCCGTCCGTTGCGACCAGCGCGAGCACGCTTGGCCGGGGCCTCGTCGACGGCGCGTCGCTGGCGCGCCTGACGGGTGCCGGGACGACGCTGACGGCCAGCCGTTTCGATATCGGCGTCAGTGCTGGAAGCGACGCAAGCGTTCGGGTCGAATCCGACGCGTCGCTCGACGTCACCCTGGGCACTGATCCGATTCTCAGGATCGGCGAATCGGGAACGAGCAAGGGCGAACTGATCGCATCGGCAGGGGGAGACATCGACGCCAGCCGGATCATTGTCGGCGGCCTTGCGGGTTCGGAAGGGGCGCTGACGGCAGACGGCGCCGGTGCAACGCTCTTGTCCGACGTCATCGCGCTCGGCGGCCTTGACGCGTCGGAGCGTGGTGGAAGCGGATTGCTGCAGATCAGTTCGTCAGCTTCGGCCACCGTCAGCGACAGAATCAGGTTCCTCTCATCCCAGAGTTCGTTGCTCATCGATTCTGCGACGTTGGCCGTGGACGAGTTCGATGAGCATACGGGCGTGACCGGATTCATCGCGATCCGGGATCCAGGCGGGGGCTCCGCGCTGACGGTCGGTGGCGGCGACGGTTCCTCGGTGTTCAACGGCAGGGTGACCGACGCAGGTAATCCGCCCGGCAGCCTCACCAAGACCGGTACCGGCACGCTGACCCTCAACGGCGACAACACGTATTCCGGCGGCACGATCGTGGATGGTGGAACGCTTGCCCTTGGACACGCAAACGCGGCAGGCTTCGGCCCCATCGCCATTCTGGGTTCGACCATCGACTATGCCGACGGCATCGACGTGGACAACGACATCGATTTGCAGAACGACGCGACGCTGAACGTCACGACCGGCAGTGCCACGCAATCGGGCATCATCCTCGAGACGAACGGGCCGCACGGCATCATCAAGACCGGCGGCGGCGACCTGGTGCTCGCAGCGTCCAACACGTTTTCGGGCACCACCGACATCAGCGCGGGACGGATCGTCGTCATGGACGCTCTGGCGCTGCAAAACTCGACCGTGTCGATCGACGTCGACAACGAACTCGACGTCATGACACACCCGGTCGACGCCACGATCGGCGCGATCGAGGGCTCCGGAAACCTTGATGTCGGCACTCGGGTGATCACGCTGGGCGGAAACGGAGCGAGCACGGTGTATTGGGGCGTCCTCGTCGGCTCGGGCGGCTCGGTCTCCAAGATGGGGGTCGGATCGCTGACGCTTCAGGCCGTTAATACCTACTCGGGCACGGTGAACATCAACGACGGATCGATCATCGTCGACAACGTCGACGCCCTGGCGAACGCGGAGGTCGTCATCAACACCGACGGCGGCCTGGACCTGCTGACGCATTCGACCGACGCCGCGGTCGGGAGTCTGCAGGTCAACGCTCGACTCGACCTTGCGCCGCAGACCCTGACCGTGAGCTCGACCACGATGGTCAACGCCGGCGGCTCGATTCACGTCGGCGACGGCAGGCTTCGCGCGCGGGGCGGCGTCACCATCACGGACGGCTCGTTCGACATCGATGCCGGCGATCTGGACGGCCGCGGTACGGACTCGCAGGCAGGTCGCCGCGTGACGCTTGCCGGGACCGGCGCGCTGGACGTCGACAGCGGCGGTCTGATCAATCTGACGGGCGGCAACGGCCAGAGCTCGGGCACCATCGGCCTGCCTGGCGGAAACGGTGGCAGATTCGAGATGACCGGCGGCACGTTTGATCTTCGCGCCGGCTCGACGTTGATCGCGCGAGGCGGCAACGGAGGGTCGGCGACGTTGGCCGGCGCAAACGGCAACGCCGGTTCCGTGTCGGTGTCCGGAGGCACGAGCATCCTGGCGGGCACCATCGATCTGGTGGGGCGCGACGGCAAGGGAGCCAGCGGCGCCGGCGTGAGCGGCAAGGACGGTGGAGACGTCACGGTGAGCGGCAGTGCCGATGTGACGTTCAGCGGTGCCATCGATCTGCACGGTGGCGATCTCGTGCCGGGAATGTTTTCCGGCCCGAGTCCCGGCCGTGGCGGCAATCTGAACATCGAGGGCGGCGCGCTGACCTTTGCCGATGTCGCCGCGGTGCTGAACGTGACCAGTGGCGACAACGGTTCCGGCGAGAGCGGCAGCGTCACCGTTTCCGGCGGTGTTCTTTCGCTCGGTGCGGGTCTGATCGACGGCCGCAGCGATCTGGTTGCGGCATCGACCGACCCGGTCACGCTGAACCGCGCCCCGATCATCGTTTCCGGCAACGGGAGTCTTCGCGTTAACGCCGACATGACCAGCGAAGGCGGTCGCATCGAGCTGGTCGACGGGACCGACCTCAATGCCTCGGGAATGGCGGACCTCGATGGCAACGCCCTGACGCTGACGGAAGGTGCCGTGCTGCACACCACCGGCGGCTCGCTGATCAATCTTGGCGGCGGCGCGGGGACCTCTGGTTCTCCCGGTGGCGAGGACGGCGGCCGGTTCGAAATGTCGGGTGGCACGTTCGATCTCGTCGCCGGCGCCGAGCTCAATTCACTGGGGGGGCAGCGGCTTCGGCGGCAGCAATGGAAACGTCGGATCGGTCGTGCTGAGTGATGGCATCAGCACCCTTGCGGGGCGCGTCAATCTGAGTGGGCGCAACGGCGCCGGCCTTTTTGTGGCTCCGGCAAGCGGGGCGGCAACGTCACCGTGAGCGGCAGCGCACTCGTGACGCTCACCGGCACGATCGATCTTCGAGGAGGTCGGGGGACGCAATTCGAAGATCCGACGCACGGTCGCGGCGGCGATCTGCGTGTTCAGGGCGGCTCGTTCGTCTTCGATGCCCCGGCGGCCGAGCTGAACGTGACCGGCGGAGACGACGGGGCGGGCGCCGGCGGGAAGGTCCGTCTCACGGGGGGCTTGCTCACGCTCAACGGCGGCATCATTCGCGGCACGACCCTGAGCGCATCGGCCGACCCGATCGACCTGCTCGGGGCCGACCTGAACGTCGCCGGGGGCGATCTGATCGCGACCGACGCGATGACCATTTCGCGCGGTGGCAACCTCAACCTGTCGTCCGGTTCGGTCGATGTCACCACGCTGCGTCTTCGGACCAACGGCAACCTGAGTTTCACGGGCGGGACGTTCAGCGTCGACACGTTCGAGGGTGATCTCGCCCAGGACGGCGGCACCCTCGCGGCCGGCGACTCGCCGGGCATCACGAACATCGTGGGCGGCTACGACCTGAATGCCGGCACTCTCGAGGTCGAGATTGCCGGGCTGGTCCAGGGCACCGAGCACGACTTCTATGACGTGACCGGCGACGTGAACCTTGCCGGTGGGGCGCTGGACGTGCGCGTGATCGATCCATTCGCCTTCGTGCTCGACCAGACGTTCGACATCCTCAGCGTCGGCGGTGCGCTCAGCGGCACGTTCGCCGGGCTGGCCGAAGGCGCGGTCGTGGACACGTTTCCCGGCGGCGAGGTGCTGATCACCTACGCTGCCGGCGACGGAAACGACATCGCCCTGCTCACCGTGCCCGAACCCGCGTCCCTGACGGTGGCTGGTTCGGGCGCGTTGACGCTGCTGTCGCGGCGACGACGCGGACGGGCCCGCTGTCGCTCCGTCGCCAGACGGCGCGGGCCGGTATGAAGCAATTCACTACCTGCCGCCGCCCCTCCGGCTCGCCAGTGGCGCCGCGGAACCCGAGGCGAGGAACCGGGGACCCGGAAATCGGAACCCGAGTGCAGGTTTGCGCGGCGCTCTGACGCCGGACCGCGTGCCCGGTCCACCCGCGGGCTTACGCCGGCTTACGCCGCGCGGTTCGCAGACGATTGGCGAACCGTGGGAGGTGCGCCTCCAGGCGATCCTCACGAGGCGTCGGCCGTCAGCGGACCGGCGAGGGCCTTGATGACGAACAGGCGACCCGGCATCGTCGGCATGAATGAGCTGGGCACCCACGGATCAGGACCGTAGCGGAGCGTCATCCAGATCGACTGGCCCTGCCAGATCATCGGGGGATTGCCGTACGCGCCGTCTGCGCCGCCGATGCAGTAGTCCGCCTTCGTGTAAAGGCCGGGGCCGATCGTGTTGGCCCGCAACGGAATCAGCGTCATCCGGCTGGCGAACGAATGCAGCGAGTTCTGCTCGATGGTCAGCGGGTGAAGGTTGGCCCCGAGCCGATACGCCTCGCTCCGCCAGGTCCGCACCGACTTGAACTCCTCGGCGAAGTGCGGCTCCCAGAACGCGATGTGGCACGCGCGGCCGATGCCGTAGACCACTACGAGCTTCGCGCCCTTCTTCTTGAGGGCGGCGATCTTCTCGGGGTACTTCGGGAGGCTGCGCTTCGTCGCGAAGTTGCGCTGGCTCTTCGGCACGGTGAGCTTGCCCAGCGGGCCGTATAGCGCGTCGTCCATGGCCCCCTGGAAGCTGCCGGGCGCGTTCACGGGCGTCGAGTTGCCGGCTGCGTCGGACCACTCGTCCATGTTGAAGCCGTGGACGTGGCGCCACGAGACGTTGTGCTTGAGACTGAAATAGACCGCCCAGCGATACATGCCCATCGGGCCGACAGGCAGGATCAGGGCGAGCGGCTTGCGCTTCTGCGAAGCGGCGCGCACCGCGTCGAAGATCTCGTACCCCATCATCGCGTTCATCGTCTCGACGCCGCCGGACGAGTCATCGCACACGACCGGCTCGAACCCGCGATGCCAGAAGGACTGCCGCTCCGCGAACTGCTTCGGCCCGAGGCCCGAGATCCGCTTGATCTTCCGGTAGTCCCATCCTGCGGGGTAGAACGGCCCGGCGTACGAGCCGTCACGCGTCGATAGGAAGTCGATCGCCACTGCGCGCTCCTTTCAGGATTTCGTTCAGTCTTCGGGCTCCACGTGCGTTACGAGCGAGCCCAGCTGTTTCTTGAGAATACAGTCGTGGGGATACGGGTGGCCGAGATGCTGGCGGAAGCCCTCGGCGACCGGGACGCCGACCTGCTCGCCGCGCTTGGCGCACCAGTGCTGCATCGACGTGACGTACTGGTCCATGCCGTGGTGCTTCATCAGCCACTGGCGCTGCGATGCGTGGCACTTCAGCATCTTCGTCTTGGTCGCCATGCTGCGCCGGATGTCGATGTACGTCGTCGGCTCGATCGGCCGGCCGTATGCGTCCATGCCCTCGATCGCGTCGGCGTAGTAGAGGTGCGGGATCGTCGAGCCCGGAAGAACGGGTCCCGAGGCGACGTTCGGTACCGCGTAGGCGAAGCTCACCGAGCGGGCGATCTGAGCGGTGATCTCGTGGTCCATCATGTAGCAGTTCAGACTGTGCGTGATGATGAGCGTCGGCGCGATGGACCGGGTGAGCTCGACCGCCCGCCGCAGCGTCTTCTCGTCGAACGTCACGTAGAGATCACGCGACTCCAGGCAGTGGTAGGCGGCGCCGATCACCTTCGCGCCCGCCGCGCCCTCGGCGCGCCGCACCGCCGAGATCTCCTCGGGCGGAAGCTCCATCGATCCGGCATCGCCGGGCGTCATCGTGACGATGTGAACCTTCCAGCCCTTGCGCGCCAGCAGGGCGAGCGTGCCGGCCGCGAGAAGCTCGCAGTCGTCCGGGTGAGCCATGAGGCACATCGCGACCTTGCGTTTCTTTGCCATGGGAGGGAAAGTTTCAGGGGTGTGGTGGGGCGTGTCAAGACGCGGGGGCAATTGATCAAGAAGCTATCAGTCATTGAGCCAATCGTTGTTTGTCATTTCGGAGCGCCGGTTAACCAGCAGAGGATAGTGGATGCGAGTTCCATACGATGAAGGCCTAGCGAGCCACATCGGCCCCGAGTCATGCGTG
>NYZC01000084.1 GCA_002686995.1 Phycisphaeraceae bacterium | reverse complement strand
GGGCCGGCGACCGTGCACTTCTGCACGCTCGCCGGTCGCCGTTCGGACCAGGTGTTCGAGCCCCTGGCCGCTTCGCCCGGGATCGCGATGGCGAGCACGCAGTTCGGGTTCGAGTACTACGTCGACCACCTGGACGAGCTGCGGGGCCGCCTGGCGATCGAAGCGCTCTACGGTGACGCCCACGACTACATCTGCCGAAAGCACGGGACGTTCCGCGACTGGGCGCTGGATTTCGTCCCCCGATTCAAGGACGAATCGGGCCTGATCCTCTTCCTTCAGGCCCCCTCCGTCGAGGCGGCCCGAGCGCTCTGGGACACCTGGGAGCAGGCGCATCGACGCTGAACGAGCGCATTGCCGCGCCCGCCACGAGTGGCTGCGAATCGCCGATAGGACATGACCATGTCAGCATCCGGCCTGGACACGCTCGCCGCCATTCAGACTCGCCAGAGCACGCGTGAGTCTGTCACCAAGCCGATGCCCAAGGAAGCCCTGGAGACGATCATCGACGCTGGTCGTCATGCCCCGACTGCCATGAACGAGCAGCCGTGGGAATTGGTTGTAGTACTGCACCGGGAATCCTTCTGACGACCTTCAGGTACGAGCGGAGATCCGCGTCATGGCCAAGATGAGGCCTGACTCGAACATGACCACTCGCAAATGGCTGCGCCACGATGACCTGGCCATCAATCCCCGCTGCGAGGTCGGTCGCGAGGCGTTTCTCGACCACATGACCTTTCGCCGCAATGACCGACCACTGTTCACCGAGATCTTCGGCCCGCTCGTCGGTCTCAAGGAAGAGTGGGAACAGCAGGGGGCGACGCCGCAGGAGCTCGACTTCTCCGCGTTTCGCTACCGCCGACCCGCCTTCGGCACGGTCCCGATCAACGCCGGCTGGCACGGCGGCGAGCCCGATCGCGTGCTCGAGGAAACCGACGCGATGCTCACTTTCCGGGACGCGATGGGCCGAACGATGCGGCTGCCGAAGGGGGTCGCAACGATGCCACTTCCGCTCGATTACCCGGTCCGCACGATGGACGACTGGCGCCGAACTCGTTGCCACCACGAGTTTTCGGAGCATCGCCTCGCGCCCGGCTGGGAGGAGGTGGCTCGCCGCATACGGGACGCGGATCAGGTCGTGTGCATCTCGATACCGGGTGGATTCGACACGCCCCGTCAACTCCTGGGCGATGCCGCGGCCTGCGAGGCGTTCTACGCCGACGCCGAGCTGATCCACGACATCCTCCGCGTCATCGGCGACACCACTATCGCCGTGCTCGACCGCGTCACCCGCGCCGTGCAGATCGACATGATCCGCGTTCACGAGGACATGGCTGGACGCAACGGACCGCTGATCGGTCCCGCCCACGTCCGCCAGTTCATCGCACCGTATTACCGCCGCGTCGCGGACCTGGCGCTCGACCGAGGCATCCGGCTGTTCGACCAGGACTCCGACGGCGACATGAATCCGGTCATCGAAGCCTTCGTCGACGCGGGGATCAACTGCATGCACCCCATCGAGCCCACGTCGAACATGAACATCGTCGAGCTCCGCAAGAAGTACGGCACGCGCCTAGCCTTCTACGGCGGAATCGACAAGCACGTACTCAGGCAGGGCCGGGACGATATCGACGCCGAACTCGAGACCAAGATTCCGACCATGGTCCGGTCCGGTGGCTGCATGCTCGGCCTCGACCACCGCATTCCCAACGGGACGCCGCTGGTCAACTACCGTTACTACATCGAAAAGGCTTGGCAGATCCTGGACCGCGAGACGACCGGACTCGGATGAGCTCAGGATGCCGCGGCAGGCACCCCTCGGCTCATGAACTAAACCTGGCAGACTTCTTCGGCGACTGCGCCTGGCGGCGCTTCGGCACATCAGAGGAAGCATTGCCCGCAGCAAGACGGAGACGGTTGATGAGAATCCCAAGGCCTGATCGCGAGATGCTACGAGCCCTGGCCGGCCGCGTGCGACAGATTGCCGACCTGCCGGAGATGGCCGACCGCCGGCGACGCTGGGTCGCGCACAACAAGCTGCGCGGCGATCGGCCGATGGTGCTCTGCTTCCCTGAAGGCTGCTGGGAGGAGCTCGTGCCGCCGGATTCGCTGCGGTGTGAGCATCCGACCCTCCGGGCGTGGGAAATGGAACTGCGTCGCAAGGTCTTCTGGTGGGAGCACATCCGCGACGATGCGGCGATCGACCCGTGGTTCGACATCCAGTGGCGGGTTTACACCAGTGAGTTCGGCGTCGAGATCCCCCGTGTCTGGGGTGACCGACGGGGCAGCTTCGTATGGGACCCGCCGATCAAGGACCTGCCCCAGGACCTGGAGAAGCTTTCCCCACGCACCTTCCGCGTCGACCGCCACGGCACGGAACGCGATCTCGACGCGGCCCGCGAACTGTTTGGCGACCAGTTACCCCCGCGCCTCCGAAGCTACTTGTGGTGGAGCATCGGATTGACGCAGACGGCGGCGTACCTCGTCGGCATCGAGGGTCTGATGCTCGCGATGGTCGATCAGCCCGACTCCGTCCACCGCCTCATGGCTTTCCTGCGCGACGACATGATGCGCTTCATCGAGTGGACCGAGCGCCAGGGCCTGCTCACGCCACGCAACACAGGCGATTACGTCGGCTCAGGCGGTCTGGGCTACACCGACGAGTTGCCGGGCGATGACACCGACGCGCCCCAGACAGCGCGCCTGCGCGACATCTGGGGCTTCGGCGAGTCGCAGGAAACCGTCGGCGTCTCGCCTGCCATGTTCTCCGAGTTCGTCATGCCCTACCAGAAGCCGCTGCTGGAAAGATTCGGCCTCAACTGCTACGGCTGCTGCGAGGGCCTGGAGCACCGCATCGACGTGGTGACGAAGAACGTGCTGCGCCTGCGCCGCGTCTCGGTGGCGCCGAAGGCGAATCAGGAGGCCCTGGCCGACAAGCTGGCTGGCCGCTGCATCTTCAGCCGCAAGGTCGACCCCGTGCCCGTTTGCGTCGATTTCAACGAGGATCTGATCCGCTGCGACGTGCGCCACCCCCTCCAGGTTGCCCGCGGCCAGCCGCTGGAGATCATCCTCAAGGACACACACACGGTGCGCGGCGACCCGACCCGCATCACGCGCTGGGTGAAGATCGCCCGCCAACAGAGCGAGAGCTGAAGCCATTCACAGCCAGCCGGTGGCACCAGCCAGCAGGCGGCAATACTCGACAAAGTCGGGCCAGGTCACGTCCGACGGCACACCATGGTCGCAGCCGGGAATGTACCCGCCGGCGTCGATCACCGGGCGCAGACGGTCGATCTCCCGGCGGATTACGTCGCCTCCGGCGGCGATGGCGCGCTTGTCCACGCCGCCGCTGTAGGCAATCCGGCCGCCGTGCGTCCGGCGGTAGGCGGGCAGGTCGTTGCCTGCGGCGACCTCCAGCGGCGTGGTCCAGTTGACGTCGGCCTCCAGCCACACCGGGATCAGTTGGCCGATGTGGCCGTCGCTGTCCACGCCGTACACCGGCACGCCGGCGTTGCGGATGATCTGGCCCCAGCAGCGCCAGCACGGGACGAGGAACCGGCGGCACATTGCCGGACTGATCATCGGCTTCTGCTTGTACGCCATGTCCTCGTTGATCATCACGTAGTCGGGAACGAAATGCGCGAACGTCATCTCCAGCATGCGCGCAATGAAGTCTCGCCAGAAGTCGATCATCTGCTGCGCGAAGTCGGGATCATCGATCAGCAGCATGCAGAGAGCTTCGAAGCCGAGCCACTCACGCAGCTGCCAGAAGGGGCCGGAGAGCGTCACGCCCACGGCGACGCGTCGGTCGCGCAGGCGGCGTGCGCGGTCGTGAAAATCGACGGGAAATCGGGCCGGATCGTCCGGGTCGTAACGGCGTGCCATGCCGGGCCAGTCATCGCGCGACGCGACCGGGCACCTGAGCCACGTTCGGGTCACGAAGTCCACGCCGCCCAGGTCCGCGGGCGAGAATGCCTTGCCAATCTCACAGATGTTGCCCTTCCAGTCCTGCACGATCTTTGAATCGCGGCGCTGTTCGATGACCTTCTCTTCGAACTCGGGGATCATCGTCGTGATAACGCCGCAGGAGACGTCCGGCGGCAGGGAGGCCGGCGGCATGCCAAGCAGGCGGCGAATGTAGGCGTCGGTGTCCTTCACGTCGCGAGGCAGGCCCTGCCGGTGCCAGTTGGCCACCGTCGAGCGGCGCTCGCGACCGGGCTCGAACGGCACACGGTCAGGGGCGTCGAAGGTCAGCGCGGAGATGAAACGCTTGCGGTCATCCACCGTCAGACGAACTCCATCTGCAGCTCGGTGAAGGTGCGATCGACCTTGGCGGGTGCCCCGGCGGCGGCGGCGGGCACGCCGCCCGATGCCCGGGATAAACAGGTCGTGGAACACCGCGAGCTGCCGGCCAATATCGTGGAAACCGCTGCCGAGCCGCGCAGCGCCGCCTCCGTGTCGCCGTCGATACCTTCGCACCGCCAGCGTGCGACGGGCCAGAACGTGTCGTGCCGCGGAACGTGGTCATGCTCGCGCCGCTTGAACATGTGCGCGACGCGGTCGCGGCTGGTGATTGTGGTGAACATGGCCTCATTTCAACGCGCCCTCATCGTCCATCGCGGCCGGACGCGAGCGTCCATGGATTCAGGCTCCGAAAGGCTTTGCCGCAGGCGAGGAAGTTCTCCTCCGACATGCCCATGCAGCCGTACTCTTCGACGTAACCGATAAAGCCGCCGGCCTCGGTCCCCAGCAGGCCGTACATTCGTTGTGCTTCGGCATGAATCTCGTGCGGCGTTCCCTGGATGGAGACGGTCTGATAGCTGATCGGCATCATGAAGCATTGCCTGCCTCGAAGCAGTCGGCCGACCGCCTCCAGGTCCACCACGTTGGGCTGGGAGATGTTGAGAACATCGACGCCGATATCGTGAAAATCCTCGGCGATCTCGGTCAGGTTGCCGCAGCAGTGGTACCACACATCGAGCTCCAGGTCGTGCGCGTGATCGAATTGCCGACGAAAGCGGGGCTTGAACACGGTGCGCCACAACGAAGGCGAGATCATCAGGCCGCTCTGCGTCCCCCAGTCGTCGGCAAAATGGATGCCGTCAAAGCCGCACCCGGCGGCCAGGTCCATCTGACGGCACTCGAAATCGAGGATCAGGTCCATGACCGGCATGAACCGGTCGGGCTCGAGCACGAGGTCCTCCATGGCGTTCTCGAAGCCGCGCAAGAGCGTGTAAACGGTGAACCCGCTCAGATCGAGGCTGGCCAGTCGATAGCGATCGCCACATTCGTCGAGGAACGCGGGCACCCCGGCCATCCTCTCCTCTTCACGCAGTGGCGGCGGACCGACATCCGACACGTCGGGAAGCTCGGACCAGCAGGGCGTCACGGGGTGGCCCATCGTGCCGTCGCCGAGCGATTCCAGACGGTAGCCCCATTCGTTGATCGACCAGTCCCACAGATCGGCGGCCGAATCGGTGTCGCCCGGCTCGCCCAGCGAGAGGTGATACATCATCAGGTCACCGTCGGTCTGATCGCGATTGAAGAAGATGACCGGCACCCGGTCCGGCCGGCGAAAGGAAATGGCGCGGTCGATGATCACCCGTCCCGCGGCCATGGTGAGCCTCCCGTCTGATCGGTGACCCTCTCTATGATAGCGGCCGGCCGCAGGAACGAAGCCGCGTCGGGCTGAGGCTCCCCCGGCGCAGGTAGAATCAAAGGTGTTCCCGAGCGCTCGTGGGAGGACATCGCCATGATTACGCCAAAGACAGATCGCACCCACGCGGTGACTGTCGCCGTGGACTTCGAGCCGACCTGGCTTCGTTGGTCCATGCCGGATCCGCGCGGCGACGGGACGACCCTGAGGCAGCAGGCCGAGCACGCGCACCGTCTCAAGGATCGGATGATCCGCTCGATCGAGGCCGAGGGCATCGGCCACTCCTTCCCGCCCGGAGGCAGGACAATCATGGCCAAATCGGCGCGACGGACCACAAGGACCTGACGGCGTTCATCTAAAGTTAAAGTCACCAACCACCGGCAGAGCCGGTGGCTTGAGGAAGCGTCTAAAAGGGGCCGTGGTAATCGTTCTAGTCGAACTCCAACTCGCCTTGATCCTTC
>NYZC01000083.1 GCA_002686995.1 Phycisphaeraceae bacterium | reverse complement strand
TGGACGTCCGCTGGGCGGGCAACCGGGCCAGCCCGGGCAACACCTTCAACTTCACCCCGTCCCTGCAGGTGATCGAAAGCGACCCCGTGATCCGCAGCAGCCGGGTGCTCTTCGGTGAGCAGATCGGCATCGACATCGACGACGCTTCGCCGGTGCTCGACCAGGTGCACGTGGAGGGCTCGGGCAACGTGGCCGTTCGAATGAATCTCGACGCCGATCCGACGTTGACGGGGCTGACCGCCGCAGGCAACGCGGGCGACCACGTCCAGCTCGTGGGGGGGACGCTCACCGCCGACCGAACGCTGAACACCGGCGGCGCATTGCCGATCCACCTGACGACCAGCCTCACCGTCGGGACGGGCGCGACGCTGACGCTCGTGCCCGGCACCGTCGTCAAGGCCCCCGTCGGCGAGGTGATCGTTGTCGACGGCACGCTGAACGCGCCGGGAACCGCGGGCCAGCCGATCGTGTTCACGGCGACAAGCGACGACGCGTTCGGCGGCGACTCCAATTCGAACGGCTCGGCTTCGGCGCCGGTGCCCGGCAGCTTCGAGTCATTGCGCTTCAACGCCGGAAGCAACGGATCGGTGATCGAGCACATCCTGATCCGATACGCCGGCAACCGCGCCAGTCCGGGCAACGGCTTCAATCGATCGGCATCGCTCGAGGTGTCCGGCGGCGCGCCTGTGATCCGCCACACCCGCATCGAGCACGGCGAGAATGCAGGCATCGAAGTCACCGGCGGCACCCCGGTCTTCGACCACGTGCACGTCGAGGCCAACGGCGGCGTCGCCGTCGACCTCCAGATCGCCGCCGATCCGGTATTCACCGGGCTGACCGCCACCGGCAACGGGCGCGACCAGGTCAGACTGCCGGGCGGGACTCTCAACGTCGACCGGACGTTCGATACGGGAGGCGACCTTCCCCTCCACCTGACCGACGACCTGGCGGTGAGCGCGGGCGCCGTGCTTTCCCTCGTGCCCGGAACGGTCATCAAGGTGGCGACCGGGCAACGCATCGGCGTCAGCGGCACCCTGATCGCCCAGGGCACCGCCGGGGCGCCGATCATCGTCACCGCCGAGTCCGACGACACGGCCGGCGGCGACTCGAACGACGACGGGGACGCGACCGTGCCCGTCCCGGGCTCCTGGGAGTCGCTCGACTTCGAGCCCGGCAGCGCCGGCCACGTCGTCGAGTTCCTCGAGCTGCGCTGGGCGGGCAACCGGGCCTCCCCGGGCAACAGCTTCAACTACACCGCGGCGCTCATCGCGTCGGCGGATGTCACGGTCTCCAACGTGACCGTGCGCGACAGCAATCGCTACGGCGCCCTGGCCATCGACGGCGCCACGATCACCATCAACGACGGCCTGTTCATCGGCAACGAGCACACCGGTCTCTGGGCCGACGACGGGCGCATCGTCGGCAACCGGGTCGGCGTATTTTCGAGCACCTGGGGCGTGCTCATCGACTCGGGAGCTTCGGCCGAGTTCCATGACTCCGCGTTCGAGAACAACACTACCGCCGTCGAGCACGAAGGCAACGATTTCGCAAACGCGCAGTTCCAGCGGAACTGGTGGGGCGACGCGGGCGGACCGGACGACCCCTCGGCCGCGGACGGCCGTCAGAACCTCAACCCGCTCGGCCAGCCCGTGAGCGACTTCGTCGCCTACGACGACCCGCTCGGCGCGCGGCCGCCGCTACCCGTCGGACCGCTCGTCGTCGAAGTCGCGCCATCGCTCAGCGGGTCGCCCATCGCCTCGATCGACGTGCGCTTCAGCGAGCTGATCGACCTCGCGACGCTGACCGGCGCGGACGTCACCGTCATCGGCCCGCAGGCCGCGTCCGTGACCACCGTCGCGCAGGTGAACGGCAGCCTGTATCGACTGGACCTCGACACGCCGCTCGCGGTCGATGGCGACTACACGATCGAGATCGGCCCGGACATTCGCAGCCTCGGATCGGGATACGCCATCGACCAGGATCGCGACGGCGTCGACGGCGAGGATCCGGACGACGTGTTCAGCGCCACGGTGCGGGTCGACACGGCAGGCTCCGCGGTGATCGCCCTGGCGCCGGACGGCGTCGTGAACACGGCGCTTTCCAGCGTGGACGTCACGTTCTCGGAGCCGATCGACGCCACGAGCTTCGCGCCGTCGGACGTCACGCTGACCGGTCCGCAGGGCGCGGTCCAGGTGCTCTCCGTCGTCGCGCTGACGGACACCCAGCTTCAGATCATCTTTCCCGTGCAGTTCGTCAACGGCATCTACGACCTGACGGTCGGGCCCGAGGTCTCGGACCTCGCCGGCAACCCGATGAACCAGAACGGCGTCGATCCCAACGGCGAGGATCCGCAGGACGTCTTCACCGGGTCGTTCGAGATCGATCGCGAGCCGCTGACCGTCGTCGCGCAGGATCCGTCGGACCTCGTGGTCGGCGGCGTCGAGACGATCGACGTCACGTTCTCCGCGCCGATCAATGGGGGCTCGTTCACCGCCGCGGACGTCACCGTCATCGGCGACGAGGGCGCGGTCACGGTGCTCGGCGTCGCGCCGATCGGCGGCACTGCGACCGAGTTCCGGATTTCGGTGCAGCGCATCACGCGCGAAGGCGCCTACACGGTCCGGATCGGCCCAGAGATCGCCGACACGGCCGGCATCCTCATGGACGGCGATCTCGACAACCGGCCCGGCGAGCCCGAGGACCGGCATACCGGCTCGTTCACCGTCGGCGGCGTCGGCCCCCAGGTCGTCAGCACCGAGCCGTCGACGGTCGTGCCCGCCCCCGTCTCGTCGATCACGGCGATCTTCAGCGAATCGATCGCCGCGTCCTCATTCTCGCCCGTCGACGTCGAGCTGGTCGGCCCGCAGGGCGGCGTCGCAGTCACCCGCATCGCGCAGGTCGCCCCGACCACGTTCAGCATCGAGTTCCCCGCCCAGACCGCGAACGGTCAGTACACGATCTTCATCGGCCCCTTCGTCACCGACGAGGTCGGCGTGCCGATGGACCAGGACGGCGACAGCGACAACGGAGAGCCCGACGACGACGTGTACCGCGGCACGTTCATGATCGACAGCGTCGCGCCGACCGTCACCGCACACGTGCCCTCGGACCTCGTGACCGACCCCTTCTCGCTGGTCTCGATCACATTCAACGAGCCGATCGCCACGGCGAGCTTCACGACCGACGACGTGCAGATCGTCGGTCCCGCCGGACCCGTGGCCGCGTCATCGGTCACCGCGCAGGACGCGATGACGTTCGATCTCGCGTTGCCCCTTGCCAACCTGCCCGGTCTATACCAGTTCACGATCGGCCCGAACATCGTGGACGGGGTCGGCAATCCCATGAACGAGGATGGCGACGGCGTGTTCGGCGAGGCGAACGACGCGTTCAGCTTCGATCTCGACCTGCGGCTGCCCGACCTGGTCATCGAGAACGTCGACGCCCCGACCGACGTGACCAACGGCGAACCGCTGACCATCACCTGGGACGCGCGCAACGCCGGAACCGCCACCGCGACGCAGCCCTGGGAGGACCGCGTCGTGCTCACGAGCGACACCGTGATCGGCAACAGCGACGACGTTCTGCTCGGCACGGTCACCGTCGACGCGGACCTGCCGCCGGGCGCGACGGCGCCGCGCAGCGTGACGGCCGACGCGCCGTTCGGCCTCACCGGCACCTTCAACATCGTGATCCTCACCGACCGCGCGGACGCGATCGAGGAAGGCGGAGGCGGCGGCGAGGACAACAACGCGGCCGCCCAGGCCATCGAGGTGCAGTTCGCGCCGCCGCCGGCCGACCTGGTGGTCGACGTGATCACCGTGCCGTCCACAGCCGAGACGGGGCAGACGGTCACGATCGCCTGGCGCGTCCTCAACGCCGGGACCGCGGCGACGCCCGTAACCGACTGGTCGGACCGCCTCTACCTGTCCGACGACGCCATCGTCGGCGGCGATCTGCTTCTCGGCACCTTCCCGCGATCCGGCGTCGTCGACGCGGGGCAGACCTACACGCAGGCCGTGTCGATCGATCTGCCGATCGACCTCGACGCCGGCGACTACCGACTCGTCGTCGAGGCGGACGTGCTCGACCAGCTTCCCGAGCCGGCGGCGGAATCGAACAACACGGGCATCAGCGCGGACGCCGTCACGATCAGCCTCGCGCCCGTGCCCGACCTGGCCGTCACCACCGTGTCCGGCCCGACCACCGGCGCCGTCGGCCAGGCGGTCACCGTCGGCTGGAGCGTGACGAACCAGGGCGCTGCCGAAGCGCCGGGCGGCTCATGGAACGACCGGCTCTACCTCTCGCCGGACGGCAGCACCACCGGCGCCATCCTGCTCGGCACGTTCCGCCGGACCGAAGCGCTCGCGACCGGTGCCCGCTACAGCCGCGCCGTCCAGGTCACGCTGCCGGACACCGGCGGCACGTTCTTCTACCTCGTCGACACCGACGCCGACAACGAGGTGTTCGAGCGCGATGGCGAGAGCAACAACACCGGGATCTCCGCGACGCTGCTCGACCTGACGCAACCCGACCTCGTCGTCGATGCCGTGAACCTCCCCGACGGCGCCACGGCGCTGTCGGGCACGACGATCGGCGTCGCCTGGACGGTTCAAAACCAGGGCACCGGGCCCACCACCCCGCAATGGGTCGATCGCGCCTGGCTTTCCACCGACAACATCGTCGACGGCGGTGACACGTTCCTCGGCGAGCTCGACCATGACGGCGCGCTGGCGCCGCAGGAGACCTACGACGCCAACCTGCAGGTCGCGCTGCCGCAGGGAATCAACGACACCTTCTTCGTGCTCGTCGTCGCCGACGCCGACGACGAGGTCGAGGAGCTGGCGCTCGAGGACAACAATGTCGGCGTCTCCGGCCCGCTCGCGGTCGACCTGGCGCCCTTCGCCGACCTGGAGGTCAGCAACGTCCGCGGCCCGCCGCTGACGGTCGGCGACCCTGCCCGCGTCACGATCGAATGGACCGTGACCAACGTCGGCAACGGGGCGCCAAACCAGCCGACGTGGGTGGACCGCGTCATCGCGTCCACCGACGAGACGATCGGCGACAACGACGACCGCGTGCTCGTCGAGGTGACGCGCGAGGGCGGCCTCGATTCCGGCGCGAGCTACAGCCGGACCCGGGAGGTGATGCTGCCTCCCGCGTTCCAGGGTCGGTACTACCTCTACGTCGTCACCGACCTGAACGACGCGGTGTTCGAGAACGGTCTCGAGCAGAACAACACCGCGCGCAGCCCCGACTTCTTCGACGTCGTCCGGATCCCGTACGCCGACCTGGTCGTCACCGACGTCACGCCCGCCGCCGCCGGCGCGAGCGGTCAGCCGCTGTCCGTCTCCTGGACCGTACTGAACAACCCGGGCAACGCGATCGGATCGACGAGCACGTCGATCTGGTCCGACCGCGTCCGACTCGTAACGGAGCCGGACGGCACCGGTGTCATCGCGAACTTCGGCAACTTCAACCACGTCGGAGCACTGGCGATCGGCGGCAGCTACGACCGCACCGTCGACGTGTCGCTTCCCGACGGCCTCGTGGGCACGTTCTACGTGGTCGTCGAGACCGGCGGCCCGTTCGAGTTCATCTACGACGACAACAACACCCTGGTGTCCGGCCCTGTCGCGATCACGCTGACGCCGCCCCCGGACCTGACCGTCTCCGACATCACGGCGCCGCCCGAGGCGGTGGGCAACGATCGCGTCGACATCGCCTGGCAGGTCCGCAACAACGGGCCGGGCGTGGCGCTCGGCACCTGGACCGATCGCGTCCGGCTGATCGAGGTGACCAGCGGCGCGATCACGAACCTGGGCAGCTTCACGTTCACGACCGAGCCGGAGGGGCTCGCGGCGGGCACGACCTACAGCCGGCAGGAGCAGTTCAGCCTGCCGAAGAACCTCCAGGGCCTGTTCCGCGTCGAGATCACGACCGACGTCGGCAACAACCTGTTCGAGCTGGGAGCGACCGCCAACAACACCATCCTCGACAACGACACGCTGCTGGTCACGCTGCTGCCGCGGCCGGACCTGCAGGTTCAGCAGATCATCGCCCCGGCGCAGGCTTCGGCCGGCGGCGTCTCCTCGATCGAGTTCATCGTCATCAACCAGGGCACGGTGGCGACCTCGTCGCGGTGGACCGACCGGGTCTACCTCTCGCTCGACGACCGGATCACGGGCGACGACGTCCCCGTCGGCGCGTTCGACAACGGCGCGGCCCTCGGACCGGGCGAGCAGTACCGCACCGAGACGGGCACGTTCGAGATCCCGCGACGGTTCCGGGGGCCGGTGTTCCTGATCGTGCAGACCGACAGCGGCAGCCGGGTCGACGAACACCCACAGGAGGACAACAACACCTTCGCGGTCGAGATCGACATCATTCCGCTGCCGCCTTCGGACCTGGTGACGTCCGGCGTCGTGGCTCCCGGCATCGCCTTCGACGGCAGCTCGATCCAGGTGACGTTCCGCGTGTCGAACTTCGGCGCCGGCGAGACCGACCAGGACCGCTGGACCGACACGATCTGGCTGACGCGC
>NYZC01000082.1 GCA_002686995.1 Phycisphaeraceae bacterium | reverse complement strand
GTACGAGATCAGCATCATGGTTCGAGGCGCTGAACTGTTCGACACCGGGGGGCAAAAATGTGGGTAAGGGTGAGGGCTTACGCCGCGCGGTTCGCCAGCCTTCATCCGTGTTCATCCGTGGTTCCTGATCGTTGCGGCTCAGATGCGTCAGGCCCAATGGTGTGTCGCCGGTGCTGGCACCAGCGCACCTACATTGCTCCGTGCGCGGTCCACCCGCCGGCTGACGCCGGCGGTTCGCAATCTCTCACTCCTCGAGGATCACGACGTCTTCCGGATCGACCGCGCAGCGGAGGTTGGCGCCGGCGCCGTCGCGCGGGCGCGGGTTGATCTCGAAGGCCTTGAGTGCGAGGTCGCCGACGCGGAGGTCGTACTGGGCCATCTCGCCGAGGTAGGTGACGCCTTCGATCTGCGCTTCGAAGCCGTTTTCGGCCTGCTCGTCGGCGTCGAGGATGCGAATCGCCTCGGGTCGGATCGAGCAGGTCACCGCGGTCGCGTCGCGCCCGTCACCCGACGTGCCTCCCGTCGACACGAGCCGGCCGCACGGGCTGTCGAGCGTCACCGCGTCCCCGTCGCGCCCGCGCAGCTCGGCCGTGAGGAAGTTGGTCTGCCCGAGGAAGTCGGCGACGAACCGGTCCCGGGGTCGGCCGTACAGCTGCCGGGGCGGACCGACCTGCACGATGAGACCGCGGTTCATCACTGCGATCCCGTCGGCCATCGACAGGGCTTCCTTCTGATCGTGCGTGACGTAGATCGTCGTGGTGCCGGCGGCCTTGCAGATGCGCCGGATCTGCGCCCGCATGTCGAGGCGCAGGCGGGCGTCGAGGTTGCTCAGCGGCTCGTCCAGGAGCAGGACGTCCGGCTCGATGACGAGCGCCCGGGCCAGGGCGACCCGCTGCTGCTGGCCACCGGACAGCTCGTTCGGCTTGCGGTCGGCGTACTCGCTCATCTGCACGAGCGCGAGGGCGTCGGCCGTGCGACGCGCCTTCTCCGACCCGGACGTCCGGCGGACGTCGAGACCGAAGGCCACGTTCTGCCGGACCGTCATGTGCGGCCAGAGCGCGTAGTTTTGAAAGACCATGCCGCAGCGGCGCCGGTTGGCGGGCCGATGGGTCACCTCCTCGTCTCCGAAGTGAATGGTGCCCGCCGTGGGCTCCGCGAAGCCGGCGAGCATTCGGAGCAGTGTCGTCTTGCCGCATCCGCTCGGACCCAGAAGAAAGAACAGGGTGCCGGCCTCGATGTCGAGATCGACGCGATCGACGGCGACGGTGCTGCCGAACGTCTTGCGCAGGGATCGGATCGAGATTGGCTTCATGAGGCGCGAAGGGCGGGGCCGCGGGTCTGACGTGACCGAGCCGGGGCGCGATTGATTGTCGTCGCGGATCCGGCGAAAGTATAGCGATGTTCAGCGTCACGATTTCGCGCGTATTCGCCGCGGCGCACGCCATCCGCCTCTACGACGGCGCGCTCGAGACGGTCCACGGGCATAACTGGACGGTGGACGTGTCGGTGGCGTCGGACGCGCTGGATGACATCGAGGTCGTGATGGATTTTCACGCGCTGGAGCAGACGGTGGATGCGCTGCTGGCGAAGGCGCACAATGGGAATCTGAACGATCTGCCACCATTCTCGGAAGGCGTCAATCCGACTGCGGAGCGCGTGGCGATGTGGATCGGCGGCGAGGTCGCGAAGACCCTTCCCGATCAGGCGCGGCTGGAGGAAGTGCGGGTGGGCGAGGCGCCAGGCTGCGTGGCCACGTATCGGCCGGCGTCTGGGGTCTAGAGACAGGGGTCTGGGGCCACCCCCCGGCTTACGCTTGGGGTTCGCCAGCGCGTTGTGCCGCGGAGTACCTCCGGCGAACCGCGCGGCGTAAGCGCGCGGGTCGAATGCCATGGTGGCCTGATGCTGCATCGGACCCAGTCCTCACCCCATGCCCCCTGGCGAGGTCGCGCTCCCGACCTATACTTCGGTGTGCCCCGCCGCCGCGTCGTAACCTGCCTTGTGCTCCTATGTGTCTGCGCCGCAGTCGCTTCGGCGCTCAGCGCGGCTGCCGCACCGACGGTCGAGGCCGCCGCCGATTCCTGGCCGACCTTTCGAGGCAACCGTCAGTTCCAGGGCGTCGCCCCCGGCACGCTTCCGGAATCCCTGCAGCGCGCCTGGATCTACGAGACGAAGGCGCCCATCAGGTCCTCGCCCGTCATTCGCGACGGCGTCGTCTACGTCGGCAGCGACGACGAGCACCTGCACGCCATCGACGCGGCGCGCGGGACGCGCCGCTGGGCGACCCCGGTCGGCGCCCCGATCGAGGCGCCACCGCTGATCGCGGGCGACCGGATCTTCGTCGGCACCTCCGATGGCGAGCTGCTCGCACTTGACGCGCGGACGGGCGCCGTCGCGTGGCGGTTCGCGACCGAGGACCGCATCGTCTCGAGTGCCAACTGGATCGCGCCCGATCCGCAAACCGGAGCCGGCCCGGCGGTCGTCGTCGGCAGCTATGACCACCACCTGTACTGCGTCGAAGCGGACTCGGGCCGCCTGCGGTGGAAGTACGCCTCGAACGATTTCATCAACGGTGCGGCCGCGATCGCCGGGTCCGTGGCGGTCTTCGGGGGATGTGACGGGCACGTGCACATGGTGGCGCTCGACGGAGGCGCGCGGCGCGGCTCGATCGAGATCGGCGAGCCCATCGCGGGCACGATCGCGACGTCCGGCGACCTCGGCTACGTCGGGCACTACGGCAACCAGCTCGTCTGCATCGATCTGGCGAAGCAGGAGGTGGTGTGGACGTTCCAGCAGCGCGAGTTCCCGGTGTTCTCGTCGCCGGCGATCGGGCGCGATCGGGTGGTGTTCGGATCGCGCGGGCGGCGGGTCTACTGCGCGGACCGCACCGACGGCCGCCTGGTCTGGGAATTCCCGACGCGGGGCAAGGTCGACAGCTCGCCGGTGATCTGCGGCGACCGGGTCGTCGTCGGATCGGACGACGGACGCCTGTACGTCCTGCGGCTCGACAACGGCCAGGAGATCTGGAACTATCAGGTGGGCGAGGCGATCACCGGGTCGCCCGCCGTGGCCGGTGGTCGTGTCGTGGTCGGCGCCGAGGACGGTCGCGTGTACGCGTTCGCCTCGGCGCGAAACGAGGAGCGGGCCGATGGCAGGTGAAACGCACGGTCTGCCCGTGGCCGAGCTTGGCAAGACCGAAGCCGGTAACTATTTCGTCGCGAACTATCCCCCGTTCTCCCTTTGGACGCCCGAGCGCGTCGGCGAGGCGACGGATCGGCTGCAGACGCGCGGCGATCCGTCAAACCCGCTCGGGCTCTACGTCCACATCCCGTTCTGCCGGAAGCGCTGTCATTTCTGCTACTTCAAGGTCTACACCGACCGGAACAAGGACGACATCCGCGCCTATCTCGACGCGGTGATCGCCGAGGTCGAGCGGCTGGGGCGCACGCCGTTCGTCGAGGGGCGCACCCTCGACTTCGTCTACTTCGGCGGCGGGACGCCGTCCTACCTGTCGACCGAGCAGCTGCGCTACCTGTTCGACGGGCTGCGCGGCGCGGTGTCATGGGAAGGCGCTCGGGAGATCGCGTTCGAATGCGAGCCGGGCACGCTCAACGAGAAGAAGGTCCACGCCATCGCGCAGCTCGGCGTGACCCGCCTGAGCCTCGGCATCGAGAACTTCGACGACGACGTGCTCGAGATCAACAACCGGGCGCACCGTTCGCGGCAGGTGCACGACGCCTGCGCCTGGGCGCCGTCGGCCGGGTTCGAGCAGATCAACATCGACCTGATCGCGGGGATGGTCGGCGAAACTCCGGAGAACTGGCGCCGCTGCATCGAGCGCGCCCTCGAGATGGCGCCGGACGTGGTCACGATCTACCAGATGGAGGTGCCGTTCAACACGACGATCTACCGCGACATGCGCGAGCAGGGGCGCGAGATCGCCCCGGTCGCCGACTGGCCGACGAAGCGGCAGTGGGTCGCCGACGCGTTCGATGCGTTCGAGGCCGCCGGCTACCACGTCGCCAGCGCGTACACGGTCGTGAAGGATCCGGCGCGGACGAAGTTCGTCTACCGCGACGCGCTGTGGGACGGCGCCGACATGCTCGGGACCGGCGTGTCGTCGTTCGGCCTGCTCGGCCCGGTCCATTACCAGAACCGTCATCGGATCGAGCAGTACGTGGAGGAGGTCGAACGCGGCGCGTCCGCGATCTACCGCGCGATGACGATGACGGACGAGGAGCGCATGATCCGCCAGTTCGTGCTGCAGATGAAGCTCGGTCGCCTTTCGCGACGCCCGTTCATCGAGCGTTTCGGCGTGGACGTGTTCGATCGCTTCGCCGACACGCTGCAGGCGTACGCGCAGTCGGGTCTGCTGTCCATCGAAGGCGATGTGCTGACGCTGTCGCGCGAGGGCCTGCTACAGGTCGACCGCCTGCTGCACGCGTTCTTTCTTCCCGAACATCGCGAGGTGCGATACGCGTGACGACCGGAAAGCCACCCTCCACCGAATCGATCGATCCGGCGCTGCCGCTCGGCGACTTCTACGCCGCCGCCGGTCTCGCGCCGCCGCCGCTTCAACTGATGCCGCCGGAGTCGGTGCCGACTCCGTACGACGCGCTGCTCGTGCATGATCGCGACATGACCTCGACGCTGGAGGCGCATCACGGCCAGCTGTCCTCGCTGCGCGGGCTGGCCCGCCGCGAAGGGCCCGGGCGTCTCGACCGCGAGGTCGTGCTCGTGGGCGATCGCGACGGTGTCGCGCTCGAGTTCGGCGCGATCCGCATCCACCTCGACCGGTTCGAGCCGCAGGCGCGCAGGCTGATCGATGAGTGTCGCCGGCCGCTCGGCGCCATCCTGGCCGAGTTCAAGATCGCCTACGACAGCCGGCCGGTCGCGTTCTTCCGGGTGCCGCCGGACCGGATCATTCGCGACGCGCTGGACTGCGGTGACGCCGAGTGGCTGTACGGCCGTCACAACCGGCTGACCGGTCGCGCCGGCGGCGTCCTCGCGGACGTGGTCGAAATCCTCCCTCCGGAGAAGCCGAAGTGACTGAAGCGATGAGCCACGACTACGACACGATCATCGTCGGCGGCGGCCCCGCGGGCTCGACCGCGGCCGCGGTGCTGGCCGAACGGGGCCGCCGCGTGCTCGTTCTGGAGCGCGAGGCCTTTCCGCGCTACTGCGTCGGCGAGTCGATGCTGCCGTACTGCTATTTTCCGCTCGAGCGCATCGGTGTGCTCGACGCGCTCAAGGACTCGACCTTCTCGGTGAACAAGCACAGCGTGCAGTTCGTGACGATGGACGGGCGGATATCCGCGCCGTTCTACTTCTTCCAGCACCTCGACCACGAGGCGGCGCAGACCTGGCAGGTTCGTCGCAGCGAGTTCGACACGATGCTGCTCGACAACGCGCGACGCAAGGGCGCGGTCGTCCGCGAGCGGACGTCGGCGCGCCGGCTGATCGTGGAGGACGAGGTGGTGCGCGGCGTCGAGACCGAAGACGAGGACGGCACGACGCGGCCTTGGCGCGCTGCGATGACGCTGGACTGCAGCGGTCGCGATGGTTTTGCCATCAACCGGCAGGACTGGCGCATTCGCGATGCCGTGCTGAGCAAGGTGGCGATGTGGACGTACTATCGCGGCGCCATGCGGGACGAGGGGCTCGACGAGGGCGCGACCACCGTGGCGTACGTGCCCGAGAAGGGCTGGTTCTGGTACATCCCGTTGCCGGACGACACCGTCAGTGTCGGGATCACTGCGGATCACGAGTATCTCTACCGGGACGGCAAGGATCTCGAGCGCATCTTCGATGCCCAGATCGAGCAGAACGCCTGGATTCGCGATCATCTCGCCCCGGGGCGTCGCGTCGAGAAGATCCGCGTGACCGGCGACTACTCCTACCGGTCGCGCTACTGCGCGGCGGACGGACTGCTGCTCGCCGGCGATGCGTTCGCGTTCCTCGATCCGGTGTTCTCCTCGGGCCTGTTCCTGGCCCTTCGGAGCGGCGAGATGGCCGGCGATGCGATTGACGCCGCACTGTCGCGTGACGACGTATCCGCCACGGCCTTTGCCGACTACGGCCGGGAGTTGTGCGCGGGAATGGAGGCGATGCGCAAGCTGGTGTACGCGTTCTACGACCGGACCTTCAGCTTCGGCAAGCTGCTCAAGAAGCATCCCGATCTGCGCGGCGACCTCACCGACTGTCTCATCGGCAACCTGTTCCGCGACTTCGACCCGCTCTTCGACGCGGTGGCCCAGTTCGCCGACGTCCCGACCCCGCTGGCGCACGGAAAGCCGAAGGAGCGGGTGGTCCTGCCCCGTAGCTGAAATCGCCAGACTTCAGAGGCTCGCGGACAGGAAATCTGGAGGTCGAAGCTCATTCCCCGCGGACCTCGCGCCGGACGGCATCTTTGGCGTGCGGTGCGCGCGTGGTGGTGAGGGCCTTCTGGAAGACTTGTGCGCGATCTTCTGAAGTCTGGCGACTGCAGCTGTGGGACCTCAGAATTCTCGTGGCTTGTTGTGGCTTCTCGCGGCTTCTCGCGGCTTCTTGTGGCTTCTTGTGGCTATTCGACTTGCCAAGCATCGCATGCGCCCTTCTGATGTGAACCTTGGCGTACCTCGACTTCATCTCGCCCGTCCACGGCCGGACGTCGCGCGACTACCTCGGTCGCGTGAACGAGGGGTCGAAGGCCGAAGCGGCCGAAGTCGCACGTCGATTCGATCGTGAGTACTGGGACGGTGATCGACGGTACGGCTACGGCGGCATGCGCTACGATGGCCGATGGCGACCCGTCGCCCGGGCGCTCGCCGATCATTACGGGCTCGAAGCGGGCGATCGCGTGCTCGACATCGGATGCGGCAAGGCGTTCCTGCTGCACGACCTCGCGCTCGAGGTCCCGGGGCTGCGCGTCGTCGGGATCGACATCTCGCGATACGCGCTCGAGGATGCACCCAAAGCCGTTCGGGGAGCCCTGGGCGCCGCGCGCGCGAGGCGGCTGCCCTTCGACGACGACCGGTTCGACCTGGTGGTGTCGATCAACACGCTTCACAACCTGCCGTGCCACGATCTGGAAGGCGCCCTGAAGGAGATGGAGCGGGTGGGGCGGCGGCAGAAGTACCTCGTGGTCGAGTCGTATCGCAACGAAATCGAGAAGATGAACCTGCTCTACTGGCAGCTCACCTGCGAGATGTTCTGCTCGCCGCGCGAATGGCAATGGTGGTTTGACCATTGCGGCTACAGCGGCGACCATGGTTTCATCTTCTTCGAGTAGGCCGCACATGGAGGTGCAGATGCCAGCGACTTCGGCCGCGACCGTCGAAGTGCCCTATGAAGTTCCCTACGTAGATCTTGCCGGGCAGCACGCGGCGCTGCGCGGTCGCCTGCTCGAAGCGGTCGACCAGGTCCTGCAGAGCGGCCAGTTCGTCGGGGGGCCCCAGGTCGGCACGTTCGAACAGCGCTTCGCCGCTCTTTGCGGCGTCGAGCACGCGGTCGCCGTCGCCTCGGGAACCGATGCGCTGGCGCTGGCGCTGCGGGCGCTCGACATCGGGCCCGGTGACGAGGTGATCACCGTGCCCAACTCGTTCATCGCGACGGCGTCGGCCATCGCGACCGCAAGGGCGCGCTGCGTGCTGGTCGACGTGGGCGACGATTACAACATGGATCCCGAGCGGATCGAGACGGCGATCACGTCGAGGACGCGCGCGATCGTCCCGGTGCACCTGACCGGTCGTCCGGCGGACATGGACCCGATCCTGGCCGTCGCTCGGCGCCACGGGACGGCCGTCGTCGAGGACGCGGCGCAGGCCGTCGGCGCCGCCTACCGCGGCCGTCGCGTCGGCGCGCTCGGTCGCCTTGGTGCCTTCAGCCTGCATCCGCTGAAGACGCTGAATGCGTGCGGTGACGCGGGCATCGTGACGACGGACGACGCGGCGCTGGCCGAGCGGGTGCGGCGGCTCGCGAACCTGGGCCTGGAAAGCCGCGATCACAGCGTGACCTGGAGCACGCACTCGCGACTGGACACGATCCAGGCCGCGATGCTCCTCGTGAAGCTCGAATACCTTGCGTCATGGACGCAGGCACGACGGGCGCACGCGGCGTTCTATCGGCAATCCCTTTCCGACGTGCCGCAGGTGCGGGTGCCCGACGAGCGTCAGGGGGAGACGGCCGTCTACCACACGCTGGTGATCGAAGCCGATCGCCGCGACGCGCTGCGCACGGCGCTCGATGATCGCGGCGTCCAGACCGCCGTGCACTATCCGCGTCCGATTCACCTTCACGCCGCCGCGGCCGACCTCGGCTACGGGCGCGGCAGCTTTCCGAACGCCGAGCGCCAGGCAGGCCGCATCCTGAGCCTGCCCGTGTACCCGGAGCTGACCCATGACCAGCTCGACCACGTCGCCGCCTCCATCCGGCGATTCTACGACGGCTGAACGGCCGCGCGTGCCGTTTTCGTATCTCGACCGGCAGTTCGCCGATCTCGAGCCTTACCTGCGCGACATCGAGGCGTTCGTGCGCACCGGCGACTTCACGCTCGGCGCTGCGCTGGAGCAGTTCGAGCGGCGATTCGCCGAGGTGTGCGCGGCGCCGTTCGCGATCGGCGTCGGGACGGGCACCGACGGGCTCGCGCTGGCGCTGCGCGCCGTGGGGGTCGAGCCGGGAGACGAGGTGATCACGACGCCCAACACGTTCGTCGCGACGGTCGGCGCGATCGTGCAGATCGGCGCGACGCCGGTCTTCGTCGACAGCGAGGAGGGGTTCGTGATCGATCCGACGCGGATCGAGTCGGCGATCACGCCGCGCACGCGGGCGATCCTGCCCGTGCATTACACGGGCAACGTGGCCGACATGCCCGCGATCATGGACGTGGCCCGGCGTCACGGGCTGGAAGTCATCGAAGACGCCTGCCAGGCGATCGGCGGTGCGCTGAACGGGCAACCGGTCGGATCGTGGGGTGCCGCCGCCGGCTTCAGCCTCCACCCGCTCAAGAACCTGAACGTCTGGGGTGACGGCGGCATCGTCGTCACGCACGATGCCGACGTTGCCGAGCGGCTGCGTCTACTGCGCAACCACGGTCTCCGCGACCGCGACCACGTGGCGGTGTTCGGGGTGAACTCGCGTCTCGACACGCTCCAGGCGGTGGTGGGAAACCGGCTGATCGACGAGATGGACGCGATCACCCGTCGCCGCATCGAAATTGCGGCGCGGTACGACGAAGCGCTTTCGGATCTCGAGCCCGCCGTGCGCGTTCCAGAACGCCGACCCGGCGTCCGCCACGTCTTCCATCTCTACGTGCTGCGCGCCGAGCGACGCGACGATCTGCTGCGGTGCCTGAACGATCGCGGCGTCGAGGCGAAGATCCACTACCCGATTCCGATGCACCTGCAGGAAGCGGCGCGTTCGCTGCCCTATGGCCCGGGGAGCTTTCCCGTCGCGGAGGCCGATGCGGGCTGCATGATCACGCTGCCCGCCCACCAGCACCTGGTCGACGACGAGGTGTCGTACTGCATCGAGTCGGTGCGTCGGTTCGTCGGCGCGTGAGTGGTGTCGAGTCTCCGAATGTGCTGGCGAACCGCGCGGCGTCAGCCCGCGGGTCGTACGTGATCTCGCCCAGGGACTGAATGGGTGATTCGTCGCGTGCGATGCATTGCCCGTCATTGGACCAACATGCCATTCGACCCGCGGGCTTACGCCGCGCGGTTCGCCGAGTCGGAATGGCCTTGGCGCCTCCGATTGCCCTTACAATCCCGCTGATCACGCTGTCCCGGAGTCATGTATGAACATCGGAGTCCTTCTGACGCGCGCGGCTCGGCGCTCCGGCGACAAGGCCGCGATCGTCCACGGTGACCAGACGTGGACCTACGACGCGTTCGATCGCCGAGCGAACCAGATGGCGAACGCGCTGCGCGACCTTGGCGTGAAACCGGGCGATCACGTCGCGCTGCTGATGTTCAACGGCGCCGAGATGCTCGAAGCCATGTTCGCCGCGTTCAAGCTGGGCGCGGCGGCGGTGCCGATCAACTTCCGGCTCCATCCGAACGAGTACGCCTACATCATCGACCACAGCGAATCGGCGGTGGTGTTCTGCTCACCGCAGTTCAGCGGCCCGCTTGCGGAGGTGACCGACCGGATGTCGCGCGTGCGCCATGTCATTTCGGTCGGCGAGGTCGACGGCGACCGGCTCGATTACGAGGCGACGCTGGCCACCGGCGCACCGGCGTTCGATGACGTCGACGTCGCGCCCGACGACGTCGCGTGGCTGTTCTACACGTCCGGCACGACCGGGCGGCCGAAGGGGGCCATGCTCACGCATCGCAACCTGCTGGCGATGACGATGAGCTTTTACGCCGATATGTGCCGGGACTTCGGCTGGAACGAGATCGTGCTCCACGTGGCGCCGCTCTCGCACGGCAGCGGTCTCTATGCCCTGCCGAACATCGGACGGGCGGCGACGCACGTCATCCCGAGCTCACGTTCGTTCGACGCGCGGGCGGTGCTCGAGGCGATCGAGAGGTATGGCGTCACGAACCTGTTCGCCGCGCCGACGATGATCAAGCGTCTCGTCGAGTGCCCGGCGATCGACGAGTGCGACCTCTCCACGCTGAAGTGCCTCGACTACGGCGGCGCTCCGATCCTGCTGGAGGATCTCAACACGGCGATGCGGAAGCTGGGGCCGTGCCTGGTGCAGTTGTACGGCCAGGGCGAATCGCCGATGACCATCACGTACCTGTCGCACGAGGATCACGTCCTGGAGGGCACCGAGGCGCAGCTTCGCCGCCTGACCTCCGCCGGCACCGCGCGGACCGACGTCGAGGTCGCGATCTTCGACGCCGACGACCGGCCGCTGCCGGTCGGCGAGACGGGCGAGATCGTGACGCGCTCGGACCTGGTGATGAAGGGTTACTGGCGCGACCCGGAGGCGACGGCGACGACGTTGCGCCACGGCTGGCTGCACACCGGCGACGTCGGCTACTTCGACGAGCAGGGCTACCTGTTCCTGATGGATCGCTCGAAGGACATGATCATCAGCGGCGGTGAGAACATCTACCCGCGCGAGATCGAGGAGGTGCTCATCCAGCACCCGGCCGTCCGCGAGGTGGCCGTGATCGGCGTGCCGGATCCGGAGTGGGGCGAGGCGATCATGGCGGTCGTCGCGGCCGACGGCGAGGTCGGCGCAGACGCGCTCATCGCGCTGTGCCGCGCGCAGATCGCCAGCTACAAGAA
The DNA here is from genome assembly GCA_002686995.1 of Phycisphaeraceae bacterium. Taxonomy (GTDB): domain Bacteria; phylum Planctomycetota; class Phycisphaerae; order Phycisphaerales; family Phycisphaeraceae; genus NYZC01. The sequence continues at coordinate 6,851 of NYZC01000082.1, read as the reverse complement.
GCCGAAGTACATCGAGTTCGTCGACGAGCTTCCGAAGAACAACTACGGCAAGATCGTGAAGCGGGATTTGCGGGAACGGTACGGGAAGAAGGCGTGAGTCAGAAGGGAGGGGAGAGAACCACGGATCCGCCGTAGGCGGACGGATGGAAACGGCCGTTTGAGTCTCCGTATGTGCTGGCGAACCGCGCGGCGTCAGCCCGCGGGTCGTACGTGATCTCGTCCAGTTGCTGAACGAGCGATTCGTCGCGTGCGGTGTATTGGCCGTCATTGGATCGTCATGCCATTCGACCCGCGGGCTTACGCCGCGCGGTTCGCCATTGCAGGTCCGAACAGCTCGGGCGCCGAACGGGTCCTCGTTCGCATCCGTGGTTCTCTCCCCTTCCGCTATGATGCGCGGATGCCTCGCAAGCGCCGTCTCAACCGTCCCGTCGCCATGGTCGGCGCCGGCATGTCGAAGTTCGGCATGTTCGAGGACCGTAACTCGACCGACCTTTTCGTCGACGCCTACCGTGACATGATCGACTCGGTCGACAAGGGGTTCGAACCCGACCGCATCGACGCGATGTACGTCGGGAACTTCACGAATGACTTCTTCACGGGGCAGGCGCACTGGGGCGCCCTGCTGTCCGATGCGATCGGGCTCGTGCCGAAGCCGGCGACGCGAACGGAAGGCGCGTGCGCATCCAGTGCGCTCGCGTTCCGGGAGGCGGTCTTCGCCATCGCGTCGGGTTTCTACGACGTCGTGCTCGTCGGCGGGGTCGAGGACATGTCGAAGCGCGACACCGCCGACGTCGCGGAAGGGCTCGCGTCGGCGGCCGTGCCGTACGAGCGCGACGTGGGGTTCACGTTTCCCGGGGTGTTCGGGGCGATAGCCACCGCGTACTTCCACGAGTACGGCGCGGGACGCGAGCACCTCATGGACGTGACGATCAAGAGCCACGACAACGGGGCGCTCAACCCCAAGGCGCAGTTCCAGTCGACGATCCGCGCGATGATGGATCGCCGCATCGAGCGGGCGCGGCAGCGCGGCGGGCCGGTGCCGGATTGGGCCGACGAGAAGGCTTTCCTGGGCGACCCCGCGGCCAATCCCATCGTCGCGTGGCCGATGCACGTCTTCGACTGCTGCCCGATCAGCGACGGCGCCTGCTGCATTCTGCTGGCGGCGCAGGACGTGTCGCGGTCGTTGACCGACGATCCGCTGGACGTGATCGGCATCGGCCAGGGCAGCGGGCGCGGTCTGCACGCGGCCGACCGGCTGACGTCGTTCGACGCGACCCGGCGCGCGGCGGCCGAAGCTTACGGCATGGCCGGCATCGGGCCCGGCGACGTGCAGTGCGCGGAGGTGCACGACTGCTTCTCGATGGCCGAGATCCTCCACGTCGAAGATCTCGGGTTCTTCGAGCCGGGACACGGGTACCGGGCGATCGCCGAAGGGCAGACGCGGCGCGACGGGCCGAAGCCGGTCAACACGTCCGGGGGCCTCAAGTGCAAGGGGCACCCGGTCGGCGCCACCGGCGGCGCCCAGCTCGTCGAGCTCTGGCAGCAGCTCCGCGGCCAGGCCGGGCCGCGACAGATCTCCAACCCGGACCTGCGGATCGGAGCGGCGCACAACCTCGGCGGCACGGGCGGTACGTCGGCGGTCACGATCCTGGCGCGGGGGTAGCGTTGGCTGTGAAAGAACCACGGGTGAACACGGAGTCTCCGCATGTGTCGGCGAACCGCGCGGCGTCAGCCCGCGGGCCGTACGTGATCTCGTCCAGTTGCTGAACGGGCGATGCGTCGCGTACGGTGCATCGGTCGTCATCGGATCGTCATGCCATTCGACCCGCGGGCTTACGCCGCGCGGTTCGCCAGGTTCCGACATGCGTCCCTTCACCGACCACAGCTTCGAGCAGTATCTCGCCGAGCAGAGGCTGATGGGCTGTCGCTGCGGCGGGTGCGGTCGCCTTGCCGTGCCGCCCCGCGCGATCTGTGCCGGTTGCGGGGGCGCCGAGATGTCATGGGAGGCGGTTGCTCAGACCGGCACGCTAGCCGCGTTCACGTCGATCGCGATCGGGCCGCCGCATATGGCGGAAGAGGGGCACGATCGCGACCATCCCTATTGCTGCGGCGTGATCGAGCTTGCCGAGTCGACGAGGGTCGTGGCGCGCATCGAGGGGTTCGAAGGACGGGAGCCGAGCTCGATCCAGGTCGGCACCGCGATGCAGGCGTCGTTCCTGCGTCGTCCGAACGGTCGGACGATCCTGGCGTTCAGGCCGGCCGACGGTGCGTGATTGTTGACCGGCGCCCGGCAGGGCCTCGCACGGAGACACGGAGACACGGAGAGAAGATATGGGGGCGCGTCAGCGTCACCCGATCATTCTTCGCCGGATTCCGCGAGCAGGTGCTGCACGAGCGCCTCGACCTTCTCGAGCACGAAGAATTCCAGGTACCGGATACGACCTCTGCGGTCGATCAGCACGGTGAACGGCGTGCCGCCCGCGCGGTACTTGGTGAACGTCGCCTTCAGGCCCTTGTCCATCGCGACCGGGTAGGCGAACTTCTGCTCCTTCACGAACGTGCGCACCTGATCGGGGGTCTGCTGATCGTGAAGCTCGAACGCGGTGGCCACGCCGATCACCTCGAAGCCGCGATCGGCGTAACGCTTGTGCATCCGGGTGATCTCGGGCCGCGCCCGGTGACAGCCGGGACAGATGATCTGGAAGAAGTCGAGCAGGACGACCTTGCCCTCGAGGTCCGCGAGCGAACGGGGGTCGCCGTTGAGCCACTCGGATACCGAAAGCTCGGGCGCGCGCCGGCCGGACACGGCGGTCTGCGGACGGCGGTCCGGGGCTGCCTCGCTCACCGCCAGCGCGCCGCGGATCGCAGGCTCGAGCTCGCGACCGCGCAGGTTCGTGCCCCTGATTGTGCCGTCGCGCCCGATGAGCACCATGAACGGGATTCCCTCGGCGCCGTACTTGAGCGCGACGCCCTTGCCCGATCCGAACGGGCCGTTGAACGCATGCTTCCAGCCCAGCTCGAACTTGTCGATGACCCCACGGGCGGCATCGGGCTCGTCATCCATGTTGATGCCGACGATCTCCAGCCCCTGCGCCGAAAACTGGTCGTACGCCTTCTTGAGGTTGGGGATCTCCATGATGCAGGGCATGCACCAGCTCGCCCAGAAGTCGAGCAGCAGGACCTTGCCGCGGTAGTCGGCGGGGGAGATCGTCGATCCGTCCATGGTCTCGATCTTGAACGACGGCGGCGCCTTGCCGACGGCGACGTCGAGCTTGTTCAGCTCGAGCTGAAAGAGCATCCGCAGCTGCGGGTCGTCCGTGCCCTCGAGCGCGGAGCGAAGGGTGCGCGTCGCCGCCTCGTGGTCTCCGATCGCCGAGGCGAGCGTGCCGTGAAAGTACTGCGCCACGACCGTGAACTGAGAGTCCTCGTAGGTCTCCGCGAAATTCGCGAGCTGATCCATCGTCTCACGGACCGCCGCGTACTGATTCTGGTACCGGATGAGATCGAATCGGAATCGTGCGACGTCGATGACGTAGCGCCGGGACTCCAGCAGGCGCATCCACGCCTGCTCGTCCTCGGTCGCCGGCGTCTCGACCGGCGTCGCCGCCTCGGCGTCGGCGTCCGCGACCGTGGCGGATTCCTCGGCCCGAACGGCCGCCAGGACCGCCACGAGGAGGAGCCCGACGGCAGGCAGCAGCAGCGTGAGACGCATCGGGTTGATCGGCAACTAAGGGCTCCTGGCAGGTCGGGTCATCTTGACGAACGGCCCGCGCCGCTTGGAATATTCCTTTCGGGGGGCTGCGGCGCATCGGGGCGCGCATGGCCGATCGGCGCCGCGGTGCGAGTATAGCCTGATCCGGCGCCCCCGATCGGTCGCGAAGATGAGGAGTATTACGTCGAGCCGTCCGGTCCGGGTCGGTGGTTCCGGGGCGCCGGCACGATATATTGTCGCACCTGACGTCCTCATGACCTGGCACCTGGAGCTTCATTTATGCCGTTCGCGATACGAAACGATTCGACCGTGCTGTTCATCGGGGACTCGATCACGGACTGCGGACGCCGGAACGAGAGCGCGCCGCTCGGCATCGGATACGTCAGTCAGGTCCACGACCTGATCCGGGCGCGCTACCCGTCGCGCCGCGTCACGGTCATCAACAAGGGGATCGGCGGCAACACGGTCGTCGACCTGGCGGACCGGTGGACGGACGACGCGATTCGACACCAGCCCAACCTCCTGAGCGTCAAGATCGGGATCAACGACCTTCACCGCTGGTTCCGCGGCGAAACGGATGTGGATACGAGCCCGGCGGAGTTCCGTCGGCTGTACGACCACATTCTGTCGCGGGTCCGCAAGGAGACCCGGGCGAAGCTGATTCTCGTCGACCCGTTCTACATTTCGAACGATCGTGACGCGCACTCGTTCCGCGCCCGAGTGCTGCAGGAGCTGCCGAAGTACATCAGCGTGGTGCATGCGATGGCGTCGAAGTACCGCACGCGCCTCGTCCGCACCCACGATGCCTTCCAGAAGGTCATCGCGCACCACGAGCCCGACACGTTATGTCCCGAGCCGGTGCATCCGAACGCCGCGGGCCACCTCGTCATCGCGCACGAGTGGCTGAAGCAGATGGATTTCTGATCGGGCGCCAAAACGGCATTACAATCCCGCGCCCCGCGCCCCGCGCCCCGCGCCCCGCTCACGTCTCTGGCACCTGCATCGTCAGGCAGTGCAGGCCGCCGAGACCGACGATCAGCCGATCTGCCGGGATCGGAACGATCTCGTACGGCGTCGGCTCGAGCACGAGACGGGCCTGGTCGTCGGCGCGGTCACCGAACGCAGGTAGAAACAGCGCACCGTTGCTGATGAGAAAGTTCGCGTAGCTGGCCGGCAGCCGGTCGCGCGCGACGTCATATTCTTCGTCCGGAGGAAAGTCGTAATGAAGGGGCCCGGGCATCGGTAGCGCGATGAGATCGAAGGGATCACGGTCCTGGTCACGTGCCTGTTGCAGCGCCTGCCAGTTCCGTTCGAGCAGCGCATGGTCCGGATGGGAATCGTCGGCACGCGGGGCCGCGATCGTGCGCGGACCGACGAACCGGGCGAGGTTATCGACGTGACCCGCGGTGTCATCGCCGCGCAGTCCCCCTTCGAGCCAGACGAGGTTCGTTGCGCCGAACGCTTCGAGGAACAGGCGGCTTACCGTCTCCCGGTCCATCCCGGGGTTGCGCGCGCCGTGCAGGTCGGTCGTCAGCACCGTGCCCAGGCCGTTGGACTCGATCGATCCGCCTTCGAGCACGATCGCATGGGACGTGATCGGCACGTCCAGAAGCCCGGCGATCCGCGCGGCCGCGGCGTCGTCATGATCGTACGGGGCGTAGAGGCCGCCCCAGCCGTCGAATCGGAAGTCGTGACCCGCGAGCCCCGTCCCTTCGCGCACGAACAGCGGACCGTAATCGCGCACCCAGGCGTCGTCCGTCGCGATGTGGGAATCCTCGGTCCGCCGCACCGCCACGCGCGATTCGAGTCGCGCGACGAACCGGTCGAACTGCGTCCGAGTCGCGTCGAGACAGCCGGGCCAGGTCGCGGCGTTGTGCGGTCGACTCACCCACACGCACGACTGCGGCTCCCACTCCGCGGGTAGAGAGAGTTCTTGATCCTTGGCTTGCGATTCTTGATTTGCGATTTCTTCAGTCGATCAGTCGTTGGGTGAGGTCGTCGTAGGCGTCGATGCGCCGGTCGCGCAGGAACGGCCAGACGTTTCGCCACGAGCGAATCTCGGAGAGCGGGCAGTCCGCTAGCAGCACCTCGTCCGCGTCGCCGTCCGCCTGCGCGACGACTGCCCCGTCCGGCCCCGCGACGAAGCTGCGTCCCCAGAAGCGCAGCGCATCCTCGATGCCCGTGCGATTGATCGCGGCGACGAAGACGCCGTTGACGATCGCGTGTCCGCGCTGGACGGTCAGCCACGCTTCGTACTGTCGCCGATGCGCTTCCGCCGACTCGTCCTGCGACCACGCGATCGCGGTCGGGATGATCAGGATCTGCGCGCCGCGCAGCGCCGTGCACCGCGCCGCCTCGGGAAACCACTGGTCCCAGCAGATGAGCAGGCCGAGCGTCGCGCGCGGCGTCGCGCAGACCTGCCAGCCCAGGTCGCCGGGCGTGAAGTAGTACTTCTCGTAGAACCGCGGATCGTCGGGGATGTGCATCTTCCGGTAACGCGCGGTGATGCGGCCCCCGTCCGTCCGCGTGCCGTCGGCGACGAACGTCGTGTTGTGGTAGATGCCCTCCGCTCGCCGCTCGAAAACGGACGCGACGATCACGACGTCCAGCTCGGCGGCGAGGTCGACGATGTGATCGGTCGTCGCGCCGGGGACCGGCTCCGCGTACCGGAAGTTCCCGGGATCCTGGGATTGCGGAAAATAGGGGAGGTGAAAAAGCTCCTGCGTGGCGACGATGTGCGCCCCGCCCTCGACGGCCTTGCGGATCATCGACTCGGTGCGCTGCCGATTCTCGGACGGATCGGGCCCGCAGGCGTGCTGGATCAGGCCGATGCGGACGGGCGCGCCGTCGGAGAATTCGTCGGAATTCTCAGCTTCGGAGGCCATCGAATCGATCATAGATGAATCCAACGGAGGCAACAGGGAATGCTGAACGTCCGATTTGCATGGCTGGCCGCCGTGGTCCTGGCGCTGATCGGCGCGGATCCGGCGCGGGGTGACGAGGCGCCGCATGCGCGCGCCGTCATGGAATGGCTGGACGCGACGCTGGTCGCCGTGGACGCGGACATGGCGTCGATCAGCCGGGCGGCCGAGATCGCGCGGGACGCGCTGCTGGCGGGCGGGGCGATCGGCGTGCGGGG
>NYZC01000081.1 GCA_002686995.1 Phycisphaeraceae bacterium | reverse complement strand
GGGCCCAAGACCGAGCGAATCGTCCGTTGGCCAGGAGGCCGAAGCAGGCGATGTCGCGGTGCATCGTCGATGGAGGCCGACGCCGCCAACGGGCGATGCCGCCGGTCGACGCCGGGCAGGGTTTTGAGACAGAGCCTAACGACTAATATCTCAATGACTACTTTTCCACCGGCACCACGATCCCGCGCATGATTACGTTCTGGGCGACCAGGAACACGACGAACGTGGGAATTGCGGCGATGAGCAGCGAGGCGAACACGATGCCCTCGCTGCTGCGCTGCTGAAGCTGGTAGAGCATCGGCATCAGCGTCCACATCCGTTCGTCCTGGCAGATGAGCATCGCGAACATGAAGTTCGAATAGGCGCCGGTGAACGCGAAGAGCGCGATGTACGCCAGGACCGGCTTCGACAGGTTCATCGTGATCTGCCAGAAGAGCACCCACTCGCCGGCGCCGTCGAGCGACGCGCTCTCGTAGAGCTCGCGCGGCTGTGAATCGAAGAACCCCTTCAGAATGAATATCGAGTAGCCGCTGGCGAGCCCGGGCAGGATCAGGGCCCAGTAGGTGTTGAGCATCCGGAACTCGCGCAGCATCAGGAACTGCGGGATCTGGTTGACCATCTGCGGGAAGGCCATCGTCAGCATCAGGAACAGCAGGACCTTGTAGGCCGACGGCAGGTCGTAGCGCGAGAGGGCGTACGCGGCCATCGGGTTGACGATCAGCGCCGTGATGATGGCCAGGCCGCAGTAGATGACGGTGTTCAGGATGGCGCGGCCGTGGAGCATCGTGTAGGCGACGACCGTCCGGTAGTTGCGCGTGGCGTATTCCCACCGCAGTGCGCCCGTCATGTCCAGGAAAGCGGTGTAGTGCGCTTCCTTCTGAGGAATGGGGATCTCCTCGAATGCGCCAAAGGTCGTGTCGAGTGCCGCATTGAGGCGATCGATGCTCTCGAAACCGGTCCGCAGATGGTCTCGAAACTGGAAATCAAGGCTGTGAACGTAGAGCGCATCCTCGGGAAGCAGGTGAAGCGCCTTCGTATCCGGATCGACCCATCCCTGCAGGAACGCCTCCCAGTCGCTGGCGACGATGCCGCGCAGCGGCGCCTGCTCCACCATGGGGATCGATTCGAATTCCCTGAAATCGGTCTCATAGGCGCGATTGACGGATTCGATGCTGCGGTACTTGGCCTCGAGGAATCCGCGGTATGCCGGCGCGGCTTCCGCGCCGGCGCGGATCCAGAGGAGGTTGAGCGTATTGCGGACGAACTGGAGCCAGTCGCGCCGTTCGAGGTCGGTGCCGTCGGGAACGCGACGCGCCAGGCGGACTTCGTCGTAAGACGCGTGGTCCGTCCCGTGAGCGGCGTTGTAGCTTTCGACGTCGCGCGTGTACTGCGGCTTGAGAAAGCCGGACTTGAAGTACCCCTCGATGCTGAAGTAGTACCGATGCGCGTGGCCGAGGTCCTGCTTGAAGCGCGTCCACCGCAGCTGGATGGGCTCGTCTGAGACGGTGCTGCGGCGCATCAGGTACTGCTCGGCGTTGACGTCGACGGTCTGCCAGCTTACGAAGATGGTTCCGTACTTCTCGTTGACGCGGTCGAGATCGCCGTCGGATTCATTCTTCAGCTGCCTGATGAACGCGCGGCGGTGTTGCGCGTGGACCTCGTGACTGAGCCGGCAATGCTGGTGGCCGAGGCCATAGGCGTAGTCGGGAATCTCGAGGCCATCGAGAAACCGGAGCCATGCGTCGACCAGTTTTTCGTTCACGTGATCCGGAGGCTCGACCTGTCCGAAGGACGGGGCATCGGAGTCGTACGCCATGCGCAGCAGGTTCAGGTCCTCGTTATGCAGGCTCTGCACGAATTTCCGGTAGAGCAGGACATCGTCGGTAAGGAACCCGGGAATGAGCTGAAGCTCTTTCCGGTCGACCTCGGACTTCGTGCTCCCCGCGATCATCAGCCCGAAGGGATAGACCATCGTCAGCCCGCCGATGCAGAGCAGCAGGTAGATGCCCGCGATGAGGAGGCGGGTCCTGACGTGACGGCGGCCGATGCGGGAAATCAGAGGCATGCGGGAGTAGAGGTCAGAGGACGGTGGACAAGAGACAGTCGGCTCACTTCGAGCCCGTCGTTCGGAACTCGAGCCTGGAAAGGATTCTCAGCTGATAGACCGTAAACCCGATCAGCATGAACCCCAGGACCCACGCCATGGCCGTCGCCGGGCCCATCTTCAGGAACGTGAACGCCTCGAAGAAGATCTTCAGATCGGCGACCAGCGTGCCCGAGTCGCCGCCCGTCATGGCAAGGATGTTCGCCGAGGACTGCCACGACCCGATGAAGACGCCGACGAAATTGATGATCACCAGCGGCTTGAGAATGGGGAAGACGACGAAAAGAATCTTGTCGATGAACGTCGCGCCGTCGATGTCCGCGGCCTCGTAGTAGTCGTCGGAGACACCCTTCAGCGCCGCGAGGTAGATCAGGCAGCCGGGCCCCATGCCTGACCAGACCATCGGAATGACGCACGCGAGCATCGCGGTGTTGCGGTCGCTCAGCCAGCGGAACGGTTCGGGCTGGAAGCTGAAGAGGCGCGGCACGAAGCGCCATGCCGTCTCCCACAGCGTCTCGTCACCGGGAAAGAGGATCGGCGATGCGACGCCGACGCAGGTGTAGAGAAGTGCGCCGCCGGCCAGCACGGCGATGATCGAAGGGAACGCCGAGCCATGGAACCAGAGACGCTTCGCGAACGCGAGGCACATGCCGAGGAGCACGAAACCCGCGGCCAGGTAGGCGATCGCCGGTATGGCCATGACGATCCGGTTGAGCGCGCCGAACTCGTTGGGGCTGTAGAACATCTTCCACAGAAGGATCGTGACCAGCCCCGTGATCACCGCCGGCAGGTAGAAGACGGTGCGGAAGAACAGGGTGCCGACCGGCACCTCCTGCAGAAGGATCGCGAGAATGATCGGCGGGAGAAACGTGAGGCCCACGACGAGCAGGCTGTAGCGCACGGAGTTCCACACCGCGCTCCACCAGCCGTGCTCCTCGAAGTCCCAGAGCAGGTCGCCGAAGTTGTCCACCCACACCCACGTCGACGTACCGATGACGTTGTAGTCCTGGAATGCCATCACGGAACCGCGCGCCAGGGGGACGTACTGCCAGATCAGGATCGTCAGCACGGCGGGCAGCAGCAGGACGTAGGCGAGCCAGAACCGCCGGAAGCCCCAGCGCGGACCGGACGTCGTGGAACCGTCGACCGCAGGGGGCGTGAAGACGGCGAAGACCTTGCGGAAGACCCAGATGAAGGTGACGACGATCAGTCCGAGCGCGACCCACGCGGTAATACGGCGACCGAGCCGCACGCTCGGAGGAACGATCCCGATCATCTTCTCGTTCGCCTGCACGTTCCAGCGGCGCAGAATGCCCTGGAGCACGTCGAGTCGCTCCTGCTCGTCCTCGGGCAGAAGACCGTCGACGAGCATCTGCTCCGCCTCCTGGATCGGGTAGGTCATCATGTTGTAGGCGAGGTTGCTGCCGCGCCCGTACGGTTCGGGTCGTCCGGTCTCGATCGCGAGGTCGAAGGTCTCCGCCCATCCCTTCGGCGACAGCCGCACCAGGTCGTCGTAGCCGAACGCCCGGAGATCCTTCGGGTGGATGAATTTTCCGAGGCCGCCTTCTACGAGAATCCTCGTCTTCAGCGCCCGTGACTCGACGCTGTCGTAGAAGCGGATGAACTCCCACGCCGCGTCGCGCACGGCAGGGTGCCTGATATTCGAGAACAGCCCCATCATCCGGCTGTTCAGCTCGCTGCCGCGCATGCGCCGCCCATCGCCGTCCGGCGGCCCCAGCGGGACCGGGACCATGCCGGTGATGTCGGGATTGATGCTCTGCAGCACCTGCTCCTCGATGTAGGCGAACGTCATCGCGACCTTTCCATCGTCCCACCCCGCGCCGCGATCGCTCGTATCCTTCGTGCTGTACCCGCGGCGCAGTTTTCCGTCTTCGTCGACCCATCGCTCCGCCGAAAGTCGCACGTAGAAGTCGAGCGCTTTGGCCGCCGCGCGGGAATCGAACGTGGTCCGCCACGAGTTGCCATCGCGGTTGTAGACCATCACCTCGCCGCCCGCCGACCAGAGAAACGTGCACCAGTAGTACGATTCGTGCACGCCGCGCGCCAGCAGCATGCCGTACTGGTCTTTTGCCGGCTCGGTGATCCTGCGCGCCGCGTCGTAGAGGTCGTCCCATGTCCAGTCGGTGGTGGGATAGGGGATGTCGTGCTCGTCGAACAGGTCCTTGCGGTAGAGCAGCACCTTGCCCAGTGCGCCGCCGTAGGGAACGGCCCACACGCGCTCGTTGCCGTCAGGACCGATCCGGCGGATGACCGGCCATATTTTCGGATGGATGCGCCGTGCCAGCGCCTCTTCGGTCATGCCGGTGATGTAGCTGTCCTCCGGCTTGTCGAGCGGATAGAGAAACCGGTGGCGGATGTACGTCTCGGACTTGCGGAAGTTGACGTAGAGCACGTCGGGCGCCATGTCGCCGGCGATCGCGAGCAGGTCGGTCTCGACCTTTCCTTCGAAGGCGAGGCCGCTGAAGGGTACGAGGCGCACCTCGACGTCGTCCCAGTCGTAGCGGCCGTACTTCTCCGGATTCGCGCGATACCGGTCGCGGTACCTGGTCCTGAAGATCTCCGGAAACCGCTGCTGGAACAGGCGCACGCCCGCAACCCTCGCGCGATTGGGCGTCCGCGTGTCGGCGGGGTTCGGCGCGATGCCGCCGGGAAGCTTGACGTGGATGATCGTCTTGCCGTCGCGCTGCTCGATCCAGCCGGCACGGGCGACGGGGGCGGCCAGGAGCAGGAGGGCGATCGAGGCGAGGAGAACTCCCCCACCCCCCCGTTGGAAAGGGGGGGCTTTCGAAGTGACGGCATGTTCAGGGGCGGTATGGCTCATGGATCGGCGTCTGGGTGGTCAGCATAGCTTTACTGACCTCCTGATCGGGGCGTGTCGAGCAGGATCGTGCAGAATACGCGGTCAGACGCAATGCTGTCGGCCCGGCATTCGCGGCGCGTTCGTCGGGATCGGCTCACCGAACCGGGCCGTCTCGGCCCGGAATCGGCAACGCCCACCGGGTCGAGACAAGCGTCCGGAGATACGGAACGGGTGCATGACGGCTGACGCGGGCATGATTCAGATTGCTCCAGAGGATTGGGTGGCTGCGCTCGACCCCAGTCACGCTACGAACGATTCCAATGGGATCCGTGACAGCTGTCATGCACCCATACGGAACAACGCAAACAGGAAGCAAACAGGAACAGGATTGGGTCAGACCTCGTTTTTCGATATGGTTGGCGCATGGCGAAGATTACGAATGCGATGCCCCTGGAGGGCGAGCGGTTCGAGGTCGACGGCCACGAGGCGTTTCTCATCGAGCCGGAGTCGCCCGCGGCGAAAGAAGCGATGCCGTGGCTCTGGTATGCGCCCACGCTTCTGCCGAAGCTTCCCGATGAGCTCGAGGCGTGGATGTTCCGTCGGCTGCTGGCAGCGGGGATGGCGATCGCGGGAATCGATGTCGGTGAGTCGTACGGCAGCCCGGCGGGTCGAGCCGGGTTCAGCGGTTTGCATCACCGACTGGTCGATGAGCGCGGATACGCCCGTCGACCCTGTCTTTTGGCGCGCAGTCGTGGTGGCATGATGCACTTCAACTGGGCGGCCGAGAACCCCGAGCTTGTCGCGTGCATCGCCTGCATCTATCCCGTCTGCGACCTTCAGAGCTTCCCCGGGCTCGAACGTGCCAGCGCCTCCTACGGCATCAGCGCGCAGCAACTGGCCACGGTGCTTGCGCAGCACAACCCGATCGACCGATTGGCACCGCTGGCGGAGGCGAATGTGCCGATCTTCCATATCCACGGCGACCAGGACGAGGGCGTCCCGCTGGAGGACAACTCCGCGGTCGTTGCGAAGCGTTACCGGAAAGCGGGTGGATCGATGACGCTGATCGTGTGCGAAGGCCAGGGCCACTCGGGCTGGGAAGGATACTTTCAGTGCCAGGAGATGATTGATTTCATACTTGCGCACGCAATCTGATTCTGTCATCGTCGCAGTCTTCGCCACCGTCGTCATTGCTACAGGAGTCACGGACGTTGCGGCGGACGTATGGCCGGGATGGCGCGGCGACGGCTCGGGTTCGAGCCCGGCCACCTCGGCGCCGCTGCACTGGGGCGCCGATCACGGCGTCGCGTGGCGGACGCGCATTGCCGGCGAGGGCAACTCGTCACCGATCATCTGGGATGATCGGATCTTCCTGACGGCGTCCGTCGAGGACGGACTGACGCGCCTCGTCATCTGCCTCGACGCCGAATCGGGTGACGTCCTCTGGCAGACCAAGGTTCCGGGAGCGAGAACGAAGACCTACCCGCGCTCGGGTCGCGCGTCGCCGACACCGGTGACCGACGGCACTCTCGTCTACGCATTCTTCGACGCGCCGGGGCTCATCGCCGTTGACTTCGACGGAAACGTACGCTGGACGCAGGCGCTCGGTCCGTTCAGCAACCCATACAACATGGCCGGGTCGCCCGTGCTGGTCGGCGACGCGGTCGTGATCAGCTGCGATCACCAGGGCCCCAGCTTCGTGGCTGCATTCGACCGCTCCAGCGGCAAGGAGATTTGGCGCACGGCGCGGGACGGAGGCCTGCACTACGCGACTCCGATGACATTCACGCACGCGGGGCGCATGCAGATCGTCGTCAATGCCCAGACGATCAACGCCTACGATGCCGCGACCGGCGATCGTCTCTGGTGGTTCGAGGGCATGAAGCACGCGACGACGCCGACGGCCCTCTTCCACGATGGTCTCGTCTACGCGACGAGCGGTCGCAATGGGCCGTCGGTAGCGATCGATCCTTCCGGAAGCGGCGACGTGGCCGACACGCACGTGCGCATGCGGATCAATTCGGGAGGGCCATACGTGCCGTCGCCGCTGATCGTCGATGACACGTTCGTCATTCCCGGCGACAACGGGCGCGTGCTGCTGGCGCATACGGACGGTCGCATCATCCTTCGGCATCGAGTGCGCGCCAGGATCCGCAAGTTCACCGCGTCGCCGGTCCATGTCGCCGGGCACATCTACTGGACCGACGAGGAGGGCACCACGCACGTCATGCGGCCCGAGGCTCTCGATTCGGATGCGCCAAGGATGCAGCAGGTGGCCGCGAACCCGCTCGAAGAGACCTGCTTCTCATCACCTGCGGTGGCCGGCGGGCGACTGTACGTCCGGACGGCCAAGCATCTTCACTGCATCGTCGGCGGCGACGCGCGCCCCGTGGCGGCGAACACCGTCGAGTTGCCCGACGCCTTTGACGAGCTCGCCGCGCTCTATGCGGGCCTTCCCAAGGGCGAGTTCGACGACACCAATCTCCGCCTGGCGATCGTGGCGCGCGCCGCGACGTTCGAGCACGAGGAGGCGATCGATCTGCTCGCGGATGCAGCGCTCAACGATCGGCACTGGGACGTCTGCGAGGAAGCGATCCGTCTGCTCGGCGAGCAGGGGCCCCGCGCGTTGCCCGCGCTGCTCCGCATGTTCGAGAAGCCGATGCCGTTTCTGAAGACCGTGGCGGCCGAGCACCTGGCGCGCCTCAGGCCCGTCGAGGCGGTGCCGACGCTCATCCGGGCGGCTGAGAAGGAGCAGATGCACGTTCGCGTCGCGAGCATCGAAGCGCTCGGTCAGATCGGCGGCGCCCACGAAGCCGCCGCCGAAGTGATTGCCGAATCGCTGATCGCCCTGACGGCAGATGATGCGGGCGTGGTTCGGCGGGGGGCGATCGAAGCTCTCGACCTCGTCGCCGATCGACTCGAGGATCCCGCGGATGCGATTGCGTCGATCGAGGCGCGACTGGAAGATCCGAACCGGCTGGTCGCCGATTCAGCCCGCGCGACCCTCGCGAGGCTGAAGGCCGCAACGCGCCGCCGGTAATGGAGACGACATGAAGGTCATCATCGTCAGCGCACATCCGGATGACGCCGAAACGGCGTCGGGCGGATTCATCGCGAAGGCGGCCGACGCGGGCCACGAGGTCGTCATCCTGCATGGCGGGCCCGCGGTGAAGGGGCTCGAGTACGAGGGACGATCGTCATGGGACGTACGCACGGAGGAGTCGGCCGTCGCGGCGAAGATCCTCGGTGCACGGCTTGAATTCCTGGACTGGGGTCACAGCGTCTTCGAGTTCAACAACCGCACGCTTGGGCAGCTTGACGAGTTCATCACTCGCGAGCGCCCGGACCTCGTGATCGGCCACTATCCGATCGACACGCATCGCGACCACCAGGTCATCGCCGTGCTGACGCATCAGCTGTTCATGGTCCAGCGACAATGGCAGCTAGCCTTCTTCGAGGTCTACACGGGTATCCAGACACTGGAGTTCACGCCCAACCGGTACGTGGACATCTCGAAGTTCATCGATCGGAAGAACGACTCGATCCTGGCCCACGTCAGTCAGGGCCCGCAGCCGCAGGTGGCGATGCACCTGAAGATGTCGCGCTTCCGGGGCATTGAGTTCGGGGTCGAGCACGCCGAAGCGTTTCACATGATGGGACGCAGTGCCAACGGTCCAGCCGACGTGCTGTTTGACGGTCCGCGCAGGTACCGCTGAGGGGCGCGAGTCATGGCACCGGCAGGATCAGGATTGGGGTTGTCCCGGTGGTTTCGTCCTGTAACGATCATGCCACCCGGACGTTCGCGATCGGCGCGCTACCGCGAACATCGACTTGGCGCCGCGCGGGTTGCTCCTTCCAATCGGGATTGCACGATTGAGCCGAGGATAGCCAATACCGTAAGCTATGGAATCATGAAGTTAATTCTCACCGTCATGGCATTGTCGGTCGCGTCCTGCGCGGCTCCGAACATCCCCGATGGTTTTCAGGTTCTCGGCGACCGGGTTCCGGAGGAGGCCGGGGCGCTGCCGATTCCGGAGGGATTCACGGAGCATCGACCCGAGATCAACGAGGTCGCGCCGGCGTGGACGGAGGACGAGATCGATCGAGGCTACGTGACCTTCACCGCGAACTGGATGGAGAAGATCTATCCCCGGACGGTTCCGGGCCGCACACAGATCGGCGCAGACCTTGCGGCGTTCTGCAGTCGGGGCGAATACGAGCCGGTGACCTTCTCCGTGCATGCGCTGCGCGACCTGCAGGCGATCCAGGTGACGGTGGGGGACCTGCGCAGCGATGCCGGGCGAGTCATCAGGCGCAGCGACCTCGACGTCCGGTCCGTGCGATGCTGGCGACGGCGGGTCTGGAAGAATCCTCCCGTTTCACAGTACGAAATCAGACCGTGGTTTCTCGAGAAGCGCGACGCGCTCGACGTACCTGCCGGGAGGTCGCAGCGATTCTGGATCACCGTACGTGTGCCGGAGAACGCGAAAGCGGGCACGTACCGGGGGCAGATCAGCGTCCACGAGGCTGCAGGAGGCGTCACGAAGCTTTCGCTGGCGATTGAAGTCCTGCCGATCACGCTGAAGGCGCCGCCGACGCGACACGGCATGTACTACCACATGTTCGACGAGTCGACGCCAAGGCCGCACGCGCCCTATTCCGCCGACTACCTGGCGAAAGAGGTCGTCAACATGCGCGAGCACGGCATGAACACCGTGGCGGTGATGCTTTACCCCGCCACGCCGGGTCGCGTCGAGGACGGGCAGGTGAAGTACGACCTCGATCCGGTTGCGCCGTTCGTCCGCAGTTGCCTGGCGTCGGGTCTCGGTCCGGGAATCTGGAACCTGACCGTGGACGAGTTTCTCCCGGCCTACAAGGGGCCGAAGTCCCTGGGAGCCAACATCCGTGGTTTCGTCGACAGCTTTCGGGCGCGGGGCTGGCCTGCGCCCGTGGTTTCTTTCGGGGACGAATCGGATGCGACGGACCACTTCCAGACGGTGCGGTCACTGGGTCTGATCAAGGGCGCGGTGCCCGAGGCGACGACGATCACGACGATCGTGTTTCCGAAGAACTCGGAGATGTTCGAGCCGCACCTCGACATCCGTGCGTTCTCGAGTTACCTCGACCAGGGCGGCGCCGACCGAACCAGGCGTGCCGGAAGGCAGTTGTGGATGTACAGCGGGCCGAGCGAGGGGCCGCGCAAGGCGAACCGGTTCTACCGCGGCCTGTGGGCGGCGGCGCTGGGTCTGGACGGCGTCCTCGACTGGGTGTATTTCACGGTGAAAGCGCACGATCGACTGTATGACGACCTCGCCGGTCCGGGGCGGCCGAATCATCGGGGATGGGTCCTGCCGTCAAAGGGCGGGCCGATTCCGACGCTGTCGTGGGAGGCGACGCGTGAAGGCATCGATGACGGGAAGTATTTTCACACGCTCGAGCGCCTGATCGAGGAGGCACGCGGCGTTGATGAGGCATCCGTGACGGCGGCGGCGCGAAGGGGCAAGGGGTTGCTGGAGCGGCTCTATTCGTCTGTCGACGCGGCTCCTTTCGGAGATCGATATCCGATGCATCGCACATGTGACGAGATGAGCTACGAATCGTTTGACGCCTTTCGATATGAGGTGGCGCAGCACATCATCGACCTGCAGAAAAAGCTGGGGACGAGGACGCGATAGATTCTTCCGCCGTCACATCCTGTCGCGGTGACGAGAAGTTGAAGAACCACGGATGAACCCAGCGCGGGCTCGGCCCGCAACCCACTCTGGAACGGGCCTCTCACTGAGACACGGAGGCACGGAGGGGGAATAGGACTGGGGCGGCGCCGCGCGCCTCGGGCGCGCCGCCGATCAGAATCGTGCGCTGAAGTCCGGGGATCCCCATACTTGGCGCCACATAAAAAGATATTAATATATTTTTATAGGCTGGCGCGGTCGTCGCCGGCGCAAGGTCGCCCTTGAAGGAGCGCGGTCATGAGCATTCGCAATCTCGATCACCTGTTCAGGCCGAAGTCGGTCGCCGTATTCGGCGCGTCGGTGCAGCCGCACAGCGTCGGGGCCACGCTCATGGAGAACCTGCTTGGCGGCGGATTCGGCGGGCCCGTCTTTCCCGTGAATCCCAAGTACAAGGCCGTCTCCGGCATTTGGGCCTACCCGGACGCCGCGTCGCTTCCCGAGACGCCCGATCTCGCGGTGCTCTGCACGCCGCCCCGCACGGTGCCCGGCATCATCGACGAGCTGGGACGGCGCGGCACCCGCGCGGCGGTGGTGCTGACCGCGGGGCTCGATCGCCAGCGCGACGCCGAGGGGAGAACGCTCCGCGAGGCGATGCTCGATGCGGCGAAACCGCACCTGCTGCGGATCCTGGGGCCCAACTGCGTCGGGATCATGCTCCCGCCGATCGGGCTCAACGCAAGCTTCGCGCATACGGCGCCGCTCTCCGGCGACATTGCGTTCGTGACGCAGTCAGGCGCGCTGGCCACGGGGGTGCTCGACTCGGCGAAGTCCAGCGGCGTCGGCTTCTCGTGCTTCGTGTCCCTGGGCAACAGCGCCGATATCGACTTCGGCGACGTCGTCGACTACCTGGCCACCGATGCCCACACGCGCTCGATCCTGCTCTACATCGAATCGATCCGTACGGCGCGGAAGTTCATGTCGGCGGCTCGCGCCGCGTCACGCAGCCGGACGATCGTCGCGGTCAAGGCAGGCCGGGTCGCCGAGGGCGCCGCCGCAGCCGCTTCGCACACCGGGGCGCTGGCGGGCGCCGACGACGTCTACGAGGCGGCCCTGCGACGGGCCGGCGTTCTGCGCGTGGACACGATCGAGGATCTGTTCGATGCCGTCGAGACGCTGGGCCGCACGCGATCGCTTCGCGGTGACCGCCTCGCCATCTTCACCAACGGTGGCGGGCCCGCCGTGATGGCGACCGATGCGCTGGTTCGCCGGGGCGGTCGGATGGCGGAGCTCGGCGCCGAAACCATAGCCCGCCTGGACGCCTGTCTTCCGTCGAACTGGTCGCGGGCGAACCCGGTTGACATCATCGGCGACGCGCCGGTCGACCGTTACGCCAGGACGCTCGAGATCCTCTCGGAAGATCCGAACGTCGACGCGGTGCTGTTCATCCATGCGCTGACGGCGATCGTGCCGAGCGCGGACATCGCGCGGGCGCTCGTGCCGATCGCGAGCAAGTCGACGCGCAACGTGCTGACCTGCTGGCTCGGCCGCGACGGCGCCGCTACGGCGCGCCGCCAGTTCTCGGACGCCGGTCTTCCGACCTATGACTCGCCCGAGGACGCGGTGGGCGCCTTCATGCAGATGGTCGATTATCACCGCAACCAGGTGACGCTGATGCAGACGCCGCCGTCGGTGCCGGAGCGCTTCGAGCCGGACCAGGCGGCGGTGACCGCCGTGATCAGGGACGTATTGAGCGAAGATCGCGAGCTGCTGACGGAACCGGAAAGCAAGAAGGTTCTTGCGGCGTACGCGATTGCGACGGTCGAGACGCGGGTCGCCTCGACGCCGGACGATTGCGAGAAGGTCGCAATGGAAATCGGCCTCCCCGTAGCGATCAAGATCGTCTCGCCGGACATCACGCACAAGTCCGATGTCGGCGGCGTCGTGCTGGATCTCGAGACGCCGCAGCAGGTCCGGGAGGCGGCCGGGCGCATGCTGCGTCGTCTCGCGGATCTGCGGCCCGATGCCGAGCTCTCCGGCATCAGCGTGCAGAAGATGGTGCGCCGACCCGGCGCGCACGAGCTGATCGTGGGAACGAGCGTCGATCCGGTCTTCGGGCCGGTCCTGCTGTTCGGGCAGGGCGGCACGGCCGTGGAGATCGTGCGCGACCGTGCGGTGGGGCTGCCGCCGCTCAACATCGCGCTGGCCCGTGAGATCGTGGGGCGCACCCGCGTGTCGCGCCTGCTCGCCGGGTATCGAGACCGGCCGGCGGCGGACCTGGAAGCGATCAACCTCGTCCTGATCAAGCTGTCACAGCTCATCGCGGACGTGCCCGAGATCGTCGAGCTCGATATCAACCCGCTTCTCGCTGACGACAGGGGCGTGCTCGCGCTGGACGCCCGCGTTCGAGTGATCAGGGCGCAACTGCCCGGCACGCGGCGATTCGCGATCCGCCCCTATCCCAACGATCTGGAGGAGCACGCCTCGTTCGTCGGGCAGGACATCGTCCTTCGTCCGATTCGCCCCGAGGACGAATCCAATCACCGCGCGTTCTTCGACCGGCTCAGCGACGAGGACGTTCGGTTCCGCTTCTGCGGCGCGGTCGGTTCGATGCCGCACGCGGAGCTGGCACGGTACACCCAGATCGATTTCGATCGCGAGATGGCCTTCATCGCGGCGCGGCCATCGGAAGGCAACGGGGAGGAGACGCTGGGCGTCGTCCGGGCCCTTGCGGATCCGGACAACGGGAAGGCTGAGTTCGCGATCGTCGTGAGATCGGATCTCAAGGGCAAGGGGCTCGGGCACATGCTGCTCGACAAGATGGTGAGATACAGTCGGAAGCGGGGGACCGGGAGGCTCGAGGGCGAAACGATGGCCGGCAACGTGGACATGCTGGGTCTGGCGCGGTCGATGGGATTCAGCCTGCAGCGTTCGTCCGACGGTCGGACGGTGAAGCTTTGTCGAGCGCTGCAGAAGGAGATGGAGTCCAGGTATTGAGTTATCAATCGTCAAGCCAATGGTCATTTGTCATTTTGGAGCGCCGGTTAACCAGCAGAGGATAGTGGATGCGAGTTCCATACGATGAAGGCCTAGCGAGCCACATCGGCCCCGAGTCATGCGTGGTTGT
>NYZC01000080.1 GCA_002686995.1 Phycisphaeraceae bacterium | reverse complement strand
GGCTGGTCGTCACCGAGGAGCCGATCGAAGCCGCAGACGCGAAGCAGGCGGTGCAGGTGTGCGACGAGCGCGTCGACTGCGTCGTCATCGTCTCCATCGGCCGGCGCGAGCCCGGCGTCGCGCGCAAGCTCCGCGTACCCGGTCCGTGCCTGCGGCTCGGTGCGGTTGAAGCGCACGACATGGGGCAGCATCACGCCCACCGCTCTGCCGTGCACGACGTCGAATTGCGCGGTGAGCGGGTTCGCCGCCGAGTGCGCCGCGCCGAGCATGCTGGCCTCGATCGCCATCCCCGCCAGCGCCGCGCCGAGCAGCATGTCGCCACGGGCCGCGAGATCGGGGTCGTCGGTCAGCACGTCGGGCAGGCGCTGCGCGGTCATGCGGAACGACTGTCGGGCGTACATCGTCGACATTGCGTTGGCGCAGCGCGTGACGCGCGACTCCACGGCGTGCGCGATGGCGTCGATGCCGGTGCACGCGGCGACGATGCGCGGCAGCGTCGTGGTCAGGACGGGGTCGAGCAGGGCCACGGCGGGCGCGGCCTTCTCGTCGCCGCAAGCCATCTTCTGGTGCGTCGCCTCGTCGGCGATCAGCGCGTAGGACTGGACCTCGCTGCCCGTACCGGCCGTCGTCGGAATGGCGATCATCGGCAGCATCGGGCGCTCCGCCCGGCCGGCGCCGCGATAGTCGGCCATGCGACCGCCGTTGGTCAGAAGGAAGTTGCAGCCCTTGGCGGTGTCGAGGCTGCTGCCGCCGCCGAGGCCGACGACCAGGTCGACGTCGATCCCGGCGGCGACGCACTCGTCGACGTCCCGGGTCGTGGGGTTCTCGTGAACGCGGTCGAACCGGACCACTTCGACGCCGGCCTCCGTGAGCGAAGCGGCGACGCGGTCGGCGTGGCCGGCCCGGCTGACCCCCGGGTCGGTAACGAGCAGGGCGCGGCGGCCGCCCAACTCGCGGGCGAGAGCGCCGGTTCGGTCGGAAGTGCCCGGGCCGTACACGACGCGCGTACGGCATCGGTGGTCGAACGCGCCGTCCTGCGCGCGGCTCCGCTCGCCCGGGTCGCGCGCCGACGCATCCGGATTCGGCGCATCCAGTTCGCTGTCGGCCCGCGTCATGCCACCGATTCCTCTCGCTGGATCGCGCGGCGCTGGTACAGGAACTCGAAGAGATTGCCTTCGTGCGGCTGGTCCCACGCGACCTTCGTGGTCGGCACCGGTCCGAGGTTGATCCGGTCGATGCGCGGGTTGGTGACGAATCGGTCGACGACGTCGGAATCGTCGCTGATCACGGTGGCCGCCAGCGTGGGGCCGATCCAGTCCGCCGCCGCGACCATGTCCATCTCGACGACGCTGACGAAGGGAAACAGGAACTCGGTGTTGGCGAGCGGATGATCGGGCTGCGCGCACCGCACGACGGTCGGCAGCAGGTAGTTCAATCCGTGGCGCACGATCCGGCGCGGGCCTGCGCGATGCGGCGCCGTCACGTCGCGCGCCCCGGGATCTTCCAGGGCGCGATCGATGGCGGCGTCGATGGCCTCGGCGACGTTCGGGTTGGCGAAGGCGCTCAGCGGCGCGTCGGGATCGTCGGCCGGCTTCGGGCCCAGCGCGCCCAGTCGTTCGGCGAGCGCCTCGGCGATGGCGTCGGCGTGGCGCGGCACGACGATGCAGGATGCGTTGATGCAGCTTCGCCCCCCGTTGTCGGCGACCGAGCCGACGATCAGGTCAAGCAGATCGGGCCAGTCGTCGATCCGGTCGGGGCCGACGAGGATCTTGCTGCGCCCGGTGCCGTGGCACTGGACGGTCGCATCGTGCGCGTAGGGCCGTGTCGTCGCGTCGTCCCCGAACAGGATGCTGCGTCCGCAGCCTTCGAGGATGGCCGCCGCGCCATCGTGACTCGCCGGGTAGAACCCGAACGCCTCGGCCGGGCATCCGGCTGCGATCAGCGCCTGGATCAGGCGCCAGGGCGTCCACGGCTCTTCGCGCCCGGGCTTCACCACGACCGGGATGCCGAGGGCGACCGCGGGCAGCCAGATCGAGTTCACGCCGGGCGAGTTGCTCGGCAGGACGACGCCGAGGCCTTCGGCCGTCGCGGTGTAGCCGATGAGCGCGCCGTCCTGCGCGCCCCAGCCGCGATCCAGGATCGTGGTGTCGAGCCCGCGGGTCAGGCCGCGCAGGATCTCGTCCATGCGCGAAAGCACCGAGACCACCTTGTCCATGTTGCGCCGGCACATGACGTGCGGCAGGCCGCTGGTGGAGGAAAGCGACGCGACGTACTCGGCGGGCGACTGCGTCATCGTGCCCGCCAGGGGCAGATCGGCCTCCATGAACAGTTCGGCCGCCCTGCCGCAGCGCCGGCAGAGCTCCTGGCCGCCGACCGACGCGATCGCTCGCCGCGCGGCGCCCAGGCGGCGCAGATCGCGGCGGATGAGCCCGCTGTTCGCCTGGCCGACGCGTGCGAGGGTCATGCCGCGCGCCGCGTCGGTGACTTCGACGACGTCGAGGCTCTCGTAAGGCTGCCCGAGGCGCAGGACGGGAAGACTCGGGACCGGGGCCATCAGTAGACGCCCTCGACGGTGGCCTTCTGCGCCGAGCCGAACGGGCGCACGTCCCCCGTGCCGTCCCAGGGACATCCGGACCACGGCGGGCGGCGGACCGCCTCGTCGCGTTCCAGGAAACGCGGCATGAACAGCTCCTTCGTGAGGGTGGTCAGCTCGACGCGGCCCCACTGTCCGTAGTCGACCGCGCGGTCGGGCTCGTCGGGGTCGACGACGCGCAGGACCGCGCGCGGCTGCGGAGCGTGATACGTCAGGGCGTAGTCGTTTTCCGCGGAGACTGGCCGCGCTGCCGCAAGCCCCATGAGCGTGTTGCCGTAGGTGGGCACCAGCGCAGCGCGATCGTCGAGCACTTCCTCGACCAGGAAGCGGATGACCTGCGGGGTCATCGAGGTGCCGCCGCAGAACACGCCGCGGACGCCCGCGTCAGGAATGCAAAGACGCGCGTCGAGCGCTTCGAGCAGGCGCGGCGTCGCAAACAGGCAGGTGATCGGACGATGGCGCATGATCGTCGCGGCCTGGTCGACGACGTGCTCCATGTACCGGCGCGCCTGCTCGTGCTGGCGGTCGGCCAGCAGCTTTTTCACCCAGCGCGGGTCGAGATCGATGAAGTAGCAGGCGCCGCCCCGGTGATTGGCAAGATGCTCGATCGACAGGCGCAGCCGCCGCGGTCCGGTCGGGCCGAGCATCAGCCAGTGCGCGCCGTGCGGAAACGCCTCGGGGTACTGCACATCGAGCATGGCCGAAAACTCGGTGTAATCGTCGAGGTGGTCCTCCCAGCTCACGCGCTGCTTGGGCATGCCCGTCGTGCCGCCGGTCTCGAACACCTGGAAGGGACGGCCCGCGTACGCGCGGGGGATCCAGGTTTCATGCGGACGCTTGCGAAGCCACTCGTCCTCGAAGCGGGGGATGAGCGCCAGGTCGTCGAATCCGTGCACCTCGTCGCGCGGGTCGCGCCCGGCGCCCCCGGCCCATTCGAGCCAGAACGGCGTCCCGGTGTCGGGCGAGAAATGCCACTGCACCATCTCGCGCACGTGCGCGTCGAGCCGGTCCCTGGCCTGGTCGACCTGCGCGGGAGCGTGGGTGGTCTGCGTCATCGGGTAAATCATAGTCCGAAGGCGCGCGGCCGGAAGTGCCGGGGCGACGGAGCATCGGAGCGTGTCGAGGAGGCGAAGAGCCGGAAGCTGGAAGGTCACGGCGCAGGTCGCGACCCACCTGCCTTGATACCTGATGCTCTTCCCGGCGTGTGGCGCGTCGAGGGCTGGCGCTCGCGGCGTCAGCTCGGAAAGAATTCGCCCAGCGTCTTCTCCGACGGCGGCTTCGTCAGCAGTGAGACGAGCACGAGCGTTACGGCGCAGCCCAGCGTGATGATCGCGACGGGCATGATGCCGTCGTGTCCGGTCTCGGAGGAGAAGTAATCCTTGAACAGCAGGTACTCTCCGCCGTGGTCCGACAGGTGGAAGAACCAGAGCCACAGCAGGGTCGCGACGACGACCGACGCAATGACGCCGGCCACGGTCGTGCGCCGCCAGTAGACGGCGGCGAGCACGATCGGAAACAGGCCGCCGAAGCCGCTGAAGCACCAGACGGCGAGATCGAAGATGCCGCGCGTCGACGCGAGCGACAGCAGGTAGGTCAACGTGACGATGGCGACGACGAACCCGCGCCCGATCCACAACTGCTGGCGGTCGGTGAAGCGGTCGCGACCGGCGAGGTGGAGCACGATGTCGTTGGTGAACATCGTGCCGATGCACATGAACTGGCTGTCGAGCGACGACATGATCGCGGCGAGAATGCCCGCGATGAGCAGGCCGGTGAGCCAGGGGTTCTGCAGCAGCCTGCCCACCATGACGCCGAGCACGGCGTTCGGTTTCGGTGGGAACTTGATGTCGGTGCCCGTCGCCCAGATGCCGATCAGGATGCACGGCACCCAGACGACCATGATGCAGATCGGGTGGGCGATGACCGTCAGGCGGAACGACCGCGCGCTGCGCGCCGTCAGCCAGTGCTGGAACAGGTGGGGAAACATGCCGACGGACAGCGGCACGAACAGGTAGGTGAAGAACTGCCAGCGCCCGATGAGCCCCTCGCGGGCCAGGCGGCTCGGCGCCTTCGCGACCACGGCTTCGGACGCGGCCTGCATGCCGCCCAGCGCGTTGGCGATCAGCACGAAGGCGACGATGCCGGTGACCATGAAGACCAGCGTCTGGAACGTGTTGGCCCACGCCGTGCTGCGGACGCCGCCCGAGAAGACGTAGATCAGCACGACGCCGCAGATCACCAGGCCGGTCAGCCACGGCGGCAGCGCCCCGCCTTCGAACGTGCCGTCGAACATGTTGCGGGTGACGCCCTCCATCACGGCGCCCGCCCCGAGGATGCCGATCAGCAGGTAGGGCACGATCAGCGCGACGAGGATGGGAAACAGCACGAAACCGACGGCCTGCGACTCGAACCGCCGCCGGAAGTACTGGCACTGCGTCACCAGGCCGAACCGCTTTCCGACCGACCAGAGGCGCAGGCCCACCAGGAAGAAGCAGGCGGAATGGATGAGCCCCGACCAGGATGCCATGAGCCCGTAGACGCCGATGCCGCTGGCGTACGCCTTGCCGGTCGAGCCGACCAGCGCGAACGCGGTCATCGTCGTGCCGAACACGCTCATCAGCAGCATGAACGGGCCGATGGTCCGGCTCGCGACGAAGTAGTCGGTGCTGGTGCCGCGGAAGAAGAGCTTGCTGACGGCGCCGACGCCCAGCAGCAGCACGAGGTAGCCCGCGACCACGTAGAGGACGATGTAGCTCACGGCGCGTCGCCTTCGTCGTGCTCATCGCCCCCCAGGCCGGAAGGCCAGGCGAAGATCACCGCCAGCGCCCAGAGCGCCGCGGCCGCGATCGAATAGCCCGCGTGGTAGGCCAGGCCGACGGGCAGGAAGCCGAGCAGCAGCGTCCGGTCGTTCCAGAGCCAGAAGTCCTGGTGCAGCACGAACAGCGCCGCGGCGCCGAGGGCGATCAGCAGGATTCTGGAAGTCTGTCCGATGGCGATGGTCCGGCCGGTGATGATCAGGAACCACGGATGAACACGGTGCGGGCTGCGCCCGCAACCCGTCGGTATGCGAGTCGGGTCAACGGATACCCCGCAACCCCCCCTTATTAAGGGGGAGGCTTCCTCAACGTCGCGTCAACGTAGCAGGAAGTGACCGCGGAAGAAATCATCGTCCTATTGCCCGATCGCGAACAGGTGCGACATCGTCGAGACATAGAGCACGCCGTTGGCGACCACGGGCGAGGAGTAGATGGGGCCGGGGAACTCGATCTCGGCGACGAGCTTCTTCTCCCGTCCGGCCTCGAGGATGAACAGCAGCCCGTCCTCGTTGCCGATGACGACGTGTCCGCCGGCGACGAGCGTGGAGCCCCAGATGTGACCCAGCGTGTCGTGCTTCCACAGCACTTTGCCGTCGGAGGCGTCGACGCAGTAGAGCCGTCCCGCGTAGTCCGCCGCGTAGACGAGCCCGTCGACGACCGAGACCGTCGAGATCGAGCGGCCGATCGCGGTCTGGCGCCAGACCAGCCCCGACTTCGAGACGTCGCCCTGACCCGTCGCGTCGATGCAGCTCAGGGCCCCGACGCCCTCGCCGTGCTCGGGATCCTGGCCGATCGCGATGTAGACGCGCTGATCGTGGATTACCGGGCTCGCGATGTTTTCGCTCGGGCCCTCGTAGGTGTTGTATTGGCGCGCCGCGCCGTCGTGCTTCCGGTACTCCGGCGGGTTGCAGTCGAACCGCCAGGTCTCCTTCAGGATGCCGAACCCGTCGGCGTCGGGCTCGGGATCGGGACGGAACCCGTAGCAGAACCCGTCGCCGGCGCCGAAGATGATCTGCCTCGCGCCGCCGATCGTGCCCGCCGCGGGCGACGACCAGTTGCAGTGCATGATGCGCGTGCTGATGCCGGACGCCTCCTCGCCGATGAGCGCGCCGGTCGCCTTGTCGAGCGCGATCATCGACGGCGCCCGGGGGTTGATGATGTGCTTGTGGGAGTAGTCGACGCCGTTGGACGTCGTCACGTAGAGCCGATCGCCGGCGACGAGCACCGAGCTGCTGGTGACGTTGTGGGGAAACACGCCCAGCTCGATGGCCATCTCGTAGCGCCAGATGATGTCGGCGTCGGTGGGGCCGACCTCGATGGCGGGCTTGCCGGGCCCGGCCATGTACGCCCCCTCGTCCTGGACGGGGCCGTCGTTGCCGTTCTGCATGCCTGCGACGTCGAGGCAGATGACCTCGCAGCGGTTCGTCAGGGCGTAGACGCGGTCCCGGTCGACCGCGGGCGACGAGCAGATTCCGAGATACTCCCAGTCGCCGACCTTGCCCGCGCCGAGCTTGGGCACCGAAAGCTGCCATTGCATCGCCCCGGTTTTCTCGTCGAGGCAGTAGATGTTGCTGCGGTCTCCCTTGAGCTTCAGGTCGCGCGGCACCTTGTTGTTCGTGCCGATGTAGACGCGACCGTTCGCGACCGTCACGTTGCCGTAGGTGTTCGAGCCGAGCTTGGCGATCCACTTGATGTGCTTCGTCGTCGCCGGATCGATCTCGTCGCCGCGGCCGGCAAGCTCGCCCGGATGAAAGTCCGTGATGAACTTCTCGTCCGGGCTGACCATGTTCCGGGTGCCGTCGCGACCCCAGTGAGGCCAGTCCGCAGCCTGCGCCGAGGCGGCGGTCAGGGCGAGCAGGACGAGGGTCGGCATGACGATCCCGCTTCGACAGTTTGACTTCATCTTGATTCTCCGGGCGTCTTTCCTCACGTCTTTCCTCATGTCTTTCCGCGGTCCTGCGCCCCCGCGACGCGCTATTCGTTGTTCATCACTTCGATGTCGTCGATGTACACCGCGTGACGGATGTTTGGCGAGAAGCCGTAGAGTCCGGGCGAGCCGCGACGATGGGCGCGCCGGACCGGCACCTCGATCGACCATTCGCGCGGCCGCGCTTCGTCCTCGGGCCACGCACGGGCCCGTACGACGCCGCTGCCGTCCGGGTTCACGTCGACGCGCGTCTCGAGCCGGCACCACCTCTTCGGCTTCCAGGCGAACGGGGCCTTCACCGCGAGGCGCTCGATGTTCGAGTTGACCTCGATCTGCTGGCTGTTGCCGCGGAGCACGATGACGTAGCGCTGGTTGATGACGCCGACATCGGACATCATCCGGCGGTTGCCGTCGCTCATGACCGACGCGCGGACGGTGTAGTTCGATTCGTCCGGGTGCCCGATGAAGACCGTCGAGCGCTGGAAGAGCCAGCGGTCGAGCGTCTTGGTGAGCGCCTGCCGACCGTTGACCTCGCGGATCTCCCACTTCAGCCGCGCCCCGATCCAGGGCAGCGGCGGATAGGCGAACGGCGTGCCGTCCTTGCGCTGCTTGCCGAGGGTGAACGCGTCGAAGTTCTCGCGGTAGGGCGGGCTCGGCAGCAGGCGTCCGCGGATCGTGCCGGAAAGGTCGCCGCTTTGGGCCTTGAACGCGCCCGCGGAAATCGTGGCGTCCTGCCCGGCAACGAGTGCGCCCTGCTCGAAGTCGGCGTCGAGCCGCGCCTTGACCTTCGCGGTGGGAGGCACCCACTTGCTCCATGACACGTCCTGCGGTGCGTCGTCGGAGACGCGGTGCCCGAGCGCGTCGATCGTCCGGATGCGGAACGCCTTGCGGGTCCTGGGACGCAGCAGCACCTCGGCGGGCAGGACCTGCAGCCGCGCCGCGTCGCCGGTCGTCGTCGGTCCCGACGGGTCGTCGTGGCGCGACGGCGCGGCACCTGAGACCCCGCGCGGACCTGCGAAGCAGTACAGCTTCTTCGTCGTATGCACGTAGAGCTTGCCGTCCCACGCGGCCGGCGAGCCGATGCAGCCCCCCTCGAGCCGAACCCGGCTGAGGATCGTGGCGTCGTCCTCGCCCGGCTCGATCACGTACAGGCCGTCGTGCCACATCGGCACGTACAATCGCCCGTCGGCGTGGATGGGCGACGCGTGGAGCTGGTCCGCGCCGAGCTTCTTCGACCACACCTCGTGCCCCGTCTTCGTGTCCAGGCAGACCAGGTCGCCCTTGATCGTCACCTGGAACAGCCGGTCGTCCACGATCACGGGCGAGCTGGTGAACATGCTGATCTCGTCGTTGCGCCACCGCTCGTTCGTGCGGTCGAGCACGACGGGGCCCTTCGCGCCCGGCTCCGGCACGTGGCCGAGCTCGATCGCCACCATGCGGCCGCGCAGCGCGTTGTCCGTATTCTCCTTGCCGTGCACCGCGAAGAGCGTGTCGCCGCGCAGCACGACGGAGGCGTTCACGCCGCCGCGCGCGAACTGGTAGCGCCACAGCGGCTCGCCGGTCCGGGCGTTGACGCAGACGATGTTGCCGCAGCCGATCCCCGCGTAGAAGACGCGGCGCCCGTCGCGCCATTCGAAGACCGGCGTGCTGAACGAGCTGTCCTTGAGAAACGGCGGGCCCACGCCTGGCGTGCTCGACCAGACCAGGTCGCCGCTGCGCTTGTCGAACGCGTAGAAGCGGTTGCGGGCCGGTCCCTCTCGGCCCCAGTTCGTGCTGATCGCGTTGACGATCACGAGATCCCCCTCGATGACGGGCGCGCCGGTCCGGCCGTTGGGAAACGTCAGGCGACCGAACTGCTCCATCATCGAGACTTCCCAGAGCAGGTTGCCGCGACGGTCGAAGCCCATGAGCAGGCCGGGCGAGGTCATCAGGTAGACGTGGCCCGTCTCGGGGTCGACCGCGGGGCTGCCGATCGCGTAGCGCGAGTAGATGATGTCGCTGAGGAAGTCGCTGAACCGGCGCTCCCACAGGACTTCGCCGGTGTCGGGATCGATGCAGGCGAGCACCTCGACGAGGTCGGCGCCCTCACCGCGGTAGCCCCAGGCGTATAGGCGGTCGCCGTCGCGATAGCGCGCGATGACCGGGGTGCCCCGGCCGGCGAGGTCGATCGACCATCGCGGCCGGACGTCGGCCGGGTCCTCGCTCGATGGCGGCACGGGCAGACCGGTGAGGTCGGCGGCGCCATTCTGGTTCGGGCCGCGCCAGCCGAGCCATCCGGTCGCCGCATCGCGGGTCGCGGCGCCGGGCGCCGACTGACAGCCGCTGATGCACGTAAGAAGGACCAGCAACAAAAGTCCTGCGAATCGTTTCATGGCGGGATCCCCGTGGGGTCTCGAACGGCCAGGGCGGACGCGTTGGCGGACGCGATTATAGATCGCCGACCGCGTCTCGGTCGGTCCGGATGCAAGTGGATAGAATGCCCCGACCATGATGCCGACCGCGAACCCCATGTCCCGGCGATTCTCTTGTCCAGGCCCCGCCCCGCCGCATCGAGACGCTCGTGAGGCGTTTACGCTGATCGAGCTGCTGGTCGTGATCTCGATCATCGCGTTGCTGATCGGCATCCTGCTTCCGGCGATCCGATCGGCGAAGCATGCGGCGCAGTACACGATCTGCGGCACGAACCAGCGCATGCTCGGCGTCGGGATCGCGGCCTATGCCGCGGACTTCGAGGGCCTGCTTCCGCGCGGCTCGGACTTCCCGTGCGCCTTATTCGGAGGCAACTGGCACGGCGAATCGTGGGCGACCATCACCACGAACCAGACGTGGTCGATCGGCGCCTGGTACGGCGCCCCGCAGGGCCGGACGCATGGCCTGGGCATCATCATCGAGGGCTACCTCGAAAACGCGAAGTCGCTGTTCTGCCCGGGCGACGACACGGCCGATCCGGTCGAGGAGCTGTCGAAGTTCTACGCGCGCGGCGAGGCCGCCGGGCAGACGGGCACCGACGACGCGTTCAGCTCCTACTTCTACCGCCAGCTCGACCAGGTCTCGCCGGGTAAGGAGGCGCTCGACGATCTCGGCGAAAGCGCGCCCGGCCTGCCCGCACGGGCCCTCGTCCTGGACGCGAACAACACCGACGACAATCCGCAGTTCTATCGGACCAATCACCTGGGCGACCGGGTCAACATCCTCTACACCGACGGCCACGTCGACCAGGTGCCGGACCCGGACCTTGCGCTCACGCTGACGGCCCAGGACAACGCGGGATATCCCGATTTCGGCAACACGCTCGTCGCGCTGGACCGCATTCTCATTCGCGCGGACTTCGCGCTGGAAGGCAGCACGGCGGACGCGCCGGTGCCGTGACGCGGGGATTCGGGTCGAGCGCCACGCGACCCCAGCCACCCTGCCGCTGCGAATCCCGATTCACAGTCGATAGAACCGGATCGCCGTCTCCCGGAAAATACTCCTGATTTCGTCGGCGCGGGCGCCTTCGAAGATCTCGAGCAGCGTGCGGACCCAGCGCGGGTAGTCCGATGCAAGGGTCACGACGGGCCAGTCACCGCCGAACGCCACGCGCTCGAACCCGAAGCATTCCACGACGTGCTCGATGTAAGGGCGGACGTCCTCGATCTTCCAGCGGTCGACGTCAGCCTCGGTGGCGACGCCGGACATCTTGCAACACACGTTCGGCAGAGCGCCGAGCCGCCGGATGTCGCGGCGCCACGGCTCGGTCCGACCTTCGCTGATCATGGGCTTGCCGATGTGGTCGAGCATGAAGCTGACGTCGGGACACTGCTCGATGAGCCGGATCGCGCTTGTCGTCTGCGACGCGCCCTTGAGGCAGACGTCGAAGCTCATTGCGAACTCGCCGAGCATCTGCACGCCCCTGATGAAGTCGGGACGCAGGCAGAAGTCCGGGTCGTCCTCGAACTGGATGATGCGGCGGATGCCGCGAACGAGCGGGTTGGCGGCCAGCGCCTCCAGGTCCGCGCGCGCCGCGTCGCCGCGCTCCAGCGGCGCCCAGGAGACGATGCCCCGGATACGGGGATCCTCGCCGGCCAGCGCGCTCACCCACGCGGTCTCCTGCTGGTACTGCGACGGTTCGCACTCGCACTGGAGGAACACCATCCCGTCCACCTCGACGGGACCGAGCGCCCGGTTGTAGTCGTCGAGCAGGTGCGGGCCGCTGATCTTCGGCACGTCCGACAGCCAGGGATAGTCGATCTCACCCGGGTTCCAGAGATGCAGGTGCGTGTCGACGATGGGGAAATCCAGCATGGGGCGAGTGTCAAGCGGCGCCCGACGAGTGTCAAGGGCGGGCGGCGGGGGCGTCGGATGCGGGTGATCGGTGATTTCGGCGTGGGTTCTGGTGTAGAATTTCCGGATGAGCAATGACGCCCCGCCCGCTTCGTCGGCGCCGGTTCAGGACGGCGAGGTCGAGAAGTCGATCGGCGCCGTGGCACGGGTCGCAATGGACTGCAACAAGCGGTGCGAGCGGCTGGAGCGGCGGATCGCGCAGCTTGAAGGGACGCGCCTGAACGTATGGGTGGCGGCGACGCTGCTGGCCGTGCTGACCGCGTTCTGCTGCGGCGTCATCTGGTACGTCGGACAGGCGGCGTGAGCAGCATCGATTCGCGAAGTCGGGATCGTACATTTCCGCTTTTCGTGCTTTTCGTGGCTTCTTGTGGCGGTGCCGTCCCGCGGAGCTCCGGTGACGCCCTTTTGATTTCTGATTCCTGAATTGCGATTTCCCTTTATGGATGGGCCGACCGAATCGTCCTCGATCCTGCTCGATGAAATCGCGTTGTGCGCGAAGGCGAGCGGGCTGGAGGACGGACGGGTGCGCGAGCTTGCCGCTCACGCCCGCCGCCACGGGCGGCCGCTCGTCGAGGCGCTCGTCCAGCACGGCCCGGTCGACGAGGCGCGGCTGCTCGAAGCGCTCGCCGGGCTCCTGGACCTGCCGTTCCGCGGTCGCGTCGAGCCGGTGGACCAGGAGGTGCGCCAGGCCGTCTCGCCGGTGCTGGCGATGAGTCGCCACGTCATGCCGCTCGGCGTCGAGGGCGACCGGCTGCAGGTCGCATGCGCCGACCCGTTCGATCTTCAGCTCTGGGACGAGCTTTCGATGCTGCTGCAGCGGCCGCTCGACCGCGTGCTCTGCCCGTCCGGCGTCATCGACCGGATGCTCAGGGACAGCTACGGGCTCGGGGCCGACAAGGTCCAGCATCTCGTCGACAACGAGGCGCCCGTGGTCGCGACCGCCGCGTCCACCGATCTGTCGGAGGCCGAGGCCGCGAACGAGCCGACCGTCGTCAACCTGGTCAACCAGGTCCTCTCCGAGGCGATCCGAAGCGAGGCCACCGACATCCACCTCGAGCCGGGCGAGGCGGCCTACCGCGTGCGGTACCGGATCGACGGCATGCTCGAGGAGCAGAAGGTGCCCGCGACCGTGCACCAGCTGAAGCGGGCCCTGGTCAGCCGCATCAAGATCATGAGCAGCCTCGATATCACCGAGAAGCGCCTGCCGCAGGACGGCCGCTGCCAGGTGAAGCTCGCGGGGCAGGACTACGACCTTCGGATCAGCATCCTCCCCGGCGTCTACGGCGAAGCGGTCGTGATCCGCCTGCAGCGGCGCCGGATGATCATGCTGGATCTCGATGCGCTCGGGTTCGACGCGGACGAATGCGAGCGCATCGCGACGATGATCATGCGGCCGCACGGCCTGGTGCTCGTGACGGGACCGACCGGCAGCGGCAAGACCACGACGCTCTACACCTGCCTGGGACGCATCAATCGCCCGGACACGAAGGTGGTGACGATCGAGGATCCGGTCGAGTACTGGATGCAGGACATCCTCCAGATGCAGGTGCACGAGGAGATCGGCTTCACGTTCGCGCGGGCGCTGCGCAGCATGCTCCGGCACGACCCCGACGTGCTGCTGGTCGGCGAGATCCGCGATCGCGAGACCGCCGACATCGCGGTGCGGGCGGCGCTCACGGGCCACCGGGTGTTCGCGACGCTCCACACCAACGACGCGGCCACCGGCGTCACCCGCCTGCTCGACATCGGCATCGAGCCGTTCCTGCTCGCGAGCTGTCTCAACGGCATCATCGCCCAGCGACTGATGCGCACGACCTGCCCGGCGTGCCGGCACGACGTGCGCGCCGAGCCCGAGCAGCGCCGGTTGCTGGCACAGGCCGGTCTCGATGTCGACGCGATCCCGACGGGCCAGGGTTGCGAGCAGTGTCGCTTCACGCGTTACCGGGGACGCAGCGCGGTGGCCGAGCTGATGATGATCGACGCAACCCTGCGCCAGCTCATCCAGCAGCGCGTGCCGGCGGAGCAGATCAAGGAGACGGCATGCCGCCAGGGCATGCGTTCACTCCGCGACAGCAGCCTGCGCGCCGTCGCCGCGGGACGTACCGACGTGGAGGAGGTGATCCGCGTGACCCAGGAGGATTGAG
The DNA here is from genome assembly GCA_002686995.1 of Phycisphaeraceae bacterium. GTDB lineage: Bacteria > Planctomycetota > Phycisphaerae > Phycisphaerales > Phycisphaeraceae > NYZC01. The sequence continues at coordinate 4,507 of NYZC01000080.1, read as the reverse complement.
GTCAGAGATCAGATGTTAGGCTCTGTCTCGAAACTCTGCCTGGCGTCGACCGGCTGCATCGCCCGTTGTCGGCGTCGGCCTCCATCGACGATGCACGGCGACATCGCCTGCTTCGGCCTCCTTGCCAACGGACGATTCGCTCGGTCTTGGGCCCGCGGCAGAGTTCTGAGACAGAGCCTATAAGTCAGGTGGCGAGAGACTGAAGTCAGGCATCCGCGTGTCGCGAAGCGGCACGGATCTGGCCTCTGATCTTCCGGCGGCCGCAGGCTGCTCCACCCATGCTGAAGTACCACTACATCGCGGTCATGCCCTCCGGCGAGCGCGTCGACGGCGTGCTCAGCTCGCGCGATCGGCACGAGGCGCTGCGGCGGCTGCGGGAATTGAGCTATCACCCGATCTCGCTCGTGCCCGCCGACGAGGCGCGGACCGACGTGCGTCATCTTCTGCGCGACGGATGGCGCCGGATCGGCACGACGGACCTTGCCGTGCTGACGCGGCAGCTTTCGGCGCTGCTGCAGGCGGGGATGCCCATGCTCGAGGCGCTGCAGACGCTGCGCCGGCAGTCCGCCAACCCGCGCCTCGCGGCCGTGATCGGGGAGGTGGAGCAGACGCTTTCGCGCGACGCGGGCACGCTGGCCGACGCGCTCGACCAGCATCCGCGCGTCTTCGACGGCGTGTACCGCGGCATGGTGCGCAGCGGCGAGGAAGGCGGAAACCTCGCGGAGGTCCTGGACGACCTGGCCGCCAGCCTGTCGCGGGCGGCACGGGTGCGCGGCCAGGTCTTCGCCGCGTTTCTCTATCCCGCGTTCCTGCTGCTGCTCGGCGCCGCGGCCATCTTCGTCCTGATGTCGTTCGTGATCCCGCGGTTTTCGGACCTGTTCGAATCGTTCGACCAGCGCCTGCCGCGCGCGACCGAGATGCTCATGGCCGTCAGCAGTTTCCTCGACGCCTGGTGGTGGGCGGTCCTGGCCGCGGTGCTTGCCGGGAGCGCGGCGGCGGCGTGGGCGGTCACGCGGCCGTCGGTTCGGCGACCGTGCCACCTGGCCCTGCTGCGGGCGCCGGTGCTCGGACCGATGTGCCTGAAGATCGAGATCGCGCGGATCGCGCGCACGCTCGGCGTGCTGCTCGGAAGCGGCGTCGTCCTGCTCGACGCCCTGCGCATCGCGGCGGACACGGTGTCCAACGTCGTGCTGCGCGAGTCGTTCGAGTCGATGGCGCGCGACGTGTCGGGCGGTCAGGACCTCGCGCACGCGATCGAGCGGACCGGTCACTACCCGCCGCTCGTCGTCAACCTGGTCCGGACCGGCGAGCACACGGGCCGGCTACCCGAGATGCTGTCGGAGCTTTCGGAGATCTACGAGGACGAGTCGCAGCGCGCCGTGACGGCGGCGGTGAAGCTGCTCGAGCCCGTGCTCATTCTCGTGATGGGCCTGGTGATCGCCGGTATCGTCGCGGCGGTGATGCTGCCGGTGTTCCAGACCAGCGCGATGATTTCGTGACGGAGCGTCGAAGCGTCCAGGCTTCCAGGAGTCGAAACGTCGGGCGGTCCCGACCATCGAAGATCGAGAGGCAGAAATCGTAGATCCCGCTCGCATCCTGATCGCGGAAAAGGTCACCGGCGAAGCGCTGGACCGTCTGACGGCGCAGTTTGCCGTCGACTTCGAGGAAACGCTGCACGGGGAGCCGGATCGTCTTGCATCCGTGATCGGTGGCTACCAGGCGCTGATCGTGCGCAACCAGACCGACGTGACCGCGGCCCTGCTCGAGGCCGCCACGGGGCTGAAGGTCGTCGGGCGCGTCGGCGTCGGACTGGACAACATCGACGTGGCCGCCGCCACGCGGCTCGGGATCGTCGTCGCCAATACGCCGGATCAGAATTCGATCTCCGTCGCGGAGCTGGCGATCGGGCTGATGCTCGGCCTGGCGCGCCGGATCAGCGCCGCGGATCGCAGCACCCGGGCAGGGGCTTGGCAGCGGCATCGATTCACGGGCACCGAGCTTTACGGCGGCACGCTCGGAGTCGTGGGTCTCGGTCGCATCGGGTTCCTCACCGCGAGCCGGGCGCGGGCGCTGGGCATGGACATCGTCGCCTACGACCCGTTCATCTCCGCCGACGCGGCGCCGGTCACCGAGCTTCGCGCCGAAATGCTCGAGCTTGACGACGTGATGCGCCGCGCCGACGTCATCTCGTGCCATCTGCCGGCCACGGATGCCACTCGGGGCTGCCTGGACTATCGCCGATTCGCCCTGATGAAGCCGTCCGCGCTGTTCGTCAACACGTCGCGCGGCGACGTCGTCGACGAGCCGGGCCTGGTCCGCGCCCTGCGCGAGGGTCGTCCGGCGGGCGCCGCCCTCGACGTCCGCGCCGGCGAGCCGCCGGTACGGGGGGCGCTCGAGGAGATGGAACAGGTCATCCTGACGCCGCACATCGCCGCGTTCACCCACCAGGCCCAGCACCGCGTGGTGTCGGCGGTCTGCGACGACGTGGCGGCGATTCTCACCGGCGGCCGGGCCCGCCACGGCGTCGACCTGGACCGTCCCGTCTCAGAAAAGTAATATAACCACCCTTATTATATACAGATATAACATATATCTGGTCGCGTCCGAAAATATCGGTCGGGATGATGAACCCTCACGTGTCGCAGGCGTAGAATTTATCGGAGCACAAAACGGCCGCAGCAGCGGTTTTTCGAACTGGGGTCCTCGCGTTTTGTGGTACGGCAGCACGGACCGGTGACGGCAGAGCAAAACGCAAGGTGAATATTGAGCTTTCTCCCCTCCGCCCGGTTGGGTGAGTTTCCTTGCCCAATCGGGTTTTTCATGCGCTCCACAGATCGGGTATCAAGAATCTAGAATCGAAAGCGTGTCTGCCGGCATCCTTTTCACCGCGTTCGAGCCCAGCGGTGACGCCCGTGCGGCCCCGGTGATCGCCGCGCTGCGTTCGGCCCGGCCCGAGGTGCCGATCTGGGCGTTCGGCGGTCCGCAGATGGAGCAGAGCGGCGCCCAGATCATCGAGCGCACGACCGAGGACGCGGTGATGCTGGCGGGTGCGGCCCTGCAGGTGCCGCGTCACCTTCGTCGCCTGCGCACCCTCCGCCGATGGCTTGCGGACCGGCGCGTCGAAGCGCTCGTGCCCGTCGACAGCCCCGCCGCCAACTGGTCGGTATGTCGCCTGATCCGCCGTGCCCGGCCCGATGCGCGCATCGTGCACCTCGTCGCGCCGCAGCTGTGGGCCTGGGCGCCGTGGCGCATTCGCAAGCTTCGCGTCCTCACCGATCACGTCCTGTGCCTGCTGCCGTTCGAGCCGGACTGGTTCGGCCGTCGCGGCGTCAGCGCCTCGTTCGTCGGTGATCCGCTCTTCCCGCCCGTGATCGCCTCCGCGCCGGCGGAATCGGATGAGTCCGGCGCGGCCGCATGCACGCGCGTCGCCCTGCTGCCCGGATCGCGCCGCCACGACGTTCGTGCCAATTGGCCGACGATGCTCGAGGCGTTTCGCCGGCTTCGCGCAGCCCATCGGAAGCTCGTCGGTACGGTCGCCGCGCTCAACGACGAGATCGCCGATCGGGTGCGCGGGTCGATCCTGCCGGCGGACGGGATCGAGGTCCGGGTCGGCGAGGTCGACGCGGTGCTGGCCTGGGCCCAGGTCGCGCTGGTGAAGTCCGGCACCGGATCGCTCCAGACCGCGGCCGCGGGCGTGCCGATGGTCATCGTCTACAACATCGATCGATGGAAATGGCACCTGGTCGGCCGGTGGCTGGTTCCGATCCGGACGCTCACGCTTCCCAACCTGATCGCGGAGTCGCAGGGCCTCGGCCGCGCCGTGCCCGAACTGGTCCCCCATTTCGGCCAGGTCGCGCCCGTCGTGGCCGCGCTGGAGCCGCTCCTGACCGACCCGGATCGATGGCGGCAGCAGAAAGCGGTGATGCGCAGGATCGCCGAGCCGTTCGCCGGCGTCCGGTACGGACAGACGGCCGCCCGCCGGATCATCGAGATCGTCTCCGGGACCACCGCGACCTAGCGACTCTCTGCGTTGAAATGGAAAGGTCTTTTGGCCCGATGGCTGCGGTGAAAAGGCCACGAAAAGCCACAGGAAATCGACGAAAAGACGGCGCATAGCGGCCAGGATCGGGCGTGCTTGCGGCTTTTCGTGGCTCCTGGTGGCCATTCGCAGATCGTTCGGATGACCGGGCAGCTCGGGGCATCTCGATCGAAAAAAAAGAGAGGCGCCTCGCGGGTCCGCGTGGCGCCTCTTCTTGTGTCGTGCTCCGTGGCTCGTCGGATTTACCCGGCCATCCGGAGGCAACTCGTTTGTTCGGAGCGATGCCTCACGGAATCCGTGCCGGGCGATTCGGGCTTCCCCGATCGCGAGGGCTCGATCACTTCCTGCGAGCTCGCTTCTTGGCAGCCTTCTTCTTGCCGCCCTTCTTCTTGCGAGTGGCCTTCTTCTTGGTGGCCTTCTTCTTGCGTGTGGCCTTCTTCTTGGTGGCCTTCTTCTTGCGAGTGGCCT
>NYZC01000079.1 GCA_002686995.1 Phycisphaeraceae bacterium | reverse complement strand
ACGACGCCAAGCAGTGCGCCAAGCGCTCTCGGTGCTCGCGCTTAGTTTCAGTGTTTTCAGGTGTTTGCGCATCTCCTGCAACGGATTGCAAATCCGTTCCCGCAAGTCGCGGCCTGTTTCGTGAAAGATTCGCGCTTCATCGGCCCATGTCTATCCTTTCTTGAAAGCCGCTGAAGGCGGATTGCGAAAGCTCCTTCGCGCCCGTTTCCTCGCCAAGCACTTGTCCTCTCGAACCCGAGTGACCTCGACATGTGCCCTCGATGTGCCCTCAAATCTCATCGCGAAACAGTAAAAAATCGTGCGAAGACAGTAGAGATTCGAGAAGCCCCAAGTTCTTGAAATCCCTCGACTTGGCGCGTAAGTACAGCTGTCTTATGATCTTGGCGAATCGAGCCTGATCGAATCCCACCCTCTCCGCTTCATTTCCATGAGCATGCGCGTCTGACCCACCCCAATGGGGACAATCCGGACAACCCTGATGTTTCGTGCTTCGGGCGCGAAGGCGCCCATCGTGGACGTCTTGCTGACGTACCGCTAGCCTTATCGGATTGGTCAAGGGATTGCACCGGACGCCGAGGCATTGCGCCATGCAATCGGTTCGTGGAGAGACGCTGAGCCTCAGGGCATTGCGCATTGCGACATGAACGAGTATTCCGACCCGACACGAGAAGACTTCCTTAAATGGCGTTCGCCGGTTCGAGGCACTCGGAACCCGGAGCCTATGAACAACCCGTTCTGGGCATGGTGTGTTCGGAATCGGGACTCGGCATACGCGGTCAACGAGAGATTCAACGGATCGGACGCCTTCTCGAACGATCCCTGCTGGTGCTTCGATCGCATGGGACAGGCGCATGTCGCCCTGCCCGACGGACGCGACGTCTACATCGCCGGAGAGCATGAGGACCACTACGACCCGGATTTCTATATCTACAACGATGTCGTGATCGTCGACGGCCACCGAATCACGATCTGGGGATATCCCGAGTCGGTCTTCCCACCCACCGATTTCCACACGGCCACACGGGTGGATTCGCAAATCGTCCTGATCGGCAACCTGGGCTATCCCGACGACCGGGCGCCCGGCAGAACGCAGGTCTTGCGCCTCGACGTTGAAGACCGGCGCATCTCCGGCGTTCAAACGACCGGCACCGGCCCGGGATGGATTCACCACCACACGGCGACTTACTCCGAAACCGATGAGGCCATCGTCGTGTCCGGAGGAAAGTGCCTTGGCGAGCGATTGCTGGAGAATATCGACGACTACAGGCTCTGTCTGAAGACCCTGACCTGGACGAGGTTGACCGAGCGGCGGTACGACCGGTGGATACTGGAGCGAGCGGATGGCGGGGCCAACAACCTGTGGGAGATTCGGTCTGCAGCGTGGAATCGTGAACTGGGGATCTCGATCGAGGACCGCCTGGATCCAATGCTTGCCGATCTTTCACCTGAGCTTGATTGCGCGCTGACGCCAGAGGTGACCGACGCGCAGATCGAACAGATCAGGACCCTGTATCAGTCGCCGTTTTCGCAAGAGATCGCCACGGATGACGACGACGAACACGGCAGATATCGGCTTGATGTTAAGGGAACCACCGTGCGCTTCGACGAGGGCATGTACGAGATCGTCGTGACGATCGAGGGACAATTGCCTGCGGAAACCGTGGATCGCGTCCTCACCGGTTTGCACGAAAGACTGGCGAACCTCGAAAGCACTGCTTACACGCGTACCCGTGTCAACGCATGACAAGCGGTGAGCCCGGCGCCGGACCCCCAACCGGTCCGAGACGGACCCGTTCACGGATGTAAAACGGCAGTGGTCGGAAAGCACGTGAGACCGTCGATTCGATCAAGAACGTCTGTGGCGAAGGTGTCAGATTCGATTCGTGCATTCCCTACGAGAAGGGACCATGGCAGCCCCCCAGGTCATCGCCTGTCTGCGCGACCATCGGATTCGTCGTCGGCGGCCTGCTCGCGTTCGGCGTGATCGTCTCGGTATGGCGATGGCGAGTGAAAGCGTGACCGGTGGTATCATTCACCGACGTGGGAACCGCGCGGCTCGAAGCACCAAGGAGCCTCGACGATGTCGCACCGCCCGCGCCCCCATCCCCAATGTCTGCTTCCCGTGATCATGACCGTGCCGGCCCTCGTCGTCGCCTGCTCCGTCATCGCGACCGACAGCCCCGATGAAACGTCCCACGGACCGCGCATCGGCACCTACGACAACCGCGCGATCGCCGTCGCATTCGCCGCGTCGCGGTTCAACGACATGAGTGAAAGGATGGGGGAGTACGAAAAGGCAAAGGCCGCCGGTGACGCGGCCCGCATGAAGGAGCTGGAGGCGTGGGGTCAGGCGCGCCAGCGCAGGCTCCACCGCCAGGGATTCGGCCGCGTGCCGGTCGATGATCTGCTCGAGCATGTCGAGGACCAGCTCGCGAACGTCGCGCGACAGACCGGCGTTGACGCCATCACCTGGCATTGCGCCTACGCCCGGCCCGATGTCGTGACGGTCGACGTCACTTCGGAGATCGTGGCGCTGTTCGATCCGTCGGCAAAGACGCTGCGTACAATAAGGCAGCTTCGAGGCCGGGAGCCACTCGACCTCGACGAGATCGACCGGCATCACGATCACTGAGCCGCCAGGACGAAGGAGAACCCATGTCAAGGACCATCCCGCTGCGCCAGGCGGCCACATTGCTGTGCGTGACCCTGGCCGGCTCCGCGTTCGCCGACGTTACGACGATCGACTTCACCGAGCCGGGCAGCGGCTTTCTCGATCCCGACTTCTTTGCCGACCGGGGGATCACGTTCCCGCCCGGTGGTTTCGTCGGCTTCGTGCAGAGCGACGACGTCCTGGTCGCAGCCAACCTGAGCGACACGGAAAGCGCGATCACCGGCACCTTCAGCCCCGCCGCCGCAAGCCTTTCAGTGGAAGTCGCCCTGAGCTTTCAGTCGGTCGTCGACTTCACGCTGTCCGCGTTCGATGCCGACGCCGGCCTGGTCGCCGCGACGACATTCACGTTGAACCAGATCGTCGACGATCCGGGCTACGCGGGCTTCGGCCACCACGCGATCGACCTCGGCGTCCTGCCCCGTCCCGCGCGATCATTTCGCCTCGACGCCCTCCGCATCCGTCCGGAGAGCGCCAACGCGTCATTCGGCATGAGCAGCCTCGTCTTCGACCGGGTGCCCGAGCCCGCCACGCTGGCGATGCTGCTGCCGGGACTGGGGTCCCGGCAGGTCACTCGTCGGAGACGGTGAGGTCCGGCGGGACCGCGCCAGGCCCCTTCCTGTCGCCCTGCAATCACGGATATTCCATTTGGCGAGCAAGCCGGCGGATGCCTATCAACCTGGCGCACAGACGCACGGGCCGCAATCTTCTATATTTAAGTTATTTATTATTAATAACTTAAAAGAATAAAATCGGAATTTGCTCAGGTCCTCCTTGACTGGGAGCGGCCAGCAACTATCATTGCAACAGTTTCACAACTGTCCCAGACCGACTGGCTTCATTCACCCATGTCCTCAGTCCGCGACATTGCGAAGATCTCCGGCGTCTCGGCCGCCACCGTGTCGCGGGTGCTCAACAACGACCCCCGGGTCAGCGAAGACGCTCGGCGAAAGGTCCTCGAGGTCGCCAATCTCTCGAGATACGTCGCCAACGTCGGCAAGCGCTCCAACACGAATATCGCCTTCGTCTACACCGGCGAGTCATCGCTCGGATCGCCGTTCGACGCCGCCCTGATGCGCGGCATGGCGTCGGGCATGGAGGAGTTCGGCTTCGACCTGATGATTCTCGACGCCCGTCGCGCCCGCGAGCGAAACGAGGCGTACTCCAGCATGTTCATGCGCAAGGGCATCCGCGGCGCGGTCCTGCGCACGACCGCGCAGACGTCGAGCATCTGCCGGCAGATCGCATCCGAAGGGTTCCCATCGGTCGTCGTCGGTGCCCGAATCGATGAGGATGGCGTCAGCTACATCTACAGCGATTCCCGCAAAGCCAGCGAACGGGCGGTCGAGCACCTGATCGGTCTCGGACACCGGCGGATCGCCATCTGCCTGAACATCGTCGACGATTCGGATCATACGGACCGTCTGAACGGATACCGCGACGCGCTGGCCGCGGCGGACATCGACTTCGACGAGAGGATGCTCGTGCGGGCTCCTGCCGAGCGCGAAGGCGGCGCGCAGCTCATCCGGCGGCTCCTGAGCATGTCGCCGCGCCCGACGGCCGTGTTCATCACCGATCCCTACACGGCGATCGGAGCGCTGACCGAGGCGCGCCGAGCCCGGGTCCGTGTCCCGGGAGACCTTTCCGTCGTCGGCTTCGATGACGCTGAGCTTCGTTACGCGGTCTACCCGGAAATGACATCCGTGTGCCAGGACGGCGTGGCGATAGGGCGCGAGGCGTTCTCCCTGCTCAACGAAATCCTCGCGTTCCGCCCGCTGGATCGGGCGCGCGACACCGAAGCACCGCGTACGACAGGCCTCGAGGCGATTCAGCGGTCGATGCAGACCTGGTTCGAGGTGCACGATTCCACCGGCAGGATGGAGGCCTGACCCCGACTTGCCGTCTCCGTGACCGGCTGAGTCATTGAACCGTGCCATGAGACCACCGCATCGATTCCGCAAAATGAACTCATCGCACATTGGCGCTCACGTCAATAAAGGAGGTGCTATCGAGAGAACGGTTCCCTGATTTGGTTGACCTCGGTCGACCAGTTCAGGTCGGCCTTGCAAGGATTTTCTCGGACACGCCGACGACCCGTGTCGCCGCAAGCTTCAATCACGCTTCTAAAGAAAGGTTTGGAGATGAACAAGACCCAGAGTTTCGCAACCTTCCTGATCGTGCTCGGCCTGATCGCTTCCGGCCCGGCCTCGGCCAACTTCCTGAACAACCCGGGTTTCGAGGCCGGCGCCGGCGCCGACGCCGACGACTGGGGCGAGATCGTCGGCGGCCCCTCGGGTACGGTGGAACGCAGTTCGGCCATGCCCGACACGGGCTCGTTCTCGGCCTATCTGACAGTGGACCACGTCAACAACCCGCCCGCCGGCGGCGCCTATTTCATCGAGCAGAACCAGGGCGCCAACACCATCCCCGACAACACCGTCGATTATGACCTCTCGTTCCGGGCAAAGGTCGACTCGAGCAACTTCGAAGGCATCGACATGTTCGCCCAGATCCAGTGGCTCGACCAGGACGGCAGCGACGGCGGCGGTTTCAAGGGCGAGACGCTGACATCGCTGATCGGGCTCGGCATCAGCACCTCGTATCAGCAATTCAACCTGAACGACCTGGACGTGTCCGACGGCGCGGATTCGTTCCTGGTCCGCTTCCAGCTTTCCGCCGGCGCGGTCGACAACATCCAGAACGGCCTCTACATCGACAACGTTTCGCTCACGCCGGTTCCGGAGCCCGCGTCGATGGCGCTGGTGGGACTGGGATGCCTCGCGGTGGTCGCACGGCGCCGCCGCTGATCGTTTCGAACATGAACTGCGCGTCGAGGGTCTGACCGCCCCCGACGCGATTCGGACGGAAATCCACCACGACCGGCGAGGCAACCATGAGACGACGTCCCAATGCATTTACGCTCATCGAACTTCTCGTGGTCATCTCCATCATCGCATTGCTCATCGCCATGCTGATGCCGGCTCTGCGCTCGGCCAAGGCGGCGGCGCGCAACGCGGCATGCCTCAACCGCATGCACCACTCGGCGATCGCCGTGAACGCGTTCGCCGTCGATCACCGGAGCCTGCTGCCCGCGGCCTTCGGCGGCAATCTCAACGGCACGATTCCCAGCGGGACCGGCGACGGCAAGTACTTCACCGACTACCTCGAGGACTACATGGCCGTCGCCGACGACCAGACCTCCGACTACTACATGTGCCCGGAAAGCGTGATGGATCCCCTAACCGGGCAGAAGCTCCTCTCGTACAGCGCCAACGGGCTTCTGATGGTGAATCTCCAGGTCGAAGAGAGACGGATCGACTACGCCAACGTGGGGCGGGTCTCCGAGATCATTCTGATGGGCGACGCATCGCAGAACAGCGGCGCGGGCACGTCGGGACCGAACTTCAGCGGCCCGTTCATGGGGCCCTTCTTCAATCCCGCGAACGCGAATGTGCCTTTGGCGATCACGCAATCGGAGAACATCGACGACATCACCACGAACGGCTACCACCTCCGGTTCCGCCACAACGTCGAATCGACCGCCAATAACGCGTACCTGGACGGACACGCCGAGTCGAGCCGGATCGGCCTCGTCTTCCAGAAGAACCTGGCGACCGCATACTGATGCGCGCGGCGCGGGATGGATCTCCGATCAGCCTCCGGATCACCGTTTTGATGCTGACGACACGCCAAGCAACGACCGACGAACGACTGCCCTGCCTTGCGTTCGCGCTCGTTTTTCTGCTCGGCGCCATGCTGGTGGGAAACGCGGCGGCCGGTCCCGCGAAGGTAGAGCCGGACGGAGATGGCCGGGGATGGCAGTTGCGCGCGGACGGCCGTCCTTTCAGAATACGGGGCGCGGGGGGAGACGCATCGAAGAAGATGCTGGTGGAAGCCGGGGGCAATGCGTTTCGCACCTGGGGCGTTGACGAGAAGACCGGCGATCAGCTCGACGAGGCGCACCGGCTCGGCCTCAAGGTCGTGCTGGGCATCTGGCTCGAGCACGAACGGCACGGCTTCGACTACAACGACGCCGAGCGCGTCGCGGGTCAGTTCGAAAAGGTCCGCGCGTCGATCCTGCGCCACAGGAACCATCCGGCGCTGCTCGCGTGGGCGCTCGGCAACGAGATGGAGGGCCACGGCGACGGCGGCAATGCGGCGGTGTGGTCGCATGTGCAGGCCTGCGCCGCGATGGTCAGGAAGCTGGATCCCGAGCATCCGACGATGACGGTGGTGGCGGAGATCGGCGGCAGCCGCGTCCGAAGCATCCACCGGCTGTGCCCGGACATCGACATCATCGGCATCAACAGCTACGGCGGCGTGATGTCGATTCCGCAGCGGTACAGGAAGGCCGGCGGCACGAAGCCGTACGTCGTGACCGAGTTCGGACCACCCGGTCCCTGGGAGGTCGAGAAGAACGGATTCGGCGCCGTCCCTGAATTGACCAGCACGCAGAAGGGCGCCGTGTACGCCGATGTATCCGAGGCGCTGAACGCGGATCCGCTTTGCCTCGGCTCTTTCGCGTTCACGTGGGGCTCGAAGCAGGAGGCGACCGCGACCTGGTTCGGCATGATCCTTCCGAACGGCCACCGAACCGCCGCGGTCGATGCGATGACCGAGGCCTGGACCGGGAAGAAGCCGCCGAACCTCTGCCCGACCGTCGAACCGCTGGAGGTCTCGACGGACGCCGTGAGCCCCGGGAGCCGGATCCAGGTCGCGGTCGAGGCTGCCGATCCCGAAGGAAACGAACTGGAGATCGAATGGCGTCTCTACGCCGAGTCCGGCTCCTACTTCACGGGCGGCGATCCGCAAAGCGCGCCGCCGCAGTTTCCTGATGCGATCAGTCACGCCTCGGCCAGCCGAACGACGCTGACGATGCCGTCGCGGCCGGGCGTGTACCGGATCTATGCGTTCGTCAGCGACGGCAAGGGCGGCGGCGCCGTCGCCAATGCCCCGCTGCAGGTCAAGAGCGAGATGAAGGTCGCGAAGGGCACCGCATCGAAGTTGCCCTTCGTCGTCTACGGCGATGACGCGGCCTTCCCCAACTTCGTGCCGTCGGGCTACATGGGCGAGCACAAGTCCATCTCCATGGACGACGCGAGCAAGGACAATCCACACTCCGGGAGCACATGTCTGAAGGTTGCCTATCGCAATCGGGGCGGATGGGGAGGCGTGGTCTGGCAGCATCCCCCCGATGACTGGGGCGATCGACCCGGCGGATTCGATTTATCCGACGCGAAGACGCTCTCGTTCCATGCGCGGGGGGGGCAGGGCGGCGAGAAGGTGAAGTTCGGATTCGGCGTGCTCGGCAGCGACAAGCGGCATCCGGATTCAGCGGGCGTAACGGAACGATTCACGCTGACCCGCGACTGGAAGCGGTTCACGATCGATCTCGACGGCAAGGACCTTTCCCGAATCAAGACCGGATTTCTCTGGTCGGCCGCGGCCCAGGGCGACGCGGTCGAGTTCTTTCTCGACGACATCCGTTTCGAATAGGCCGACAGATCGGCGTCCGGATCGTTTCGTCGAGCGCGGCCCGGCGAAGCACACCCTTTACCCATGGCCAAGCGCGCCCGCACGGCGTCCAACCCGTTCCATGCCCTGTCGCCGTTCGAGTCGCTCTCGATCGGCAGCTGGGTGATCCTGCTCATCGCGGTCGTGTCGAGCATCGCGGCCGTGGCCTGGCCGATCGAGCGCCGCCAGGGCATGCAGCTCTGGACCTTCGCGCGCAATCACGGCGATCTCTACCGGCGATTGGCGGTGGACAACAACGCCCGAGCGAAGTCGGAGGGACGTCCCGGACTCCACGTGCTCACGATCGACGCGCCGGCACTGTCCCGGCGCACCCTGTCGGGTTTCTGGTCGCAGACGCCGCTGGCCGACCTGATCGAGGTCGAGCGGAACATGATGACGCAGTTCGTCAGCGGTCCCGTCGAGGACGTCGGTTTCACGGACCTGACCGAACGCCTCGCCCGCGAAGGCCTCGACCGGCAGATCAATCCGCCGTCGTTCATGCCATGGACATCGCGCGGTCGGATCTTCGGCCTTCCGCATGACGTTCATCCCGTCCTGCTCTGCTACCGCGCGGACCTCGTCGAGCAGGCCGGGATCGACGTGACGCGGATCGAGACGTGGTCCGACTTCATCGAGCTGCTGTCACCGCTGATCGCCGATCTCGACGGTGACGGGCGACCGGATCGATACCTGATCAACCTCTGGTACACGCAGATGGGCGAGATCGAGCCCCTGCTTCTCCAGGCCGGCGGCGGCACCTTCGACGAAAACGACCGCCCGCTGATCGGCTCGCCAGCCAACGCGATGGTGATCGCCCACGTGGTCGCGTGGTCGATGGGCGAGACGCGAATCGCGATCGACGCGCCGGAGTTCACGGCCTCCGGCAACCAGCTCAAGCTCGACGGGCGCGTCGTCGCGCAGATCATGCCGGACTGGCTGGCGGGAATCTGGAAGTCCGACCTCCCCCAGCTCGGCGGCAAGATCAGGCTCATGCCGCTGCCCGCCTGGCGCAAGGGAGGGCGCCGGACCAGCGTCCGCGGCGGCACGATGATCGGGATTCCGCGATCCACGCGGGATTTCGAGGCGGCCTGGCAGGCCGCCAGGCATCTGTACCTTTCGCGCGACCTCGCCGAGGAGCTGTTTCGCTCCAGCCACATCATCTCGCCCGTGAAGCGCTACTGGAACGAGGCGTTCTACCAGACGCCGGATCCCTATTTCCGCGGGCAGACGACCGGCGCGGCCTACATCGAGCAGGCGCCGAACGTGCCGTTCAGGTCGTCCAACCCTTTCCATAACCTGGCGCTGACGCGGATCGGCGACGCGATCAACGACCTCCACGCCGCGGCCGCGGCCGGCGAGATCGTCCCGGTCGAACAGGTCACGGCCGAGGCGCTCATGCCGCGGGCATCGGCGCTGCTCGAGGAGGCCGAAGCCCGCGTCCTGCGCGAGATGGCCCGCAACGTGTTCCTGCGGAGCCCGGCCGCGGACGACCCGACCCACCGAGGGCGCCGATGAGTCGACGCCGGATCATCCCTCACGGCGCCGCGCCGTACCTGTTCATCGCACCGTTCGCGCTGCTGTTCGCGGTCTTCACGGCGTATCCGCTGGCGTATTCGGTCCTGATGGCGCTGGAGCAGAACTACGGGCCCCGGCAATCGGTGTTCGTCGGTCTCGACAACTTCCGCTGGCTGCTCGACGACCCGGAGTTCCGCAAGGCGCTGCGCAACACGTTCGTGTTCGCGGCGGGTTCGGTCTTCATCCAGCTCCCCTGCGCGCTCGGCCTGGCGATGCTGCTCAACCAGCCTCGCCTCCGCGGCCGCGGCCTGTTCAGGCTCGTCTTCTTCGCGCCGGTCCTGGTGGGCCTGGCGTTCGTCGCGATCATGTTCGCGCTGATCTTCGAGAAGAACACGGGGCTGCTCAACGTGCTCCTGTTCCAGCTGACCCGGGCCCTGCCGGGCGCGCCGACGTGGAACGTCGAGTTTCCCTGGCTCCAGGACTTCATCATGCCGGCGCTGATCATCGCGGCGTTCTGGATGTACGTGGGATACAACATGGTCTACTTCCTCGCGGCGCTTCAGAACGTCAGCGAGGACCTGATCGAGGCCGCCACGGTCGACGGGGCCAATGCCTGGCACCGCTTCCGCTACATCACGATCCCGGCCATCCGTCCGATCGCGACGTTCGTCGTGCTGCTTTCCCTGGTCGGAAGCATGCAGCTTTTCGAGCTGCCCTACCTCCTGGTCGGTCCCGCGGGCGGCAAGGACGGCGCGGGCCTGACGGTCGTGATGTACCTGTTCAATCGCGGGTTCACCGAGGGTGATCTCGGGTACGCCAGCGCCATCGGGTGGATCCTGGCGATGATCCTCCTCGGCTTCGCGGCAATGCAGAAGGTGCTCGGGCGGACGGAGACGGATCGATGATCCGCCGCGCCACCACCTACCTGGCACTGACGCTCTTCGCGGTCGTCACGCTGATCCCGTTCGCCTACCTCGTGTGCTCGGCCATCAAGCCGCGGAGCGTGTTCTTCAGCTCGCCGTTTCTCCCGGCGGCCGGTCTCTTCGCGATCGACGGAAGCACCGGCGAGCTTTCCGTCGTCGACGTCTCGCTTCTGCCCGATCCCGCGACGCAGCCCGAGGTCTACGAGATCGTCGTCTCGATCGAGGCGGGTTTCCGGCAACCGGTCACGCGCGACCTGCGGATCGGGTACGGCGAGACCGGTCAATCCGACCTGGATTTCGTGATTCCTTCCGATGCTGCCGTGAACACCGTGCTCGGCAGTGTCGCCGTGCCGAGATCCGCGCAGGACGTGCAAGTCCGGTTCGCCATTGGCGAGGGCAATCGGACGGGCGCGCTCGGCCGGGCGTGGGGCCTGCTGACGACGGACAACTTCGACCGTCTCTTCCGCGGCGTACCGGCCGAGCAGGATGCCGATGGACCACGCAAGTCAACCGGCGTGGCCCGCGCGATTCTCAATTCCTTCTTCTACGCTTCGGTGTCGAGCGTGCTCGCGACGCTGGGGGCCGCGATGGGCGGATACGCGCTGGCGATGTTCCGTTTTCGGGGGCGCGGCCTGGTCGAGAGCGTCGTCCTCGGCACCCTGGTCATTCCCGGGGCGTTGCTGATCGCGCCGGGTTACCAGGTTCTATTCTGGCTCGGACTGCTGGACAGCTATTCGGGGCTCATCCTCCCCGCAATCGCGCCTGCGTTCGGCGTGTACCTGTTCCGCCAGGCGATGAAGACCGGAATGCCGTACGAGATGATGGAAGCGGCGCGCATCGACGGCTGCAGCGAAGTCCGGATGTTCTTCACCATCGCCCTGCCCATGGTCCGCCCGATGACCGGCGCGTTCCTTCTGATCACCTACCTCGGCGCATGGAACAGCTTCATCGGCCCGCAGATCGTGCTGCAGACCCCGGAGAAGCTTCCGCTGGCGGTCTGGATCAGCCAGCTGCGCGGTGTCTACGGAATCGACTACGGCCTGATCATGGCGGGCACGCTCGTCGCCATCGCGCCGGTGCTCGTCCTGTTCCTGATCCTGCAGCGCGAGTTCATCAGCGGCCTCACCGCCGGCGCGGTCAAGGGATAAGAGGTCCGGCGAACCGGGGGCGTCAGCCCTCAGCCTTACCCACAACGCCACTTCGCAAGGCTAAGCCCTATGCGGGTCGGCGCGAATCGGAAGCCGTCGCTGTGACGGAGAATTGATTATCGATTATCGGT
>NYZC01000078.1 GCA_002686995.1 Phycisphaeraceae bacterium | reverse complement strand
TGGACCGAGTTCGCGTCGCGCATGGCGCAGGCGGGCACGGCGTTTTCGTCGGACCAGGCGCCGCCCGAAGCGATGCGCAGCATGCGCGCCGCGTTTCTCAAGGCGTGGGGCGAGAGCTGCGAGCAGGCGATGCGATCGCCCGAGTTCCTCGAGGCGGTGAGAAAGGCAATGGCCGGCGCGATCGAAATGCGCAGGCAGACCAACGAGTGGCTGGGACGCCTGCAGCACGAGTTCCAGGGCACGAGCCGCCAGGACGTCGACCAGATCATGCTCGTGATGAAGCACCTCGAGCAGCGTCTCGTGGACGGTTTCGAGCGGATCGAGGGCCGTCTGGACGAGTTCGACACGCGGCTGGACGACCTGGAGGCGAAGGCGCGGAGCGGGGCCCGGCCCGCGCGACGTGCCGCCAGGCCGGCGAGCGTCAAGACCCGGGCGCCGTCCGGGAAGAGCGCCAGGAAATCGCCGCGCAAGAAGAAGAAGTGACGGATCACGTCTTCGGGAGCATGTGATGAGCAGCAACGGGCAACATGGCGACGCGGCATTGGGCGCCTACCAGGCGGTGGCGGACGAATGGATCGACAACCTTCGACGCATCTCGCGCCTGCCGGCACTCTGGCAGCGCGCCCAGCGCGTGAAGAAAGGCGCGACGCCATCCGAGGTCGTGTACGAGCAGGACCGCCTGAAGGTGCTTCACTACCCGGGAACGGGTCGCGCGAAGCACCGAACCCCCCTCGTGTTCGTGTTCGCGCTGGTCAACCGGCCGTACATCCTCGACCTGATGCCCGATCGAAGCGTCGTTCGCCAGTTCGTCGACGCCGGGTTCGACACCTACCTCATCGACTGGGGGGCGCCGACGCACGCCGATCGGCACCTCACGCTCGAGACTTACGTCAACGGGTACATCGAGAACGTCGTCGACTATCTCCGTGAGCGGTGCGGCGTCAGCCAGGTCAGCGTGCTCGGTTACTGCATGGGCGGCACGATGAGCGCGATGTACACGGCGCTGCACCCGAAGAAGGTGCGCAACCTCATCCTCCTCGCCGCCGGAATCGACTTTTCGACCCGGGCGGGCCTGCTCAACCTCTGGGCCGACGAGGAGAACTTCGACGTCGACGCGTTCATCGACGCTTACGGCAACTGCCCGGCGGAGTTTCTGCAGGGTTCGTTCATGATGCTCAAACCCGTGGCGAACCTCGTCGACAAGCCGATCGGCCTGTTCGAGAACATCGACAACGACGATTTCCTCGACGATTACTTCACGATGGAGACCTGGCTCAACGACAACATCGCGGTGCCCGGCGAGGTGTTCCGCGAGTTCGTCCGCAAGCTCTACCAGCAGAACCAGCTCGTCCGCAACGAGATGACGGTCGGACGGCACATCGTCAACCTGAAGCGCATCACCTGTCCCGTGCTCAACCTGATGGCCGAGCGCGACGACCTCGTGCCCTGCGCCCAGAGCGAGCCCTTCAACGACCTTGTCGGGTCGAACGATCGCAGGTCGATCAAGCTGTCCGCGGGCCACATCGGCATGGCCGTCGGATCGCGCGCCCAGCGCGAGCTTTGGCCGAAGGCGTGTGCCTGGCTCGCCGAGCGATCCGACCGCGCGTGACGGGGCGCCCGCACATGACCGCCAGCGGGTGGAAATGACGGCGCGTCGCCGGCTCGCGCCTATCTCGGCTTGAAACGGCTCCGCAGTTCCCAGAGCACGACCACGAACGTGAGGAAGATCATGACGCCGAACGCGCCGAGACGCACGAGCGTCGTCGTCCAGCCCTTGTGCTCGAAGGACAGCACCGCGAGGATCAGGCCGAGCAGCACGGGAAACGCCAGCACGTAGACGCGGCTCAGCAGGACGTCGAGGGCGTCGCGCACGGCGCGCACGGGCTGGCCGGGACCGATCTTGAGCTCCTGGCGGGTGTCGTAATCGATGAAGATCGGGGGCAGGTCGGCCTGGCTGCCGCCGCGCAGCCGGTCGAGCTCGAGCAGCGTGCGCGCGTCGGCATATCGGGCCGACTCCTTCTTCATCTGGTCGCGACGCACCTGCATCGCGTCCTCCGTGAGCTCCGCGGCGCGGACGTGGGTGCGTCCGCGCGTCGAGCTGACGGCGATCACGCTGCCCGGCTGCGACCCGATGACGTCGAAGGTCGAGCGCGGCAGTCGCGCCAGGTCGATCTCCATGTCGTCGAAGGTCGCCAGGTGCACGCGCATCATCTGTGGCTGGGTGCGGATCAGCCCTTCGATGAACCAGCGCAGGGCGCTGCCGCGCCGGCGCTCGGTCAGCTTGTGCAGCGCCACCCAGTCCCCGATCCGCGCGCCGATCGCCACGCGCAGCTTCTGGTCGAGGGCGATCTCGTGGTCGGCGAGCGCCCGCCGCGCCGACGACGCTTCGCCGATCGTGCGCGTCGCGTCGTCGACTTCGCCCGGTGAGGGCAGCACGGTGGCGAGCACGCGGTACTCGACGCCGTGGTGCCAGGCCGCGACGGCGACGAGCTCGCGCTTCGACAGGCCGAGGGCCTCCATCCGCCCTGCCGGAAGCTGAATGATGTACTCGCGGCGCGTGTCGTGGCGCAGCTTCGTCGCCAGGACGCGAAAGCAGCCGACCCGGCCCTGGTGGCCGTCATGCTCGCCGTAGCCGATGCCGCCCCGGTCCGCCGATTCCGAAAGATGCGCGCAACGGCGAGCGGAGCTTTCAAGATAGGTCCGGACGGCGTCCGTGACGATCGCGTCGAGCGCCTCGGGCGAGGATCGGGCGCACCGCGCGAGGTAGTCGGTCAGCTCATCGGTCGTCAACTGCGGATAGGCCTCGAGCAGGCCGAGGGCGATGGTCTTGAGATAGCTCGCGGACGGCGCGCTGAAGTCGACGTCGCGTTCCGTGGTGAACGTGAGGATCGGCTTCTCGTCGCGATGCCCGAGGCTCACCAGGCGCCGGTACCACCCTGTCGCGAGCACGCCGTCCGGCAGGAGCCTGCCGTCGGCCGGCGTGTCCCGGCTCTCGGTGACGAAACGGCTGACCGTCTCGCGCAGGCCGGGGTCGGCCTTCGGGTCGCCGTCGTTCTCCTGGATGAGCACGTCGACGAACTGGTCGTGGCTGAGCAGGTACAGCCGGCACATCGTGCCGCGCTTCACCGCGTCGCGGGCGTCGCGCGGCAGCGTCGCGCGGTTGGATTGAGCAAGGTAGGCGACGCCGCCGCCCCAGCGCGCGGAGTGGAAGGCGAACTGCAGGTCCCATCCGGTCAGGTACGGCCAGTCGATGCGCGGGGGCGACGGGTCGACGGAGCCGACCTGGGCGCCTTCGCCGTCGGGAACGGGGCCGCCCTCGATGTACGCCAGGAACCGGTCGCGCCGGAGGTTCGATCCGTAGCAGGCGTACCAGACGTGCGTCGTGTCGTTCGCCACCGCGCGCATTGTCGGCGCGGCGGTTGCGGAAGTCCAGCGGGTGCGGCGGCGGCGCTCAGCGGCGCCGGCGCCGATAGACCGCCCCGGCGAGCGTCAGGGCCAGGCAGGTCAGCGCCGACGGCTCCGGGATGACGCCGGTCGTGATATCGACCGTGAAGATCGCCTCCGAGCCGTCCCTGAAGGCGGCCGCGTAGACGGCGGTCGTGCCGTCAAGCCCGTCATGGGCGAAGATGAGCTCGTCGACGACCTTGCCGTCGAGCGGATTGCCTTCCTCGATGAGCAGTCGGACCTCGCCGGATCGCAGAGCGTAGAGACCGGGATTGCCGCCCGCGTCTTCGCCCAGGAAGACGAGGTCGCCGGTCGAGCCTTCGATCGACACGTCGTGGAACCGCGTGAACTGGCCGGCTCACCCGGGACGTCGGTGTTCAGGTCGACCGCGGTCATCACGTTGAACCCGCCGACCGTATAGATGCCACGGACCGCGCCGTCGTCGTTCTGGCCTTCGAAGGCCAGCGCCGTGCCGTCGGCCGATACGCTGGAAGTGAAGAACAGGTCGAAGACCTCCGTCGGGTGATCGGGGATGACGGTGTCCGAGTAGACGCGGGGCTTGCCGACCGCGAGGTTGCCGAATGTCCGGTAGAGCCCCCGCTGTCCGAAGCTGTCGAGCGCCATGAACACCGTGTCGTCGCCGGCGATCTCGACCTGGGCCGAGCTGAAACTCTGCATGGTGCGGACCGGCGTGATGCCCAGGACGGTGTCGTCCTTGTCCGCGACGGTCGCGCTGCTGCCGCCCGAGCCGCCCGAGTGCTTGTAGATGCCCTCGAAGGACGTGACCAGCGGGAAGGTGAAGACAGAGAATCCCCAATAGGCGATGTTGTCGCCGTCGATGGCGGGCGACGCCATCGTCGTGAACCCGCCGTTGCTGCCTGTCCGCGTGTCCGCGATCGTTTCGAGCGGAAGGGGGCCGAACTTCGCGTAGATGCCGCGGTCGGTCGCACCGGCGCTGTCGCCCTGGAACACGATGTTCGAACCGCTGATCGAAGGCGGGCCGAACCCGAATACGTTGTTGTCGGAGGCGAAGACGTCGCCGCCGCCGTCGGGGATGGCGTCATCGGTTTCCGCGACGGCGATCAGGCTGCCGCCAAGCGTGGTGTAGATGCCTTCGCGCGGCGAGAGGTCGGGATTCGTGCTCTGACCGCGAAACGCGACGCTTCCGGCGGAGATCGCGGGGCCGTCGAAGAGAACGAGATCTTCGAAGTTCTGCGCGGTGCCGGGCACGAGCGTGCCGGTATCCACGACCTTCGTGTGGACGGCGCCCCGGGCCGACAAAGCCAGCACGGTCGCGATCAGCACGACCGATGCACCACGGACGCGAAGACCGCGTTGCCGCGAACCGTTCATGGTGGTTCTCCTTTCCTGTCCGAGTTGTGCTGCGTCACGCCCCCCCCGGGCCATCAAGGGCGGTACCGAATGATCAACTGACGGTGATATCTTAACATCCGCGGATCGACTGTCAACGGTGAATCGGCAGATCGAGGTCGACCTCGTTTCCCCTTCTTTCCTCTCTTCGCAATTCAGCGGGTCGGGCCCGCCCGTTTCATCATCTCGACCATCCTTTCGCGCAGGACAGGGTCGGAAATCCGCTTGACGAGGTCGATGGCGGTCTGTCCGTGCCGGGACTTGCGATTCGGATCCGCGCCGTGCTCGAGCAGAAGCCGAACCATCTCGACATCGACGTTGCGCGGCTCGCCGCCGGCGACGAAGAACGTCGAGACGTGCTCGGGATCGGGCCGGAACACGGACGGGAGGCGCTTCTGGATGTTGCCGCCGTCGCTGAGGGCGATGATCAGGGGCGTCCGGCCGAACGGCTGATCGGGCTGGTTCGGGTCGGCGTCGTGTTCGAGGAGGATGCGCGCGTGCTCGCGGCGGCGCAGCGACACCGCGTGCGAAAGCGCCGACCGGTCATCCGAATCGACCGCGCTCACGTTTTCGGTCTTGGCGACCAGGGCGCTGAACGCGTCGGGCTGAAGCCAGCGCACGCCTCCGATCAGCGCGCGGGCGTCCGTCTTGGCGGCGCCGGCCTTCTCGAGCAGGGCGACGACCTCTTGGTGTCCGCGCTGCCGCGCGATGTCCAGCGCGGTTCTGCCCCAGTTGTTCTCGGCGCTCAATGTCGCTCCGTGCTCGAGCAGCGCCCGGGTCGCCGCGGCGTGGCCGTTGCCTGCGGCCTGCATCAGCGGCGTCCAGCCGCCCGGGCCGATCTGTTCGGGGCTGGGGCCTCGGAACCGGGCGACCATGGCCCCGACGGTGGCCGCATCGGCTCCGCTGGCGGCGCTGACCGTCCGGCGGATCGCCTTGGGCGGCGCACCCTTCGGCGCCAGGAGCACCTTGATCACATCGACGTGTCCCTCGGCCGCGGCGATCGCGAGCGGGGTCCATCCGTCGGGGTCGTGGCCATAGGGCACGATCTGCCCGGCCAGCAGCTCGCGCACGCGGGCCGCATCGCCCTCTTCGGCGGCGATCGCGAGATCGAACTGCACGACCCATGGGTTTCTCTCGGCGCGCGGCGAATCCGACCGCGCGGCGCGCCGGCGCGGGCCCACTCGGGAGATGATCTCGGCTACGCGCGCGTTGCGCTGCTCGGGCAGGGGCTCCGGCGCGCGCCGTTCTGCCTCCGACAGGTCGGCGCCTCGATCCATCAGCATCGCTACCGCGTTCGTACTGCGCTGGCGGGCCGCGACGAGCAGCGGCGTCTCGTTCTTCGTATTGCGGACGTCGACGTCGACGCCGGCGTCGACCAGGATCGGGATCGAGCGCCAGCTCTCGCGGCACGCAACGAACAGCGCGTGCTCACCGACGGTGAGATCGTCGATCTTCCGGTGCAGGTCGACGCCCCGATCGATCAGCATCGCCACGGCAAGGTGATTGTCGGCCTGCACCGCGTACCAGATCACCGACTTGCCGCGGTCCGTCACCGCGTTGACGTCGGCGCCGTGCGTCAGCAGCAGCGACGCGACGGCCTTGCCACTCGGCGTCATCGCGGACATGAGCGCCGTCCTCCCGCCACCCGTGTCTCGATCGACGTCGCCGCCGGTGTCGAGATACTTCCGGATCATCGACATGTCCTTGTTACGCACCGCCTTGTTCAGATCGATCGACGCCCTTGGGGTCATGAACTGGGCAATGAAGCGGTCGTCGCCCGTGTCGGCCGCGATCTCGAGCGGCGTCCGTCCGTGCTCGTTCTTGTGATTGAGGTCGGCGCCGCGATCGATGAGCAGGCGCGCGGTGTCGAGTCGACCCTCCATGGCCGCGAGCCCCAGCGCGCTGTTGCGGTCCATGTCCTCGTGCGTGTGCCGTGCTCCCGCGTCGAGCAGGATCTCGACGACGCTGGCATGTCCGCGGACGGCTGCGAGCATCAGCGGCGTCCGATGCTGATGCGACATGACATCGGGTTGCGCGCCCGACTCGAGGAGCAGCTTCACGATCGGGGCGCTGCCCAGCTCGGATGCGATGCAGAGTGGCGGCGCGCCAGCGAACCGGGTCCTTTCGTCGATCTGCGCTCCGGCGGCAAGCAGTCGCTCCACGATACCTGTGTCGCCCGTCGTGATCGCGGCGGCAAGCGCCGTCCAACCCGAATCGGTGCGGGCGTTTACTTCCGCGTCGCGTGCAATCAGCAGATCGACCATCGGCGCGGCGCCCAGGTGCGCCGCGAGCATGAGGAGTGTCGCGCCGTCCTCGTGACGCGCGTTGACGTCCGCTCCGGCGTCGAGTGCGGCGCGCAGCCTCTTGGCGCTGCCGTCGAGGATCGCTCGACGCTGCGCCGAGGCGTCGGCGTCCGGCGTGACGCCGGCAAGCAACAGGAGCAGCGACAGGAGCAGTGACAGGAGCAGCACCAGGGAGTTCGGTCGACTCACGCGCTGCTCCGATCTGCGCCCGCAACGGCGCGCCGGCGCTTGCGCACCTTGTAGTAGCCGAATGCGCCGAAGAGAAGAATGGCGAGTCCTGCGATGGCCCAGAACTGCGGGTCGCGCATCATCACCGCCACGTGCGAATGGCCGCCGCGCCGGACGGTCTCCTCGAGCTCGTATTGCGCGAGCACATGCGGCACCCACGAGCTTTCAGGCCGTTCGAGCACCGGTCTCTTGCTGACCTGCCACAGCTCCGCTTCGAGCCGTCCGCCCTTGGGCTCCGCGGCGATCCACAGCCGGTGAGGGGCGGCGGTCATGACCGCGGGATCGCAGGGAACCGCGAACCGGGCGATCCATCGTCGGGTCGGCTTGTGCAGGGCGAGCACCCAGCTCCGCGGCGTGGCGTTGCGGGTTCGCTTGCCGGACGTGTGCCCGATCTTGGCGCCGACCCAGAGAACGTCGCCGTCGTCGATGAGCAGGTTGACCATCATGCCGATCACGGAGAGGTCCTGAAGCACCAGCGTCGCGGGGTTGACGTGCACGAGACGGCCCGACGACCCGATCCAGAACCCGGTCTCGTCCGCGATGCAGGTCCGGATGCGGCCGAAGGCCGGCGCCAGTTGATGCCGGTTGCGCCGGGCGGAGGCGGCTTGGGGGTCGTCGCCCGACTTGAACTGCTTGAACTGGATCTCGTCGATGATTGCGGACAGGTCTTCCGTCTTGCCGTTCGACGTGTCGTGAAGTCGCAGTTCGGACGGCCAGGTGAGCAGCCACCTTCCGTACGCGGTCAGACGGGTGCGGTTGCCGGTGCCCGCCGAGACCTTGCGATCCGGTTGATCGGCGGGGCGGTCCAGCTGTACCTGGCCCCACTCGTCGCGGTCCGGATCGTATGAGCTGATGATCAGCGCCGACGTGCGGTCAGGTCCGGCGAAGTACATCGCCTTGTCCGTCGCGGCGATCTGCTGCATCGTCATGCTTTGCACGCCGTCCTCGCCGCTGAAACGGCGGACGTGCTTCGAGTCGAGGTCGAGCGACCAGATGCCGTCGTGCTGGAGGGTCATCCAGAGAACGCCTTCGCGCTGGAGGACCGCGTTGACGGAGGAGTGTCGCCCGAGCGTCTCGCCCGTCGATCGCAGCCGGTTCGCGGCCGGGTCGTAGACGTGAAGGCTCGCCCCGTGCACGATCCAGAGTTCCCCGTTTCCGTATGCCATGTCCCGGATCGACGGGCCTCTCTGCTGCCTCCTGCTCCACCGCGACCAGGAGATGCTGAACTCCGGGATCGGTCGGATCGGTGCGCTGATCTGGGGAATCGACGTCAGCAGGTCGGACTTCTTCGGCCGGTGAGGACCGCTCGGGCGTGGGCGACGGGCGGGCCTTGCCGTCGAGGGCGTGTCGCCGGGCTTTCGCGCGCTCGCCTTCGGAACGGGCGGGGCGGCCGCCGGCGGCGGCCGCTTCTTCCTTTTCGTCCGGCTCGACGGTCGAGGCATCGTCCCGATCGTTCCTGGCGGGGGCGGCGTCGTCGGCACGTCGAGCAGCTCGAGGGCGCGGCGGGGGTTGCCGGCTTCGGCGAAGGTCCGGTACAGGTTCGCTTCGCGAAAACGTGCCATCGGGCGCATCGGTCGGCCGCGATTGCGATCGGTGACCATGTCACTGATGTGCTGCCAGTAGCTGCCTTTGAACAGCGGCCAGAGGGACTCGACGACCTCCACGCGCACATTGGCGTCCGAGACGTGCTCGAGGCAGTCGGCGAGGACGGATTCGACGCGGTGGTGTCCTGGCAGAGGTCGATCCTTCTTTCCGGGAGCCGGCTTGTGGCTGGTCAGAAGCCGGCCAAGGCGCGCGACGCGTCGTCCGGCCTGGTCCGTCCACGAATCGGCGACGTGCTCGGGCAGATCGTCGAGAAATCCTTCGGTGTGCTGCATCGCGCGCGTGGTCTTGAGCAGCTCTTGCAGCACTGCGAACTACCTGGCCCCCGATTCGATCGTGCCGATCCGCTCGTAGTCCTCGGCCATCTTCATCAACTGAACGATGGCAGGGCGCGGATCGGGCGGCCGGTCGGAGCCCCATCGCGTTCTGAGCAGCCGGAGCCGGATCTCGGGGTCGTCCGGTGCGAAGAAGTGTGCCGCTTCGACGATCCCGACGCGGTAGCGGTGATGCGCCCGCCCGATCTTCGACCGGTGATACTCCCGTGATCCGCGGCGCGATTGCGCCATCTGGATCCGTACCCGGAGATCCTGGTCCATCAGCGTCTTCGCGACCTGCTTGCGCACCTCCGAGCCGGCCACCTCGGCGCGGCGACGGCCCGCGATCGCGCAGGCGTCCGCGCCCAGCTCTTCGAGCAGCGCGGGAACCTCCGCGACGCGGCAGCGATGCTCGGCCTTCTCGATCTCGTCCCGTCCGTTCCAGAAGTTCAGCTCGATCTCGATCTCGACGTCGCGGAATGCACCGTCCTTCGATTCGGCTTCCTGGTAGGTGCCCCATATGTAGAGATCCGCAACGCGGCTCCAGGCGTCCGCGTCCGCGTCGATGAGGCCCAGCACGACCATCTCCGCTTCCGAACCGGCAGCGCCCGCGCCGAGCAGGCGGAGCGTGCGCACGCGCGGCCGGGTCTCGGAAGCCTTCGACAGTGCCTCGCCGATCCGGCCTTCGAGGTAGTCAAGGCGGTCGGTCGGGCCGACGTTGCGGAAGAAGAGCGGCGCGATGCAGCGCTGGTCGCGTGTCTCCGCGAGGGTGCGTCGCGCCTTCGAGAGCGCTTCGCGCAGCCAGGTTGCCGTGGCGGACACGTCGTCCGGCTCGACGCGCACGATATCCGTGTCGCCGATGTCGATGACGGTCGAATCCAGGATGTCGGCCCGCCGCATGTCCACGATGTCGAGGGCAAGCTCGTGGCGCCGTTGACCCGGGCGCCGGAACCGGCCCAGCACGACCAGGTCGGCCGTCACCCAGCGTCCGACGCGCAGCGCCCCCGCACCGGCAAGCTGGAGCGGTGCAAGATCCAGCTCGCTCCGGGCGAGCGCGAGCTGCTGTCGCTCGATCCAGTCCACGCCTTCGATGTCGATCAGTTCAGCCTGCACCGCTGCGCTGAACGACGCGGCGTTGACCCAGCTCGCGTAGACGACGTCGTTGCTAGTGAAGTCGAGCATGGCGACGCGCGCACCGTCGGCCTCGGCGAGCGCGGCGCCGGTCGGCAGCGACATCGCCAGGGTCGCGATGCACCCGAGTCGCAGGTGAGCCGGGCGTCTCATCGGCGGCCGTCTTCCTCCAGGAATCGCCGCGCGCTGCGCCGGTACGGTCCGACCAGGATGCGCATCACCTTGATGCGGCCTTCCTGCTCCGCGATCTGAAGCGCAGTGCGCATCGTGATCCGGCCCCGGTACTCCGGACGGTCAAGCAGCGCGCGGACCTTCTTCTCGTCACCTTCCGCGGCGGCGCGAAAGAACTCGTTGGACTGGACGTCATGACTGCGGATGGCGATGCCGCGGCCGCCGTAGCGGGCCAGGAGCAGCCGGCGCACCATCGACTGGTGACTCTTTTCGGCGGCTTCACGCAGCGCCGCGTTCCAGTCGTCGCCCATGTTGAAGAAACCGTCGAACGGGTCGTAGCCGTCGCCGAGCACCACGTGGTCCTCCGGGTTGGGCAGCGGCCCGTCGTGCGCGGCGCCGTGATCCAGCAGGAGGCCGACGAGACCTTCCTCTCCCTGTCGGACCGCAAGGAGCAGGGCGCTGGCGCCGTCCCGGCGTCGGCTCCTGGGGTCGGCGCCGCGTTCGAGCAGCGTGCGCAGCGCCGCCTCGTCGCCCTGCGTGACGGCGCGAATCACCTCGGCGTCGCTCGGAACTTGCTTCGCCGCATTCACGATGGAAACGACAGTCACGAGGAGCGCAACCGTACAACCGGTCGCGAGGAGCCATCGGGCACGGGAGGACGTTCTGGTCCGCGGCGTCGAGTTCATCCGGTCAATCGCTGGACATGCGATGGGACGATCTTCACTCTTCTTTTTGTCGCTCCTTCGATGTCGAAGGGCGTCGCCGATCCTGATTACGCGAAAGCGATGCGATCATGCGCCAAGACCGCTGATTCTTTCCGCCATCGAACCGCGCGGCCCGCATCGCATGGCATTGGCCAGATCGTAATGGGCCCGCGCGGAGTGTCAATTCGAGTGGAACAGGTTGTGACGCCGGCGACGCAGGTGGCCAGGAAAGATCTGGAATCCGATCGTGATGTCACTAGAATGGCTTTCGGCGAAGTCTGGAAACGGCTTCGCGGTCGACTCTCTCGTCGAAACGGTTCATCTTGACTTGCCCTGCCTTCCATGACCGACGTCTCGGGGGATGCATTCGCCTGTCGTGGCGCACGATCGTCACGGGGTCGATGATCTTCCTGGCGCTTTCGACCGCAACGACTTCAAGTCGGGCCGGCAATACCACGGTGGATGACCGTGATGCCACCAGGAGTGTCACGCTCTTCGCGGCGCCGTTCGAAAACCTGACCGGGCGCGACGAGTACGGACCTGCAGCCGCGGGGCTGGGAGACCTGGTCGGCGCCGTCCTGGGGCGCCAGCCTCGAGTTCGAATCGTCGAGCGTCAGAGGATTCGTCTGCTGACGAAAGAGCAGGCGCTTTCGCTGAAAGGGCTGACGGCGCAACGGTACGCCGTGGACGCGGGCAGGATGTTCCGAGCCGACGCGGTGTTCGTGGGCCGTCTCTCGATGGAGAAGGAGAAGTTCGTCATCGATGTCAAGATCCTCGAGATCGCCACATCGAAGGTGATGGCGGCGGCGCAGCGGCAATGCTCGGCCGATCGCTTCATCGACGCGGCGACGGAGCTGGCCGGCCTTCTGGTCGAGCAGCTGGCGGTGCCGCGCGGGCCGGCCACCCCGGAACGCAATGCGACGACGCCGGCGGCGTCCATCGACTTCATGAAGGGGCTTGCCCACTACTACGCCGGCAATCTTGACGCGGCGATCATGCAGTTCATGCGCGTGATCGACCTCGACCCGGACTACGAGGAAGCCATCTATCTGTCCGGCAAGGCCTACTACCGTCAGAAGCAATACGCCCACGCCGTCATCGAGTGGGAGCGTTACGTCGCAATATGGACGAATTCCGCGCGTGCCGACGAGGTGCGCAAGGCCCTCGCCGAAGCGCGTGGCCGCCAGGGTGATGCCCGGGTCAGGCTGCTGGATCGCACGGTGGCGGAGTCGCCGAGCCGGTCCGGCGCCCGGACCCCGACCCGGATACGGACCCGGACCCAGAGCCAGACCCGGACCCAGACCCGGACCCAGACCAGGCCCCGCCCGACCAGAGGGTCTCCGGCCGGCGCGAAGCGGCTTCAGAAGGCGATCGGTCGCGCGAAGACCTACAAGGGAATCGGAAAGATCAACAAGGCTCGAGGAATTCTGCGCCAGGCGATCGCGCAGGACCCGAATCATCCCGTGGCGGACGACGCCCGGAAACTGCTTTCGGAATGGTCAGAATGACGAACCGAGTTACCAGATGGCTGTGACCATGACCAGGCACTGTTGCGCCCTGTTGCTCCTGCTCGCCGTCTGCCGGCCGGCGACGGCGATCAACGTCGCCGTCTTCAACTTCGAGATGAAGTCGGCGACCCCCGAATGGAAGTGGCTGGAGAAAGGACTCTCGGATCGGATTCTCACCGACCTGTTCCAGGATCGATCCGTCACGATCGTGAAGCGCGACCTGATGCAGCGGATCGCGGACCAGATGAAATGGGTGCCGGAGATGATGGGGAACGAGCAGCGGATCACCGAGATCAGCCGGATGCTGCGGCCGGAGGTACTGATTTCGGGCGTATTCGAGGTCGAGCGCGGTCAGATCAAAATGAGCGTCATGCTGATCGACATGAATCAGCACGACCAGATTCGACGCCGCGAGGTCGAGGTTCCGGTGGATCGCGCCCTGGAGGGGGTGGGACGATTGAGTGACGAGCTCCTGGCTTCGCTGACGAATCGACCACCCGATGCGAAGCGCGACGAGATGCCGCGCTGGACGAGCAGCATTCCCGCGGCTCGTGCCCTGTACGAGGGGATCGACTACTACGACAAGGGGGAGTACGGCGAGGCGTGGCTCAAGTTCCGCCAGGCCGAGCGCGCCGACGAGGGATACGTCGAGTGCAAATACTGGATCGGGAGGATGTACCACTTCATGAACCGCTACCGGCACGCCCGGCGCGCCTACGAGCAGTTCGTGTATCTCGATGCCCGGCACCCACGGATGGGCGACGCGATCAAGGAGTACCTCTATACCTTCGAAGCGCTCGACGCGCCTCTTGCTGATCTTGGTTGAGGTTTGCGCCGGTGGTGATGGGCACCGACGGCACGATCCGCTTTACGGTTGGCCGGGACGGCCACAATGACGTGGCGGTGGGCCAGACACGCCCGATCACCGATTATCGCAAGGCCGGCCCCGAAGTGTTCGGCAACCTGCCCCGATCAGGAGTGCTGATGGTTGAATGCACGATGCAGGCCGCCGACGAGTCGCGCAAACCCGATATCTATTTTGGCGGCGTTCAGGGCGAAGCAAGATTCGAGAAGATCGGGGCGCATGGTTCCATCGACGTGGACTGCGTGAACGCGGCGAAGTTCCGCGTCTCCGTCGGCGATCGATTCGGTCGCAAGTATCGCGGCGTCATCGGACTGGTGCCGCCCGGGCGACATCGGCTGACCTTCTCGGGAGAGCCGGACAGTCCATACGGCAGGTGGTCGACCACCGTTGACGTGAAGGAGGGCCGCCCCACGAAGGTCATGGGGCGGCTGCCGTGGAAGAAGGATTCAAACTGGTCATCCTGGGACCCGGCGATCCTCATCGGTCGCGACTATCCGCAACGCGGTTTCTCTCTCACGCACGTTTACTGGCCGCCCGCGATACAGGCGGATGACGAAGCGATTCGAGTCATCTGGTCTCACGAAGGCGAGCTCTGGTGGAGCGTGAGCACCGACGGCAAGACGTTCACGTTGCCGAGAAAGCTCGACCTGCCGGTCTCGAGCGGCTGGATGGAGGACCATCCGCGCTGCTTTCGCGACGAGTCCGGGAGGTTCATCCTCACCTTCATCTCGGATCGCAACGCCTGGCACGAGCGGCGGGTCTACATGTGCTGGTCGAGGGACTTCGTGACCTGGAGCGCGCCGCGGATGATCAGCGACTACTGGGTGACGGACTACGATATCTTCCAGGATGCGAACGGGGACTTCCTGTTCTGGTTCGCGTCGGGAAGCTGGCTGACGGATTTCACGAGCGCCGATGGGATCAACTGGATTCCCGGATCTCGAAAGGACTACAAGTTTCGATACCGGTTCATCAGGGTCGCCCAGTCACCCGAGGGGCACTACGACGTCTTTACGGCCCGGGCATCACATGGGGCCGCGGGGAACGAGAACGTCGGTGTCGTGCAGTTCTGGAATCTTCGCGGACCCGCGATGAAGAAGCTCAAGTACACGGGTTACATCGACCAGACGATCAAGCCCGAGGATTTCCATACGCTTTCGGTCATGAATGTCGACGGTCGCTTCCGCCTGGTCGGGTACGGCAGGAAGCTGACCCTCTTCGACGAGCAGCCCGATGGAAGCTGGAAGATCTCGAGCATCCCGGCGACGTTCCTGGGTGATGACATCAATGTCATCCATCACCCCAGGTGGGGCTATCTCGTCAGCTCATATCTCAGCGCGCACCCTTACATCCTGACCCCGGCGTCGGGACCCTACCTGCTTCGCGGAGACGATCTCGAAGCGCTGTTCAAGTGATGTTTCTCACGGTGATGGCGCACCGTCGGCGGGCTGCTGCTTCGCGAGTTGCCGCAGGATACGGATCGCGATGATGTGTCCTGTCTTCTGCAATGCCTTCTTGCCGGCTATCTGCTCCGACAGGTCGACGGCGCGCGCCGTGACGCGGTCTGCGATCTCGATGTTCCCGTCCTTCCGGTGTATCACGTTGACCTCGGCGCGAGCGATGCAGCTCACGATGCTGCCGATGCGGGTGGCGAACTCGCTGAACGCCTCGCCGGTGATCACGAGGTCGACGTCCCGCAGGTCGCGCGGCCAGGGGTCGGACTTTCTCTCACCGTCGCGGCGCGCCCACTTGGTCAGCTCGTTGCTCCGCACGTCACTGATCTTCACGCCCGCGTGCCGCAGGGTGCGCTTGATCTCCGTTTCGCAGGCCGGATCGATCACCCGGGTTGGTCGGTTCCGGAAGTGACCTTCGGTGACGACGACCGCGACGGTGGGCAGGGTGGCGCCGGCGAGCTTCTTCTTCAGCGCGGGCAGCGGATCGGAATACCCGATGTCCGAGGCGACCAGCCGATCCCCCACGCGGGTGAGCCGCTCGCCCGCTTTTTCGGCCAACTCGACCACCAGGTCACCGATGTCGGCATCCGCGCCGCCTTTGACGTGAACCGCGTCGACCAGCGAAGTCTCCGTGCCGATGAACTTCGCGATCAGGATCAGGCGATCGCCGATCGGGAACGCTCGACCCGTGACGAGGATCCTGGCGCCGACGAGATTGCCGACCTTGACGGCATCGCGGGTGGCCACGGCGCCGGTCAGGTTGAGCTCGAGCTCGCGAAACACGTTCTCGAGCTTGCTGCGATCGACCAGTCTCAGACCAGGTCGGCCGACAAGGACCGCCTCGATGGTCTCCGCGATCTGTCGTCCCAGGTCGGGGTTGCCCGGATCGTTCGCGTCGAAGGGAAGCACGGCGACCGTCACGCCCTTGGGCGCGGCTTTTGCCTGTGACTTCTTTGGCCTCGCCTTCGCGGCTCCGGCAACCGGAGCGGGTTTGCCGTCTTCGGCCTCGGCGGCGCCGGACCAGGCGCCGAGGAGGACGATCAGGGTGATCGTCGCCGATTGCTGGAAGCGTGCCATGAGATGGGCTCCGATGCGTCCGGTCTTACCCGGACGGGCGTGCGGCCTTTGATTCGAATTCTGCGGCGCGTCGGCTCGGGCGCGGCGTCGGTTCCGGGCGCGTGCCGAGATACGTGATGGCGTTGTCGAGAAGCATCTGGGCCCGTGGATCTTCGAGCCACGACCCCAGCGGAACCTGGCAGAGGACGAGCCGGCCCTTGCCGATCGCGCGCGTCACCAGCAGCGCGTCGATGGGGACGGGCCGATCGGCCTTGACCGTGGGCGCGAACCAGGCGATCTCCAGCGCCGGTTCGTCGGCGGGAAGGCGCACGATCCGGAGGTCGGCGGCGTCGAACCAGCCGGTCAGCGCCCTGTCTTCCATCCCCTCGAGCAACGGGTGGTCGCGCCGCCACGTGAGGCCGGACAGCGTGTCGTGCGGCGCCAGGGCGTATCCCGCGACGCGGGGCGCGGACTGGGCAAAGATCATGACGCTGCTTCCGGATCGCGCGTGCGCCAGCAGCGGGCCCTGCTCGAACGTCGAGCCGGTGAGCGTTCCGGCGCCGACGAGAATGACGCTCCCGGCCGGCGCGCGCACCTGGTGCGGTCGTTCGGAGGCGACGGCACGGATGCGGCGCTCGCGAAGCAGGCTCGTCAGCTTGCCGGTTCGATCGCAGACGAAGAGGCGGCGGTCGGCCGTCCGGCGCACGGCACGCTCGAGCAGGTTGTCGGGGTACACGATGACGGCGGCGCGACCCGCGCCCGCCTGCTTCGACGTGTCATCGCGGAGGAGGCGCCAGTGCCAGCTCATCTCCGTCGGCACCCTGACGCGCGGGGGCGTGAGCTCGAGCCGCATCGGTTCGCCGTTCGCCGGCATCGCCTTGCGACCCCGGCTCACCTCGGCATCCCCGATCGAAAGCACCCAGGTCAGGGTGGCGGGCGGCATTTCGGACGCGGCGGCGTAGCGCACCGTGACCGTGCCGGGCGTACCGCCGAACCAGTGCCCCTGGTTCGAGAGCATCAGCAGCAGGATGCCGGTAGCGACGTTCATCGTTCGAGCCATGCCCCGCGGAAGGGACTGCGATACGAGAGCGGCCGACGGGCCTCATGTTACCGCGCGGGCGAACCGGACGAGCGCGGAAAGGGATTCAGTTCGTCGAGTGGGCGGCGCGCCGGGATCGAAGACGGGAACCGGCACGAGCAGCGAGAAGCATGGCGGTCAGAGGGGGGCTTACGCGCGGGCGAAGATCGGCTCGAGATCCGCCGCGCTGTCCAGCAGGGCCTGCTGATCGGCTTCGGACATCGGCTCGAAATCGGCGGCGAGCTCCACGGCCATCCGGTACGACTGCTCGTCGCCGGGCGGAATCGCGGCCGTGATGTCCTGCGACAGCGTGAAGTAAAGCGCCCGGCGTGCGAGTTCGCGCTGGTCGGAGGTGATGGGCCGGTACCAGGCCTTCGGGTGGGTGCGCTCTTCGCCTTCGCGCCACGTCCTGTACGCCAGCGCCTTGAGCGCGAGCCGGGCGACGTTCCGACTCGCCGCGTGCTCGATGACACGGGGGCCGAAGTCACCCTGCGCGAAGCATGCGAAGTTCGTCGGAAAGAGAATCGAGTCGCAGGGAAATCCGTCCATGATCGCGATCGCGGCGTCCTCGTCATGCGCCGAGAGGCCGACGTAGCGCGTCTTGCCCTGGTCGCGGGCCGTGAGAAAGCCTTCGGCCGCACCGCCCGGCGCGAGAATCTGCTCCACGTCCTCCCGGCTGCTGACGCCGTGGAGCTGGTACAGATCGACGTGATCCGTGTGGAGCATCTCGAGGGAAAGCTCCAGCTCCTCGAGGGCGCCTTCCGCGTCGCGCCGACCGGTCTTGCACGCAATGAACACGTTGTCGCGGTGGGGGCGCAGCGCGAGTCCGAGCTTCTGCTGGCCTTCCCCGTCGCCGTAACGTGGTCCGGTATCGATGTAGTTGACGCCGGCTTCGACCGACTCGG
Source organism: Phycisphaeraceae bacterium (assembly GCA_002686995.1). Lineage (GTDB taxonomy): Bacteria > Planctomycetota > Phycisphaerae > Phycisphaerales > Phycisphaeraceae > NYZC01. The sequence goes on along the minus strand of NYZC01000078.1, from coordinate 4,125 downwards.
TCACCAGCGCGTCGACGTCCGACTGCTCCATGCCGATCGCGGTGATCACGCCGAGGCCGACGATCGAGAGCTCCACGTCATCCCTGAAGGGCCGTCGCGCGAGAGTCCTGGGCATGTCACAAACCTCCGATCAGTGCGGGTCAGGTTGTTTCCGGCTGGTTCGGCGCGCGACGAATCCACCTGTAGGCGCGCACCGAGTTCTTCCAGAAGTACTTCTCCGCGACGTCGCGCGGCTTCGTTGCGAAAAACGCCCTGACGATCGCGAACACTTCCTCGATCGTTGCGACGCCGTCGCTGTTCGGCCAGTCGCTGCCGAAGATGACCTGGTCCTCGCCGAACAGGTCGAACAGGAGGTCAAGGCGCGGTCGGTGGGTCGCCAGGTCCTTCGAGACCTGGCCTTCGACGCGGTGAATCACCTCGGAGAGCTTCACGAACACCTGGGGTCGCTCGCTCAGGATGCCGAGAAGGCGCTCGTATTCGGCCTGCTGGTCCGGCGGCGGGTCGAAGTAGGGAAGGTGGTCGATGATGAGCGTGAGGTCCGGCACCCTGTCGGTCAGCGTCAGCCACCCCTGGACCAGGTCCAGGTTCGGGTTCGCGCTGTCGAGGACGAGGCCCGCCTGCGCCATCAGCTTCATCGCGTCGATGAACGCCGGATTGTCGACCTGCTTCGACAGGTCGTATCCCCAGAGCCTTCCGTAGCGGATGCCGCGAAACAGCGGGTTGGCCGCAAGACGCTCGATCTGCTTCGCAAAATCGTCTTCCTCCGCGCGGAGGTTCCCGATGACGCCCACGATGATGGGATCGCCGTCGGCGACTTCGAGCACCCAGTGGTTGTCCTCGGGCCAGTTGCTGGCCTCGACGTGAATCGCGCCGACCACGCCGAGCGGCTCCGCCAGCGCCCGGTATCGCGGCGGCAGCGAAACCTGCGGCGGGTGCCCCGCGGGGCCGGTGTAGGGCGCGCCCTGCGGCCGCGTCGAGTCGAACAGGTGGATATGGGTGTCGATGATGGGAAAGGGGGCGTTCAGCAGATCATCTCCCGCCGCGCCTCGTCTCCGTGCTTGACGGGCGGGCGGCCGTCGATGCTGACCCACCGGTCATCCACGGGCTCGTCGGCGCGCTGGTAGCGGGAATCGCTGGAAAGGCGGATGCGCGGGCCCTGGTTGTCGATGCTCGCGTGGAGGGTGAACATCGTGAAGAAGAGCAGGTCGCCCGCCTTGAACTCGGTGGTGAGCCAGCGGAGACCGAGGTTGGCGCGCAGGCGGGCGGCGTCGAGCGTCAGGGCGCCGAAGGTCGGCAACTGGGTGCGGCGCCGGCCTTCGAGGTGGGGCCGGTTGGAGCAGTAGGTGTCGACGTCCCGGCTGCCGTACCGCTGCTTGAGACGCTCGAGGTGGTTGGAGCCCTCCATGACCATCAGCGGCCCGTCCTCCAGCGACACGTCGCCGATGGGCGTCCAGGCCGTGTAGAGCCGCTTCGTGCCGCGCCCCATGTAAACGATGTCGTAATGCGGGGGCGTGGAGCCGCCCGGCGCCATGGCCCGGAACCAGGTGTAATCGAAGTGACGGACGGGGTCGCCGAGGAACCGCTCGAACAGCGAAATCATCGGACCGTCGTAGAGGACGCGGGCAAGCTGCGGGTTGTCGTTGCCGAGGGTCTCGGAGAACCGGCTCAAGGATTCCGATGCGGCGATCGCGTCGATCAACGGGTAGCGCCGGTCGATGTCACCACTCGCGTCGAGGCGCCGACACACCTCCTGCCGCGCCGTGAAGATGTCGTCGCGGTTCAGGAAGCCGGGCAGGTAGACGTAGCCTTCCTGCTCCATTCGGTCCTGAAGCGCCGTCGTGTCGTCCGCGATATCGGCGCTCGAACGAAGCTCGCCGAACGTGCCGGCGGACGTGTCGAGCTCGATTCCGCGTGATGTCAGCGCATGCGAAGCAGGCATGACATCATGTTATTGGACCGTGGGTCGCTAAGCCAATGATTGGTCGGAGGGTAATTGGCGGCGCTCGAACTGCGCTGCGCGTTCCAGCCTCTGGATGTACGCGCCGATCGCGTGGTCCGCGAGGTTGCCTTTTAGCCATGCGCCGAAGTCCTCCGAGGCGCCGATGATCCGATCCAGCGCGCGGGCCCAGTCGGGTTCGAGATCGGCCGAAAGATTGCCCACTCGATCGAAATAGTGCGCGTTGCCGAAGTGCTGGAATCCAAGCTGGGGCGGAGGCACGCGCGGCACGAGATCGCGGTGGTTGACGAAACGGTGCACGGCGCAGGCCGGCCCGTCTGCGCTGTCGGCAAGTCGATCGTTCATGGCCCGCGCGAACGCCCGATTACCGACGCGCGGCGCCCCGAAGGTGCATAGCGTCAGGTGCGCGAGCTCGTCCGTCGGCTGCCGGAGCATCCGCGCGAAGCACAGGGCGGCGAGGGCGCCGCCGAGGCTGTGGCCGCAGAGCATCACCTGCGGCGCCGACCCGATCTGTGCGCCGACTCGGTCGATCACGCTCGACAGGGCACCGTGGAAGCCGCCGTGCACTTCGGCGCCGGCACCGCGCTCCGGATCGACGTAGTCTCCCGGCGCCGGCGCTTCGAGCATGAAGTCGGCGTCGACGAGCCAGTCCTCGATCGCCGTCGGCTCGGTGCCGCGGAACGCGACGATCACGCGCGATCCTTCGCGGGCCACGAGCGCCTGCGTGGAGCTTCCCGACCGCGTGGCGTCGTCGCCCTCGATCGAAGACATCGCGACCTTGCGGCCGCTACGGGCAAGGATCTTCTCGCAGATCGGCAGCGGCTTGTATGAGAGCGCGGCGAAGCGCGCGAGATCCAGCGCCGCCTCGTGGGCGCCGCCCGATTCCGGGGCCGCCGCCGTCTCGACCGGCCCGCGCGGCTCCGCGAGCGTCGACCAGTAGTCGACGGGAAGGCCGCCGCCCGCAGGGACGGGCATCGCAGGCGCCGGCCCGGCGGCGGGCATCGGCGCATCGAACGGGCCGGGAGCGCCGCCGATGGGAATCGGCCGCGGCGGGCGTGCCGCCCCGACCGGACGTCGGGATCCGCTTCGACGACCGCAGGCTCACGAGCTTGCAGAGGATGTCGTACCAGAACGGGCCGCCGAGCATGATGGCGAACACCGTGATCGCCCATCCCCCGAGCTTGTGGATGCCGTAGAGCAGCCGCGCGCCGACAAAGTTGCCGTGCTGATGGCCGAAGCGATCATAGAAACCACCGGCGATGTCCGGCCAGCCCATAGGGAGGTTGAACCCGCGGATCTGCGCCAGCGTGTCGTGTGCCCTGGCGGGCGTGGACGTGGCCACCTGCGCCGCCGCGGCGTCGGCGACCCGGGCCCGCAATTCGTCGTCGGTGGACAGCTCCTGGATGATCGTGACCGTGTCCGCGTTGATGGTGATCGTCACGATGACCGCGATGGCGAACAGCAGCTTCTGCACGTTGCGGCGGTACCAGCCGCTCGACCGCTTCATCGTGTCGTTGAACCAGTCCTCGATCTTTCCGTGGAAGCGCGACAGCGCCGCTTCCGCCTCCTTCTCGTCGAAGACGTCGAGGTCGCGCGCGGCGTCGTAGAGCATCTGCCGGAGCGGGTCGCCGCCGGCGCCGGTCTTCGGGTGCGAGGCAAGCTGGGACGTGATCGCCGCGAGCCGGGTCACCGGCGTGGCGGACCGCGGGTTCGTCGAATCGTCGCCGGCGAGCGTGCGCGTCACCTCCTCGGCGAACAGCGACGGCTCGATGTACGAGGGCAGGCGGGGATTGGAGATCGTCGTGGCGCGCCCGCGCCAACTGATCTTCACATGCTGGTGAAGCGCCTGGATGCGCGGGCTGTCGTAGAAGCGCTCGATGGTGAGCACGGGATTGCTCACCGCTTGCTGCGCGTCGACGAACAGGCGGTCGATGGTGGCCTTCAGCATCTTGCCGCGGTGGGCGAACCAGCCGGCGATGCCTTCGACGACGCCGGAGCAGACCAGGCTGAGCAGCAGGTAGATCACGGCGAGGCCGATCGCCAGATCCAGAACGGCGGAACCGAGCATGATGGCGCCCCACTAACATTGAGACTAGGCTATTAGTCATTAAGCCAATGGTGATTTGTCATTTCGGTGCGCCGTGTAACCGGCAGAGGATAGTGGATGC